>DAISKH010000155.1:0-7290 GCA_036821105.1 Limnohabitans sp.
CCTCACCCGCGTGGATCATGGTGACGGAGATGACGCCAGCATCAATGGGTTTTTTGTTGCGGGTGATGATGGTTTGAAAGGCTTGCACGAGTTGGCAGCCGATGAGGACCGGGTCAATGCCGTTGTGAGGGAGAGCGGCGTGTGAGCCCTTGCCTTGGATCGTGATTTTGAATTCGTTCGAGGACGCCATCACAGGTCCTGGGCTTACCGCAAACTTTCCCACTTCAAGTCCAGGCCAGTTGTGCATACCGAATACCGCGTCCATGGGGAATTTTTCAAAGAGACCATCTTTGATCATCTCGCGAGCACCACCTCCACCTTCTTCTGCCGGCTGAAAAATCAAGTACACGGTGCCATCGAAATCGCGGTGTAGGGACAAGTGTTGGGCGGCAGCCAAGAGCATGGCAGTATGACCATCATGTCCACATGCATGCATGCGACCTGGGTTTTGGCTAGCATGGGGGAAAGTGTTGAATTCCTGCATGGGTAGCGCATCCATGTCGGCTCTAAGCCCAATGGAGCGAGTGCTTTGTCCCTTGTTTCCTTTGATGACGCCAACCAGGCCAGTGGTGCCAAAGCCAGTGTGAATGGGAATGCCCCATTGGGTCAAGAGGTCAGCAACGGTTTGGGCCGTTCTCTCTTCTTTGAAGCACAACTCGGGGTGGGCGTGCAGGTCTCTTCTGATGGCTTTAAGTGCAGCCGATTGAGTGACGATGGAATCGAGTAACTTCATGGAAGGCTCCAAAGGGGGTCCCATTGGGTGTCTTGATCAAAAAAATCAGGATTTTGGGTTGAATCTATTGTAAAGAAATTAAGCCCTCAAGGCAGGGAACAGTCCAACAATGAGATTGGCAGTGAAAGGTAAAAAGGGTAAAAGTTTTGAAAGGCTCGAGGTCAACAGAGACCGAGAGGCAACCTAATCATAGGGCGTGTTTTAGCCTCAAGCTGATTTGTTGGTTGCTTGCGAATAAGACTCGATGAGACGAGACAAGTGGGACTTTGAGGGCTCTTCTAGGAAAGGCAGCAGGAGTCCGAGCACGTGCTGGGCGCCTCTGAAGAGTGCCTCTTGGGCATTTTGGTCCTCCAAGGCGTGTCTTGGGTCTCGCGCGTATTCAAAACTCAACCACCAAGTGAGCATCACCACCATTTGTGTGGCGCTCATCTCGCGTGTGCTGGTTTGAATGTGCAATTGACCTGCGTGTCCAAGGCCTTGGAGCAGGGCTTTGAAGGCACTGGTTTTGAGCAAAAGCACGTCTTTGATGTCGTGCTCCATTTTGCGGTTTCGGCTCAGCAAGTCGCCCAGGTCTCGGTAGAGAAAGCGATAGTCCCACACGAGCTCAAAAAGGGTGTGCATGAAAAACCAAGCTTCTTCCACGTCGCTCACATGGGGGGCGGCAGACAAGATGGGTTGGAGTTTTTGCAAGTACTCGGCGAACAATGCGTTCACGAGCTCATCTTTGGCGGGGAAGTGATAGTAGAGGTTGCCTGGGCTGATGGAGAGTTCAGCCGAGATCAGGGTTGTCGAGACGTTGGGTTCTCCAAATCGATTGAAGAGCTGGCGGGTGGTTTGGAGGATTCTTTCGGCGGTTCGCCGGGGGGCTTTTTTCGCCATGGGTGTCTCCGCAGAAAAAGGGTTGAAGGGCTGGGCCTACCCGAGGGGCTCAAAACGAGTCCTTCACACTCTAATGCAAATTTCCAAAAAACAACAGTGGGTTTTGGAGGATCGAGTGACCCACTGGAATTGGAGGAGACGAGGACTCGATTGCAAACTTGAACTCTTTATTTGGAGCTGGTGGTTCGCGAGGTCTTTTTAGCGGGAGCGGGTTTGCCAGCTGAAATTTGTTTTTCCAGTTCGGCCACACGTGCTTCTAAGGCCTCAAAAGCCTCCATTGTGGGGGTTCCCAGTTTCTCCATGGCCTTGGCCACTCGAGTCTGAAAAAGCTCTTCCAAGGGAGCCCATTGGCCGGGAGTCTGATGGTTGAGGGAGGAGGCCATGGCGGAGATTTTGTCGGTCGCCTCGCTCACTTTGGAGTGCAGGGCCTCGGTCGTTTTCTTTTGGAGGTTCAAGCCGTCGTCCACCAATTTTTCGAAGACTTTCTTGCCTTCTTCTTGGTTTTTGGCAAACGCGCCCAAGCCAGCCAACCAAATTTGCTGGGCCGATTCTTTCATTTGGTCGCTCAAGTGACCTGGGTCGAATTCAAATTTTTTGTTGGGCATGTTGTTCTTTCTGGCGCAATGGATGGCGTTTGTAAGGAAAAGAGATTGTGAAAAGATGGATGTGTCTCTTCAAACCGAATGACTTCACTCTAATGAGCTTTGCGTGCATTGGTTAGAGTTTGGGCTCTAAAACATTCTCAAGATTCTATACAAGCTCATAAGTTCAAGAAACTTGACCTCACTCTCAATATGAAAACCAATTCCTCTTAGGCATGGATAGCACAGTATCATTGGTGTTCTTAATTGCCATTTTAATTTCTGCTCTCCAATGCGACCCTTGTTCAACCGCTCAAGCTGGCTAGACTCTGCCTTTGCCTTTGTCAGGTTGCTCTGGCAACTGGGGGTCAGAGACATACAAACCCGCTACAAGGGCTCTGTCCTTGGCATGTTGTGGGCGCTCATCACCCCTTTGCTCACGGTTGCCTTGTACACATTCTTGTTTTCTGTTGTGTTTCACTCCCAGTGGGGAGAAAACATGAGCAACCCTGCACTCAAAGCAGCTCAGGCATCTCCAGCTGACTCACAAGGATCAAGTCACGGTCAATACGCCTTGGTCTTGTTTGCAGGTTTGATCCTCTATTCGTTTTTGGCAGATGTGATGTCCCGGGCCACGTCCATTGTGGTGGGCCAATCCAATTTGGTTAAAAAAGTGGTTTTCCCTTTGCACGTTTTACCCGCAGTGGTGGTTTTTTCCGCGCTCTTTCAGTTGCTCGTGAGTTCACTGCTATTGGTTGCTTGTTTGCTTTGGGCTGGAGAATGGAATTTATCAGATGTGGTCCACATGTCTTGGTTGAGCCTGCCTTTGGTGCTCTTGCCTTTGGTTTTTTGGGGCTTGGGTTTGTCTTGGTTGCTGGCTTCGCTTGGCGTCTATTTAAGGGATTTGAGCCAAGTCATGGGGTGGATCGTCACGGCCCTCATGTTTTCGGCTCCCATCCTCTACCCCATTGCGAACATTGCAAAACCCTTTCAGGTTTGGCTTTATTTGAACCCTTTGACTTGGGTGGTAGAGACTTGGCGCCATGTGATGTATTGGGGCATTTGGCCCAATTGGAATCAATGGACTATGGCCTTGGGTGTGGGTTTGGTGTTCGCGGCTTTTGGAGCTTGGGTGTTTGAGAGATTGAAAAAGGGGTTTGCCGATGTGCTCTGATCGAATTGCACATTCACCCCACTCAGAGCGTTCAACACCTTGGGCCATCGAGGTGCAGTCGGTGAGCAAACGCTATTTGCTCTTCAAAAATCCCAAGGACCGACTCAAAGAGTTCATTCTTCCCAAAGTTCATCGTTTTCTTCCCTGGATTGGGCAATCCACTTATGCCAAAACATTTTGGTCATTAAAGGATGTGTCTCTTCAATTGGCCCATGGCGAGGTGCTGGGGATCATTGGGGTGAACGGCGCAGGAAAGTCCTCTCTTTTGCAACTCATCTGTGGCGTGTTGGAGCCAAGCTCTGGGCAAGTGAAGGTCAATGGTCGAATCGCGGCACTTTTGGAGTTGGGTGCAGGATTCAACCCGGAGTTCAGTGGACGAGAAAACATCACCTTGAACGCCACGTTGCTTGGTTTGAGCGCCAAAGAAATCAAAGACAAAACGCCTGAGATCATTGCATTTTCAGGTATCGAAGAGTTCATCGATCAACCGGTCAAGACTTATTCGAGTGGTATGTATGTGCGACTTGCTTTTGCCATCGCCACCAGTGTGGACCCTGATATATTGGTCATTGATGAGGCCTTGTCAGTTGGAGACGGTGCATTTGCGAGAAAGTCTTTCGATCGAATCATGGATTTGAAGTCCAAGGGCGTGACCATTTTGTTTTGCTCTCACAGCATTTACCAAGTGGAGGCTCTCTGTGAAAAGGCCATTTGGTTGAACAAAGGTGAGGTGCAAGCGTTTGGACAAGCCAGAGAAGTTGCACAGGCCTACAACCAATTTTTGGATCAATTGGCACAAGGCACATCGAACGTGAAGGGCTCAACTGATATTTCAACCCCAGCCGATCAGTTTGTGTCTCCAGCTTGGCAAAATTCACAGGTGGAGTCCACCGTTGCTGAAGAAGGTGTTCAATCAGCGGATCTTCCTTCCTCTGAAAGTCAACACACAGCAAGGCTCAAAAGCATTGACTTGAGCGTTGGTGGAGTGGCGATCCAGCCTTTTGGTGTGCTTCAAAGCTTGGAGTCGGATTTGGCCATTCATGTGAAATTCAAAGCGGGCTTGAATTTACCCAGTCCCAATGTGGGTGTGGTGATCTCAGACGCTTTGGGCAAAGCCATCACGAGTTGTTCCAATTTCTACGACAAAGTTTCGTTGGTGAGGAATGTTGATGGTTTGGGAGAGCTTACCTTGATGTTTCCCAAAATTCAGCTCTTGAGAGGGCGCTACATCTTGCATGTGTACTTGCTCTGTGAACGCGCCATTCACATCTATGACTCAGCCCTATGGGGTGAGTTTGAGGTCACACAAAAAGGATTGGAGCTGGGCGTCGTCTCGATCAACCGTCGCTGGGAAATTCAAACGATGATCAATTGAGGCAATTCAAAGAACTCAATCCTTAGTACTTGCCTTTAAAGCTTTTTCTCATCGATCACCCGTGAATTTGGATTTGACCTTTTTCAAAAAATTCCAGCAGCGGCGACAAAAATAATACAAAGAACTCAATTGGGGTGAGCGAATGAGCCAATTTTTGAGTTTCTTTTTGTCAACGCTCACGACATATAAATCTTGGGCCAACTCTTTGGCCATTTCCACAAACTCCATCGGGTTCGTTTGAAACATCAATTGGCGGTGTTTTTCACAAGCGATTGCATAATGATCGTCTAAAACTTGTTGCCTCTCTAAGACCTCTTGAGGAATGGCAGGAACCCGGTACAAGGAGGTGACTTTGTGTACCATCTGAAAATCATGGTCAAGCGCAAAACGCACCCACAAGTTCCAATCCTCCAAGTTGTCCAGCTCAGGATCAAAACCGCCCAATTGCTCAAAGAGCTCTCTCTTAAAGAGCACCGTTTGAATGGGCATGAAGTTGTGGTGCATCAAGAGCGCGCGGCTAAAGGGTTGGCGAAAGACCAGGTCATGCCTGAGCTCCTGATAGACCCAAGGCTCCAAGTTGACAACGGCTGTTTGTACTTCAAAACCAAGCGCATAAGCAGCAGCCAAGGGTCTTTTGCGTGATTGTGTTTGACCCTTGAGCAGTTCTTGAACCAATACTTCGACGTGGTCTGCGTAGAGCAAGTCATCGTCATCCAAAAAGCACAGGAATTGGCCTTTCGAGAGTGCCATGGCTTCGTTGCCAGCCAAACAACGGCCCATTTTTGGGAGGGGCTTGAACTGCACAGATTCCAATCCATTCAAAAGGCCTTTTGATCGCAATTCGTTCAAAATGATTTGCGCGTTATCTCCTCCGTCTTGAACGACCACCAAGTCAATCCTGGGGTAGGTCTGGTGTGTGACCGATAACACTGCTTCACGAAGCCGAGAGCCTCGGGTGGAAGTTGTTCGAATCAAAATGCTCACCAAAGGCTGAAGTTCTTTGGCCACGATTGGCTCAAGCGGATAAAAAGCCCCTTCGCGGGTGAATTCGTAATCCCACATTCGAAATGGGAAAGTAATCTTTGAGCTTTTACGGGTGCTTAAAAAATATGGAGCTCGCCAAAGAAGCTTTAAAGAGTGGGTCAAGACGCCAAGGCGTTGCCCAGGAAATTGGCTGGGCATGAGGAGAAGGCTTGCGAACATCAAAAAGCCTTGCAAAATCTCTCTTGCACTGCCGTATCGGCAACGCAAGAGCACATTGCCAAGCGTGCTTCCAAAAAATTGCAATGGCTTGACTTGGTGGCTTTGTTCGTAGGTGAAATGCCAAACGGTGGACTTCGGAGCATACTTCAACGTCCAACCGTGGTCTCTGAGTCGAAAGGATAAGTCGACATCCTCTGTGTACATGAAAATCCGCGGATCGTACCCTTTGACCGATCTAAACGCTTGGGATCTGAACAAGACGCAGGCACTGGAGCTCCAAGCGGTTTCTAGGGTTGCAGGGTGGTAATGTTTGGGGTGCTCATAGGGCTTTTGGCGGCACTCCCAAGAGGCGACCTTTGGGTCATCGTTTGTGGCTTGAGCCAACAAATTCACCAAAGTGTTGTCTTCAAACTCCAAATCCACATTGCTCACCCAAAACCACTCGCTTTGAGCATGCGCGAAGAAGTTGTGATTGTGAGCTTGTCCATATCCCACGTTGGATCCACAGTCCAAATGAATACTTGCAAAACAAGATCCATGAAGATCGATGACAGATTGAATGACATGGCATGTGGCGTCGCTTGAGCCGTTGTCACGAATCAAGACTCGAATTCGATCGCAGGGATGGTTTTGGGAGAGCAAACTTTTGAAAAAAGGCTCAATCCAACGCTCAGAATTAAAGGTCACCAAGGACAAGTCAACCATTGGGACGGTCGTGCTTGAAGACAAAGCTGCTGCTTTTTCGGGATCGTGGGTAGTAATAGCAGCTTGGCTCATGGAATCATCCGATGCTCGGATGTTGGTGTTGAATGAAATAATTAAGGTCCAGAGAATTATTCCACATCTTGAGCCTTGTTTTATTGAAGGTCGCCAGTTGACGGTCGATTGCGAATTGCCTAACTGAGCAAACGGGGATCCACTTTTGTAGGATTGTTTTTGAAAACTTGGGCCTATGGGCTAGCCATTGATTAGGGTTTTCAAGCTATCATTGTTGAGCCTCAGTTCCATCTCGCGTCTCCTCGAAAGACCCTGTCTCAGGGATTACTTTAGCCCCATGGATTCCTCTTCCAATTTGAACCTCTCAACAGCAAAACCAATTGCAATTTGTGTGGTTTTGGGTGATTTGAAGTCTGAGATTTTTGAATTAAGGTCAATGAACCCCGCGGCCGAACTGCATTCGTTTGAAACTGCCCCAGATGGGCCTGCACATGGACTATGGCAGGAACCCATTTTGAAGGGTTTGAGGTCGAGTCTCGATTCATCAGATGTTAAATGGTATGTGGCCCAATGGAATGACAGCAGTGGTCTGAAATTGGATTCAATGGACGATCCAAAATGCTTGGAG
>DAISKH010000156.1:0-3756 GCA_036821105.1 Limnohabitans sp.
GCCAATGAAAGACGGGTTGTAGTAATTGATGAGTGAGGAAGGATCGGTCCATGAGTATCCGCCGTCGCTATTGAGATTTTGCTGATTGGCACCCGATTGACTCAAGACGCTCACGTTGTAACTGCCTGAGGCCACTGCACTCCAGTGTTCGTTTAGAAACAGTGTGTCTGAAGAGAACAGGCTCACATCACTTGCATGAGCAGACAAGTGGACCGAATCAATCAAATTGCTACCGGAGGTGGACCCGGTGGACGGGAAAAAATACCTTGAGTTTCCTGTTTCAACCGTTTGGTAGTTGATCAGTCTAGCCAACAGACTGGATTGATCAAATCCAATGCGTGAATAGTCAAACGCGCCCCCTAAAGTGAATGAATTATTCATGCCTTTGAGGGCATCTAAGTTCGTCCATTGAACGCTCCCCCCCACAGTGCTTTGCACAGTGGAGGAATCAATGAGAGAGGTGTTGATGTCCCCCGTATAGCGCGCCAAGCCTAAAGCGTTGGTAGCAATAGAGTTGTTGACCGTGCCGTTGGGAGCAAGGTTCAAGCACTTGACGCTCAAGGAGCCGTCCGAGGCGTAACACCCGTCGTCCAGTGCAGCGTTGCTGTTAATGGTTTGAGAATTGGATTGTCTAAAAAATAGATTACCGTTGATCAAATCATTTTCACCCGCCCAGTGTGAGCCTCTGAAATTGACCAGCGTCATTTGATTGGCGACCGAATCAGGCCAAGTGTAGGACATGGCCGGGGTGTCCATCATGGACAAAGGCAGGGCTTGGGTACCGCGTAAAAAGTTGTTAGCTCCTGTCACAGACAGCTCCAACTTAGTCGCCAAATCATCACTTTGCCAACGTCCTTTTCCAAACCACTGGGCCACTTCGCTTTGAGAGTAGAGACGAAAACCTTGCTGGTGGTCGAGATTGAGAGCCAAGAAATAGTCGGTGTTGTGCCCCTCATCACTGAAACCTCGCTCGAACTGAAGAGACTTCCTCCCAAAGGAGCCCCCCATTACTGAGAGCGATGAGCCTGGATTGTCCTGGCCGTTTTTTGTATTGGCCGAGACCGCCCCACCCAGTGTGTTCAATCCAAACAAGGGGTTGGAGCCCGGCATCAGCGTCATGCTCGATATTGCATTGATCGGTATCAAATCCCAATTCACAATCGAGCCAAAAGGCTCATTGAAACGCACCCCGTCAAAGTACACCGACAGGCCCACCGGCGCACCCAGGATGGAGGTGACTTGAAATCCTCGGTAGTTCACATCATTTTGGTAGCCGTTGCCTGTGCTATTACTGACACTTACAGACCCAATATTGTCATTGAGTAAATCTGCCAAATTGGTCGTGATCAAGGGGTTGATGACGCCTGTGCCCAGTGTCTGCGCGTCACTGGCAATGGATTGCTGCTGCGTGCCCAAGGCATTGACAGGTGTGGTCGCTACGACCTCGACCTTTTCAAGTGTGACATTTTGAGCCAACCCCTCGCTCATCAAGCCACAAGAGAGCCCTGAGATCAAGAGAATGGATTGGAGACAAAATGGACTTGATAGCAGCATACGGCAAAAGGATGGATATTGCTCAAAGTAGTCCATGCATCTCAAAATTACCAGCGGATATGGAACTTTAGAAACCTCATGTTGATCAAAGCCAAGGGGGCTCAACTTGGTGATTGAGGCTCAGACAAGGATTGAGTTGCAGCACTGGGTTCGCTGGGTGAGCGAGAAAACATCATTCGAGACATCACACCATCTTTTTTAAACGCATGATAGAGAGCAGCCAGGCAATGAAGGGCAACGATCGAGGCCAGGATAAAAGCGGTGGAGAAATGGATCACCGCCATGATCTCTTTCATCTCGGGCCATGGCCCCCAAAACCTTGGCAAGGTCATGCCAAAGAACTTGATAGGGTACGGTGTGAAGGTGGAGCCCAAGAACCCACTCAAGGGCATCACCATCATGCACAGATAAAGTAGCCGATGGTTCAAGTTGGCCAATGCTCTTTGCCAAGGCATCAATAGGCCAGACCATTCAGGTGGGCGATGGGTTAAGCGCCAGATCACTCTGAAAAGAATGAACACGGCAATGAGCATCCCCGTGGATTTATGCAAATTGAACCATCCTGCACGAACACCAGGCGGGGATTTGGGGACGCCTTCCATCCAAAATCCAAGGCTCAATTGTGCCAAAATGGCCAATCCCACCAACCAGTGCAATGCCACTGAGATTCGGTGATACCGTGAAGACTCTTGGGCCATCTTAATTGGCTGCCGTGCCCCAAGGCAAACGGCCTACGGGGATGTTTTTAAGGGGGACATAACTCAAAGCATCAATGACGCTCACCGCGTTGCTGCGACCTGCAGCGACATAAAGCTTGGTACCCTCAGGGTTCAAAGACATGTTCCAGGGACGCTGGCCTACGGGCACATGAGCCAACACTTTGAGAGTCGCCACATCCACCACGGCCACATCGGCATCGCCCCCATTGGTGACAAAGAGCACTTTGCCGTTGGGGTGCATCAATAAGCCATTGGTGCGTTGTCCGGTTTTAATCTTCTCAATGGCTTTCATGCTGGCCATATCAATGACCACCAAGGCACTGGCACTCTCGACCGCCACAAAAGCCCTGGAGCCATCGAGCGTAAAAGCAATCCCCCTTGGACGCTCGCCTACTTGGATAGAGTTAACTTGGCTACGTTTGGCCAAATCAATCACGTCGACTTGATCTGCCTCCTCAGCCGAGACGAGCATGTATTGGCCCGTCGGAGAGAAAACTGCATGTTCAGGATTTTTGCCTTTCACCCCAACGGAGAAAACCTCTTTTTGTTCTGCAGTTGAGATAAAACTTACCGAGTTGCTTTCTTCATTGGCAACAGACAACCATTGGCCATCGGTTGAGCAATAAACCGCCTCAGGGGAGTGGCCCACACCAATGCGTTTAATCACGGTTTGGCTGTGCACATCAATGACCATCAATTGTTCATTTTTTTGATCGCTCACATACAAACGCGGGTCATGGGGACAAAAGGTCAGTCCTCGGGGCTTGCCCACGTCTTGAATGGTTGCAACCACTTGGTCGTTCAAGCCGTCGATCACCGAAATAGAGAGGGAGCCCTCATCAGTTGAGAACACCTGGTGTTGGGCGGGGGCGGGCTTATAGGAGACTAAAAGGGCAACAACATCGGTCTTCTTATTGGCTCGGGCAATCTCCAAGGCTGTCAGCCCACGGTCGTCCTTCAATTGAGGATTGGCTCCCAAATCAAGCAAGGTTTTAACCGTCTCAACATGGCCTTGACCGGCGGCCCACATGAGAGGGGTCAAAGCGTCTGCAAAGGCTCCATTGATATTGGCACCTGCCTTAATGAGGCGCGCGGCCACATCGGCGTGTCCCATGCCACAGGCATAAATGAGGGCCGATTTGTGAACGCGGTCATCTTCTTCAAGCTTAGGGTTTTTACTCAGGAGAAGATCAACAATTTCCAAATTGCCGGAGTAAGCAGCGGCCATCAAGGGAGTGACCTTCTCAAGTGAGGCCAAATTCACATCCACCCCGTGATCAAGCATGATTTTGACAATGTCAGCTCGGTTTTTCTCCACAGCCGTGAACAGTGCTGTTTTACCAAACCGATTTCTAGAATTCGGGGCAGCACCATGGGCCAAGCTGTCCTCAATGCCTTTGGCATCTGCACTTCGGGCTGAAATCAAGAGTTGCTCACTCACTCCGGGTGAATAAGGGGTCTGAGCCATAGTGGTCATGACACT
>DAISKH010000156.1:3856-7233 GCA_036821105.1 Limnohabitans sp.
TTTGGAGTTAAATGAATTTTTGTTGTTCGCCTCATTGAAATCACAGGAGCCTAAATGAGAAAATTAGCCATTAACACTGCACAAAGTTTAATCAGTGCCGCTGTTATCACTTTAATTGCAACCTCAGCACATGCTGAAGTCACCAAGCCCATCTCGGTGGACCAAGCTCAATTGAGCGCGGCGGCCACGGACAGCAAAAACTTTTTGCACTCAAATGGCAACTACGCTCAAACTCGCTTCTACCCTGCCAAGCAAATCAACTCGAGCAATGTAGCGAAATTACGCCCCGCCTTCACCTTCCAAACTGAAGTGCTTGAATCGATGGAGACTGCTCCGATTGTGGTGGACGGTGTGATGTACTTAACAACTTCTTACAACCATGTGTACGCTATCGATGCGGCAACAGGTAAAGAATTGTGGCACTACAAACACAAGATGGGACCCGTCACCACTTACTGCTGCGGCCCCAATAACCGTGGTGTTGCAATTGACAAAGACCGCGTGTTCATGGGCACTTTGGACTCACGCCTCGTGGCATTGGATGCAAAAACTGGCAAGCTCATTTGGAACACAGAAATTGCGGATCCTGAGCTCGGTTACTCCGAGACCATGGCCCCAGTGGCTGTGAATGGTCGTATTTTGATTGGTACCAATGGTGGTGAATACGGTATTCGTGGTTTTGTGAAATCCTTTGACGCTGCGACCGGTAAATTGCAGTGGACCTTTAACACCATTCCTGAAAAAGGTCACGAAGGTGTTTGGGCTCAAAATGATGCCACAGGCAAGGACATGCACCGTGACATTGCTGCTGAGAAAGCTCAGTTGGCCAAACAAGGCGGTGACTTCTATAAAACCTTGGGCGGTGGTGTTTGGATGGCTCCGGCTGTAGACACAGAGACCAACACCGTCTTCTTCGTTGTCGGCAACCCAAGCCCTGACCTCTACGGCACTGAGCGTCCTGGCGACAATCTATACACCGACTCCATGGTTGCGATTGATTTGAACACGGGTGAATACAAGTGGCACTATCAATACGTCGCTCACGACGTGTGGGATTTGGATGCAGTGTCACCTGTCATTTTGGCTGAGGCCAAAGGCAAAGACGGCAAAATGACCAAAGTGGCCATGCACGCCGGTAAGACGGGCTATGTGTACATCCATGACCGTAAAACTGGCGAATTGATTCGTTACTCCGAAGGCATGGTGCCCCAAGATGGCATGTGGACTTTGCCCACCAAAGATGGCGCAAAAATGATGCTCGGCGCCAATGGTGGTGTGGAGTGGAGCCCCATGGCTTTCAATCCTGAGACTCGCCTAACCTACGCAGCCAACTTGCTCCAACCTATGACTTACCACGTTGAGCCCTCCAAGTATCCTGGTGGCAAACTTTGGTTGGGTGGTGCTTTCAAAACCATTCCCTCTGAAAAGCAAACAGGTCGTTTGTCTGCAGTGAATGTGGACACCGGCAAAGTGGCTTGGAAGTTTGATACCAATGAGCCTTTGATTGGCGGCGTTTTAACCACTTCTGGTAACTTGGTCTTCAATGGTGAGGCCAATGGTTTGTTCCGTGCTTTTGATGCCAAGTCTGGCAAAAAACTCTGGGAATACCAAACCGGTGCGGGTGTGAATGCACCTGCCGTTTCTTACACAGTGAACGGTAAACAATACGTTGCCGTGGCTGCGGGTGGTAACAATCAAATTGATGCCAAACGCGGTAACTCTGTTGTGGTTTTTGCTTTGCCATGAACCCTATTAACGAAGGTGGCTTTTAATCTTCGATAAAATCAAGGCCTGCTTTATCGCAGGCCTTTTTTTTGATTCTTTTGTCATTCCATTGAGATTCCATCACGAATCATTCGCTCATTTGCCGATCTATAGACCCCATAAATGAAGAGCCCATTGAAATTCTTTACCCCTTGGCTATTCGCCTCCTCTTTATCTTTATTGACTCTCACCTCTTGGGCCCAAGTCCCTGCCAAAGCAGAGGTTTGCTTTTCTTGTCATGGCCCCAACGGGAACTCTGTCATGCCTGAGATCCCAAGCTTGGCAGGACAAAATGCTCGCTACATTTATCTTGAACTGAGAGACTTTAAAGAGGGCCGTCGAGATAACCCCATGATGACCCCCATGACAATGGAACTCAGCAAAGATGACATGCGAGAGTTGGGGGATTATTTTTCCAAACAAACTTTGACGGATAAAAAATTCAAAGCCGATCCAGACAAAGCCAAATTGGGTCAAGCCAAAGCGGATGAAACTTTATGCGCCATGTGCCATTTGGGTGAGTTCAGGGGGCAAAATGAAATCCCCAAGGTGGCTGGCCAAAATTACGACTACGTTGTTAAAACACTCCATGCCTTCAAAGACAAAACTCGCACCAACGATGCGGGCAACATGACCAGCGTGGCTGGAACTTTAAATGACACTGACATTGAGAATTTGGGGCACTACATTGCCTCTTTGAGTAAATGAGACTTTTCCCGAAATACATCCCCCCTGCCCTTATGGTGACTGCTATAGCCACCATTCCTTTTGCAGTGAGTGCTTTTGATGCGCAAAAATTAGAAGACTTCAAAACCACCAATGTTTGCAAATACTGTGACTTAACGGGTGCAGTTTTGAGTGCAAAGGATATGAAGGGTGCAGATTTTCAAAACGCCAACCTTTCAAACGCCAATCTCAAAGCCTCAGATTTCTCGCCCAGAGTGATGGAAAAGAGAACCTTGAGCTCAAGTTTTGAAAGTGCTAATTTGCGCAAAGCTGATTTAAGCGACACTAACTTGACGGGTGCCAACTTGAGTAATGCTTATTTAAGAGAGACGCTCTTGGATGGCTCCACATTAACTGATGCCAATTTGAGCAGTGCCAACTTGAAAAATGCCTCATTGAGAAATTCGAGTCTCAAAGGTGCAAATCTAGACAACGCTAAATTAGAGGATGCGGTTTTTTGTAAGACAACGATGCCTGACGGCACCATCAATAATAGTGGCTGCTGAATTCAGTCGACTGCTCAATGATGAAATGGCTTCAGACATCCCTTTAAGGACGGGAATTAGAATTACTTAGGTAGCGTGGATATCGAAAAAGTATGCATTTTTACGACAAACAAGTCTGCCTAAAATAGTCACAAAAAAACACCTCTATAGGACTCATAGCTCGGGAAAATGCATATATCGGGGATCAAGTGTCTCTTCTTGTGCGGTCCGGTCAATATGAAATAAAAAGTTTGATATGAGGGCCCCCTAAATCCGTCTATTTTTTTGCTATAATAGATTTATTCCCTGATAGCTCAGCGGTAGAGCAGCAGACTGTTAAATCTGCAGAAATTCTTACATTTCTCAAAATCATAAAATTATTGCCTTTATAAACAACAGTTT
>DAISKH010000157.1:0-3715 GCA_036821105.1 Limnohabitans sp.
AGCTTTAAGATGGTTGATTTACCGCAACCACTGGGGCCCACCAAACTCACGAAGTCTCCTTGCGCGAGGGCTAAATTGGTGTTGTCCAAAGCCAGTGTGCCGCTGCCGTACTGTAGCCTCACCTCTGAGAGCTCGATCACGGCGTTTGGGTTGTGATGGGTGTTCATGCGAAGGGCGGATGGGGTGAGCTCAGGCTCATGGATGTTGGACGATTGCACTGCTAAAGTGCTCGGTGTTGAGAGGCTTTGCGGGTGGCATGGCTTGGACACCCTTGATGTTTTTCCCCCAACCCAGAGTGTCTTCGATGAGTTTGCCGTGGCGCATGACAAAGCGTCCGCGTACCATGGTGTGGATGGGTTTGCCGTGAATGGCCCGTCCGTGCCATGGTGAGATCTTGGACTTGGTTTGAAAAAGCGACTGGTTAATGAGCCCGGTTTGCGAGAGGTCTACAAAGGCGATATCAGCATGCGCGCCAGGTGCAATCAGACCCTTGACTCCATAAAGTCCCCAGGCTTTGGCTGGGTTCACACTGCTCCACAAGACATAGTCTGTTAGGCTTGCACGCCCGCGGTTCACTTCCGTGAGCATAATAGGCATTTGTGTCTCCACACCAGGAAAGCCACAATCGCACTCCCAGATACTTGGGCGGGTTTTTTCTTCAATGCTGTGGGGGGCGTGATCGGTGGCGATCATGTCGATCACCCCCGCTTTGAGCGCACGCCACAAGGGCTCATTGTGACGCGCCTCTCGAACGGGTGGGTTCACTCGCATGATGCCTGCGAGCTCCATCATGCGTTCGGTGTTAAGGAGTAAGTACTGAGGGCATGTCTCGACGGTGATATCAACGCCTCGGGCTTTGGCGTCCTCGATGAGGTAGAGAGAGTCTGCCGCGGAGTGGTGTGCAATGTGCACGCGTGCACCGGTCCACTGCGCCAAAATACTCACGCGTGAGATGGCCTCCATCTCGCACACCGCAGGTCTCGCGGCCAAGTGTGCCAAGGCATCGGTGCGACCTGCGGCGATTAATTGCGCTTGTCGTCTGGCCATGATGGAGGAGTTCTCCGCATGAACCACGGTGCGGATGCCCAATGGGGCTAGTTTTTCAAAACCCTCTAGTAGCGCACCATCACTGGGTGCAGGTAGATTTCCAAAGGTATTGCCCACAAACGCTTTGAAGCTGCTGACCCCCGCATCCAATAGCTCCTCCAAATGCGCTACCGTGTCGTCCCCTAAAAGCCCATGGATACCAAAGTCAACATAGGAGTGCTCGGCCGCTTTGAGCTTCAAGGCCAAGGCCGCCAATGTGCCAGTCGGTGGGTTGGTGTTGGGCATGTCAAAGACCGTGGTGACGCCACCCATGGCGGCCGCCCCCGAGCCAGTAGACCAAGTCTCTTTGTGGGGATAGCCTGGATCTCGAAAATGCACATGGCTGTCGATGGCACCGGGTAACAGATGAAGGCCACTCGCATCGATCACTTGGAGGGCTGGTGGCATCGCCTCCCAGTCGCCCACGGCGACTATGCGTTCGCCGTGAATGGCCACGCAAGCAGCGGTGATGCGTTCATGGCTCACGATGTGAGCGCCTTTGATCACGAGGTCAACAGTGTTGGGGGTCATGGGTTTACTCTCAAAGGAAAAAAGTGGGGGTGCTCTGCCAGAATGTCTTTACTCAATTTTTTGGCTGTCTGTTCTTGCTTAAAGAGAGGCCCAACCGCCATCGACAGGTAAATCAACACCTGTGATTTGGCGTGAGACGTCGCTTGCCAAAAACAAACATGCATTGGCCACGTCTTGGTCTGTGCTCACGCGCCGAAGGGCATAGTCGGCAGCGTGGCGCTTCATGGCTTCTTCAAGTGAGATGCCCAAGGTTTTGGCCATGTTGGCACAGACTTTTTCTCGAAACCTGGGTCCATCGACCATGCCCGGTGCGACACAGTTGACATTGATGTTGTGCGGACCAGCCTCTAGCGCAAAACTTTTGGTGATACCTCTGAGTCCCCACTTTGAAGCAGAGTAAGCCATGCGACCTGCACGTCCGCGCATGCCAAAGGTGCCACCCACATTCACAATCTTCCCGCTTTGCTGATGAACCATGGTGGGCAAGACCGCCCTCATGGTGTTGAAGCACCCCTTCATGTTGAGCTCGATGATTTGATCGAACTCCTCTGGAGTGGTTTCCCAACCCGTCTTACCAATGGGTCCCGAGCCACCGGCCACATTGACCAGCACGTCAACACGCCCGAAAGTGTTCATCGCCTCATTGACCAAAGCTTGGGTGTCAGCACTTTGGGTCAAGTCACACGACTGCACTTTGCAGGGTAGCCCCATGTCTAGGACCTTTTGCGCCACGGGCTTTACGGCTTCTAAGTCGCGCGCTGCGAGCAACAAATGGGCTCCCTCTTGGGCAAAGGCCAAGGTGATGGCTTGCCCCATGCCTTTGGCGGGACCGGTGATCAAGACGACTTTTTTTTCAAGTGAGAGTTGCATGGTGTAAAGAGTGACGACGTTTGCGATAGGCTCAGGCTGGTGTCCTAGAGGTCAACAGCACTGAGCATGAGGTGTAGGGTTGTTGTGGGTGTTATGAGTGACATGGGATTGGGGGGGCCAATCAAAACAACTTAGTGGGCCGATCAGCTTTGGCTGGCAAGAAGCTGTGATCAAACACTTCGCTCACACTGGGCGTGCGAGGCAACTGGTTGCTCTCGACGACAATATCGATGGATTTTTTCAAGCGTGAGTCATCCACGTCGCCAAGACCGAGTTTGGCCACCTCTCCGTGGCTCATGTCGTTATGCAAGGTCGCTATGAGTTTTGCCGTCTCAAGATCCTTATTAAGCAATGGCTCTTTGTTAAGCACAGCTTGAACGCCACTGGCAGGAGAGGCGAGCACATCCTTCACGGCCTTATTGAGTGCGCGCAAAAAGCCTTTGACTGCTTGCGGATTTTCTTTGATAAAACTTCTGGAAAAGAACACGGTGTTGGAGTACAAATCCAAGCCATGGTCACCAAAACGAATGAAGCGAAGGTCTTTCTCTGGATCCAGACCCATGGCCTTGGCGCTGAAGGTGATGGTGGTGATGTAGCCAAATGCGCCATCGATTTGGTCCCGCATGAGCATTTGTTCCCTTAAGTTGGGGGCCATGTTGGTGATATTGATCTTGCCTGACTCCAAGCCATTGAGCTTGACCAAGGCTGGAAAGAGTTTGAGTGCTCCGTCATTGGCGGGTGCGCCCAGCGTTTTGCCCTCAAGGTCTTTGAGTGTCTTGATCGAACTGTCTTTTTTGACGACCAGGGTAAAGGGCGGGTTGTTGTAAAGCATGAAGACGGCGACAGGAGCCTCGTTGGGTTTTTTAGAGACCAAGTCGGTGATGGCGTTGATGTCTCCAAAGCCTGCTTGATAAGCTCCTGAAGCGACTTTGGGGATTGATGCGGCAGAGCCCTCGCCTTGGTCAATCTCAACATCCAATCCCTCAGCTTTAAAGTAGCCCTTCTCCTGGGCTAAGAAAAACCAAGCTTGTGGGCCTTCGTATTTCCAATTCAAGGTGAGTTTGATTTTGGTTTGTGCATGGGCAAGGGTGCCAAGCACGGTCAGGCAAGTGATGAGCAACGTCGATCGAAGCAGTTGTTTCATGGTGTGTCCTTGGGTGGGGTTAGAGTGAATGGAAGTGGAAGTGAAAGGAGAAGTTAATGGACAAGTTAATGGACAAGTTAATGG
>DAISKH010000157.1:3815-7224 GCA_036821105.1 Limnohabitans sp.
TGGAAGTGGAAGTGAAAGGAGAAGTTAATGGACAAGTTAATGGACAAGTTAATGGGGAGTTGGTTAGAAGTGAATTGAAATTGAGTTAGTGGATGTGACTCAACTCATTCACTGTGAGTCCGATGGTGTTTGGGTTTTGCGGGTGGCTCGAGACCTTTGATCAGTGCATTCGCTGAGGCGGTGAAGCCGTGGAGTTTTTCCACTAGAAAATAAATCGCTTGGCTCACATACTCTGGAGAAGAGGTGGCGCAGAGGTCTTTCAGTAAGATGCACTCATAGCCCAAAAAGCCCCCATCTTGCAAAGTTGAGAACACGCAGCGATCAGTGTTAATGCCAGCAAAGACCAGAGTCTTTACCCCAAGAGAACGCAAAATGGAGTCCAGCTCGTTGTCCCAAAACCCACTCAGACGGTGCTTGTAGACCAAAATATCGCTGGGAGCGCTTGAGAGATCCTCGACGGTTTTCGCGCCCCAACTGCCTTGCACGAGCGAGGGGCCGTGGTCGATGGCACTCACCATCGCGTACCCAACCGCCTCAAAGCGTTGAACCCCCAAGTCTTGCCCCCCCGACCATTGGGCCTTTCGCTGATAGGCCTTTGGCAAGTTCAAGAGGTCACTTCGAACTCCCCAATTGAGCCAAATCACATGGCCTTGATGGGCCCGCCAAGTGCGTAAAAATTGATTGATCTTGGGGATGGGTTGACGCACCGCTTGGGTCTCGATTCCTTTTTGTGCAAACCAACCCTCGGGATGTAGAAAGTCATTTTGCATGTCCACGATCACCAGGGCCGATTGGCTCATATTCATCTCAACATCAAACGGCTTGGCTTTGATGCGGATCACTTTTGGAGTTTGACGTGGGCTGGGAATGGGTCGTGCGGCCTTTGAACTTCGCGGTGCACCTTCAAGCTTTCCCAAAGCTGCAAGTGCAGTTCTCGGTTTGCCCGCTTTTGGTGCGCTGGTAGGTGGCGAAGTCTTGCGTTGCATTCGTTTGGTGCTTTGGGTGAAGTGATCTGCTGTTATTCATAAGCCTATGCACCTGACATGCCATGATGAGGTCTCGAGTGCTCTCCTTTGATGCTATTTAACGAATTCACTGTTGCCGATTTGGCATACCTTGTGCATGGGCTAGTTGATGCACCACATGAGATTTTTGAATTACATCGACGCCATTGCACGTACAGGCTCTATTCGAGCAGCGGCATTGCGCTTACATATCGCCCCCTCAGCGGTGAACCGTCGGCTGCAAGACATTGAAGATGAACTGGGGGCCCAACTTTTTGAGCGACTGCCTCGGGGCATGAGGCTCAATGAGGTGGGTGAGCACTTCATTGCTTATATTAGGCACACGCAGTACGAACTCGATCAGGTCTTGGGACGAGTGGCCAATTTGAAGGGCTTACGGCAAGGCAAAGTGAAGTTGGTGGTCAGTCAAGGTATGAGTACGTCTCTCTTGCCCGCGGCCATTGCCAGCTTTAAGACCTCTCACCCGTTGGTGGATTTTGAAGTCACGGTGGGAGACCATGTGCAGGCCTTGCAGATGCTGCGGGCCTTGGAGGTGGATCTGGCCCTTGTGTTCAATTTAGAGCATGTGCCCGATGTTCAAGTGCACCTGGAGCGTTCGCAAAGGCTTTGTGTGCTCATGCACAAAGCCCATCCCTTGAATGGCTTTCAAGCTTTGAAGGTTCAAAACTGCTTGGACTATCCACTGGGGCTACCTAATCCAGACAAAGCTGCTCGGCAAATGCTGGAGGCCTTTTGTTTGGCCAGAGGTCTCGCCTTGGAGGCTAGCGTCGAGAGCAATAGCTTTGAGTTTTTACGCCACTGTTTGATGGATGAGCAAACTCTGACGTTTCAGTTCGAGAGTGGAGTACCCCAGGGTGATGATCTCATCCTGGGAACACCTTTGCAAGAGGATCAATGGTCTCCCGGTTTCTTGACGCTGGCCAGTCTCGCTAGGCGTGAACTGCCCTGGATGGCCTCACTCTTTATCAAGCACCTCATGCCACTTTTGCCTTAGTGGTCTCACATCAATTTTTTCACCAATTTGGCGCAGCCTTCATGCACCAAGGCAAGGCAAAGTGCATCAAATCGGACGTGATCATGCTGTGCCAATGAGTCAATCCGTTGATTTCATTGGGGAAATGCCTTGGGCATGTGAATTGCTTGTATACAAGCATGGACACAAGCGTGCACGCAAGTGAAGTTGAAGTTTGTGCTTCATGGTGTTAAGGCTCAATTCTCATTACTTTTAAAGGACTCACATGGACCAGCAAAAACTCAATCGTCGTCAAGTCATGCAACTCGCCGCCAGCGCTGGCTTGGGAGTGGCAGGATCAGCCATGGTGATGCCCAGCTTTGCAGCGGATGCGCCGCTCTCAGTGGGTTTTATTTATGTCGGTCCACGCGATGATTATGGCTACAACCAATCTCACGCAGAGGCCGCCGCCATCATTAAATCCATGCCCGGCATGAAAGTCATTGAAGAAGAAAACGTGCCTGAGACCCAAGCGGTTCAAAAAACCATGCAAGGCATGATCTCTCAAGATGGTGCCACTCTTCTCTTTCCAACCTCTTATGGCTATTTTGATCCGCACGTCTTGGCCTTGGCTGCCAAGAACCCCAGCGTTCGTTTCGCGCATTGCGGTGGCTTGTGGACCGCGGGGAAGCATCCCACGAATGCGGGTAGCTTTTTTGGCTACATCGATGAGGGACAATATTTGAACGGGGTGGTGGCAGGTCACATGTCCAAATCCAAGAAAATTGGTTTCATTGCTGCCAAGCCCATCCCCCAAGTGCTTAGAAACATCAACGCCTTCACAATGGGTGCGCGCTCAGTGGATCCCAAAATCACTTGTACCGTGATTTTCACGGGCGATTGGTCGATGCCAGTGAAAGAGGCTGAGGCGACCAATAGTTTGGCCGATCAAGGTGTGGATGTGTTCACCATGCACGTAGATGGACCCAAGGTGGTGGTGGAGACCGCGGCCAAGCGCGGTGCCATGGTCTGCGGCTACCATGCCAACCAATCCAAGCTTGCCCCTGCCGCCTATCTCACCGGTGCCGAGTGGAATTGGTCTACCCCATACAAAATCATCATTGATGCAGCTAAATCCGGTAAGCCCCATCCCAACTTCGTGCGTGGTGGTCTAAAGGAAGGCTTCATCAAAACCTCCGCCTACGGCCCCAGCGTGAACGCAGCAGCCAAGAAGCACGCTGACAGCATCAAAGCGCTCATGATGAGTGATAAGTTTGATATTTTTGCTGGCGAACTCAAGGACAACACGGGCAAAGTGGTGATCCCCAAAGGCAAGTCATTCAAGCAAACCGATGTCGAGCTCGAGAGCATGGGCTACTTGGTTGAGGGCGTGATCGGCAAGATCTAAGCGCACTCAGGGCCAGACACATGT
>DAISKH010000158.1:0-4555 GCA_036821105.1 Limnohabitans sp.
GTTGATGTGGCTGTGTGATGGGCCGAATGTCCTGGTTTAGGCGCAGAAGTAGAGGAAGAATTACCAGCTGAACTTCCAGTCTGGCGCGAGGCGCTCGAGTCTTGAGCGAAGGCACCAGAAAACCCAACAATCAAGAGGCCCGAAATGGCAAAAAGAGCCAAAGGGGTCATGTTGGCGATCGCATTCACCGGGTAAGCTGCCCACGTCTGAAGCAACCGAGTACGCCTCTTGATCTCAGACGCTGATATCGGGGTTGACCGCGAAACGGACATGCGACCTTTCTCTTTATTCATTGAAATTGTTGTTTCTTGCAAAGTATCCTCGATAATAACGCTTGAAGCTCTAAACCCCACACTTTTGCGGTTCAAGTTGTTGTAAGCCGATTGCCCCCTAAAGGTAAAAATCGCAAAGTGAGAACCGCTTGAACTGGAGCCATTGTGGTGGTGGAGCGCGGATGATCCGTTTGGATCTCTGATTAGCCCTCGTAGCCTTGTGGAGCCTGAATACGCCATGACCCAAGCCGCCAAAAAAGCCTTGAGAGAGAAACTCTTGCAAGAGCGCATGCACTTGCCCGATCGACTCGAGCGTGCCGAGCAACTCCAACGCGTCATGCGCATTTGGCTCCTGGGGCGAGAGGATACGGTCATTGGTGCTTACTGGCCCATCAAAGGGGAATTTGATCCGCTACCCGCCCTTCACCGCTGGAAGGAAGACGGGGAGTTGCTGGACCAGCCTTTGAGGCGTCGCATTGGTCTTCCCGTGGTAGATCCTGACACCAAAACCCTGAGTTTTCATGTCTGGTATCCCGGCTGCCCGATGCAAGAAGACGCCTACAACATTCCCAAGCCCAAGGACACCGAGACCATCGTACCCACCTTACTCTTTGTGCCTTGCGTGGGTTATGCCGCGGGGGGATATCGGCTGGGTTACGGTGGCGGTTTTTATGACCGCACCTTGGCTTCCTTGGAACCCGCTCCCTTCACGGTGGGGGTTGGTTTTGCGCAAGGCTTTATCGAAGATTTCGAGCCCGAGGAGCACGACATGGCACTCGATGCACTCCTAAACGAGCACGGTGTGGTTTGGCCCATCGCCCCTCCAACACCCAGACCTCTATAGGGTGAGTGTTGGGGCTGAGTTAAGGATAGAGACTCCTCTTTGGGGCGGACCCACTCAGGGGGCTTTGTCCATCAGCTCTTGGGCGTCCCGTGCATAGCGCAGTAACCTCGCGCGCGCATTCAAACGCTGCTCGGGCGTGGTGAGTGAGTGAAAGCGACTCGAGGATTGGCAGTTCATGTTCCAGCGCAAGGTGTTGTAGCTTCGTAAGGAGGGGTCGACGGGGTCAAGAATGTTGTTAAGCCACTCGCGCACCACGGCCAGAGACTGAGCCGATGGGGGCGTGGAGGCCGAGTTTAGGGCATTATTGGCGGAATAGTTTGCGGAGTTGTTGTTGGACGTTGCCGGGTTTGTCTCCAAGGCCTCGCGTTGCGAAACGAGGTCATTGGGTTTGGTTTTATCAGCGGCAACACTCACCGGGCGACCTTTGTCAGGCGTTTTGGCAAGGGTCCTCAATTGTTCAATGGCTTTGAGCGTTTCTTGCTGCCGAGCACGCCGAAGCGCCAAACTTTTTTGTGGGTCGTATCCTGAATCCTTGGCGAGTTCTCGCAAGGCGTCCTTTTGTGATGCAGTCAATTTGCCATAAAGATCTTGGGCTTGCTCAATGCCTTTGTCGGTTTGGTGTTCCAGTCTTTCTTTGTCGCTCACCCAAAGCCACTCTTTGGACCATTCTTTATTTTTCTTCTCAAAGGCCGCTTGCAGGTGCTGGACTTGGGACGAACTCATGCTTTGTACAAATTCGGCCAAAGGCGCGCTCAACTGCTCCGCCCAAGCGTCATGGGTATCGATCAAGGCTTGCACCGCACCGCATCCGACCTCGGGCGAGATATCACTCGTGGCTAGATCAGCGAGTTTTTTGATCTGTGAGCGATAAAGAGGCAGTTGGCTCGCTCGGTGCCAAGCCAAGACCTCATTCAATTTGACTTTCACCCAGTCTTTTTGATCGGCTCGAAAGTCCACATAATCATCAAGCCACCAGTAAACCAACTGAGGTGCGTTGTTGTAGAGCGACTGCACCACACTGCAGCCCGATAAAATCAACATCAATAGCCCCGCCCAGACCCAACGTTTGTAGCCACCCCCAGTGCCATTGAGGCCAGCAAACCATGGGCCAGTGGAAGTTTTAAAAGTGTTCAAACAATGCCCTTTAGAAGGTCGATAATGGCGGGGTTCATAAAAGGATACAAACAATGAGTGGGATGGATGTTGTGATCATGGCGGCGGGCAAGGGGACTCGGATGAAGAGTCGCACCCCCAAGGTGTTGCACACCCTGGGCGGCACGCCCTTGATAGAGCATGTTATCAAAGTATCTCGCTCCTTGGGCGCTAGACGCCAAGTGGTGGTGGTGGGTCATGGGGCCGACAGAGTTCGTGCCTCCTTGGCGCATCATTCTGAGTTGTCGTTTGCACTGCAAGAGCCCCAATTGGGCACGGGTCATGCCCTTCAAACGGCTGCACACCATCTGCCTTTGCTCCCCCTCTCGGGCTGCACCCTGATTCTGTCTGGAGATGTGCCACTCATTGGTCTAGACACGCTCAAGGCCTTGGTGGACGTCTCAGCTGAGCAGTGTTTGACCTTACTGACCTTAAAGACCCCGAACCCCAAAGGGTATGGGCGTATTCTTCGAGGTGATGAGCCTCACCAGCCCGTTTTGGGGATCGTGGAAGAAAAGGATGCCACCCCAATAGAGCGTCTCATTGAGGAGGTGTATGTGGGGGTGATGGTGATCCCCAACGCCCACCTGCACGAGTGGCTCGCTGGTTTAACTAACAACAATGCACAACAAGAGTATTATTTAACCGATTTGGTGGCCATGGCGGTCAAAGCCGGTCTTGAGGTCAAAACCCATGCCTGCCTTGATCCCTACGAAGTGGCGGGTGTGAATGACCCCGAGCAATTGGCCCAACTCGAGCGTGTTTACCAAAAAAGAGTGGCCCAGCAGTTGATGCACGCCGGTACTCGCTTGGCCGATCCCTCCCGTATTGATGTTCGAGGCGAGGTGGTGGTGGGTCAAGATGTTGAGATCGATGTGGGTTGTGTTTTTGAAGGTCGTGTGGTGCTGGGTGATGGTGTCAAAATCGGCGCCCATTGTGTAATCTCCAACGCCCATCTGAACTCAGAGGTGGTGGTCAAGCCCTTCACCCACATCCAAGGCGAGGACCCGGACTCATTGATCACCGTGGGTGAGGGCGCGCAGTTGGGGCCTTATGCAAGACTGCGTGCGGGAACCGTGTTGGGCGCACATGTGCACATTGGCAATTTCGTCGAGATCAAAAACTCTTCTCTGGGTGTAGGATCCAAGGCAAACCATTTGGCCTATGTTGGCGACGCAGAAGTGGGTGAGAGAGTTAATTACGGTGCAGGCAGTATTACTGCCAATTACGACGGTGCCAACAAGCACAAAACAGTCATTGAAGACGATGTGCATGTGGGATCGAACTCGGTCTTGGTGGCCCCGCTCACCGTTTCAGAAGGCGGCACGGTCGGGGCGGGTTCAGTCATCAGTCGCGACACCCAAGCGGGCGCACTCACCATCACGCGTGCCAAGACGGTGAGTATTGCCCATTGGAGTCGTCCGATGAAAAAAACCACCAGCACTCCAAAGTGAAGAATGTGGCCAAGCTTTAAAGTGTCTAGTTAAAGTCTCGCGTTAAAAAAGAGAAAAACCAATCAAGGAGTGTAGGCATGTGTGGGATTGTGGCCGGGGTTTCCAATCAAAATATCGTCTCCGTGCTGGTCGAGGGCTTACAGCGCTTGGAGTACCGTGGCTACGATTCATGTGGCGTGGCGGTTTTTAGTCCCCACTCGCAAATGGGGCAAGAAGCGGGTTTGCAAAGAGCAAGAAGCACACAGCGTGTGGCCGAGTTGAGTGCGCAAGTCTCAGGCATCTCGGCCCAGACCTCACTAGAAGGTCACCTGGGGATTGCCCACACCCGTTGGGCCACCCACGGTGCGCCTTTGGTTCACAACGCGCACCCACACTTCAGCGCCAAGGAGGTGAGCCTTGCACAACAAAGCCTCTCCAAAGATTCCCAACGTCCAGTGCAAATTGGTTTGGTGCACAACGGCATTATTGAGAATTTCGAGGAGATCAAGACCCGGTTGGTGGACCAGGGCTATGTCTTTATGAGCCAAACCGATACTGAGGTGGTCGCGCATCTCATCCATTCATATTACGCTGGTGACTTGATGCGGGCCTTTGAGGCCACTTTGTCAGAACTCAAAGGGGCCTACGCCTTGGCAGTGATTTGTGACCAGGAACCTGGTCGATTGGTGGGTGCGAGACAAGGCTCTCCCTTGGTGCTCGGCTTAGCGGGTGAGCCACAAAACGCAGGCCACCATGGATACTTCTTGGCCAGTGACGCCATGGCTTTGGCGGGTGTGACGCCTGAGTTTGTGTTTTTGAACGAAGGCGACCGGGTTGACCTGAGTGCTACGAGC
>DAISKH010000158.1:4565-7205 GCA_036821105.1 Limnohabitans sp.
CTACGAGCTATGCCATCATGAACGCCCAAGGCGAACGTGTTGAACGCGAAGTGCGCGCCATGCAAGCTTATTCACAAGGCGCGCAACTGGGTCCCTATCAGCATTACATGCAAAAAGAGATCTTCGAGCAACCCCAGGCCATTGCCGATACCTTGGAAGGGGTTCAAGGGATCGTGCCTGAATTGTTTGACGCTGCAGTTGCAAAAGAAGTGGGCGCAAAGCCCTCGGACTCGAATTCATCGCACTCCTTGGCAAGTGAGGTGTTTGGTGCAGTTGATCGGGTGCTCATTTTGGCGTGTGGCACGAGTTACTACAGTGGCCTCACAGCCAAATATTGGCTTGAGAGCATTGCAAAGTTGCCCACCAGTGTGGAAGTTGCCAGTGAATATCGTTACAGAGAGTCGGTGCCAGATGAGAAGACTCTGGTGGTGTGTATTTCCCAGTCGGGGGAGACTGCCGATACGTTGGCGGCACTCAAACATGCTCAAAATTTGGGGATGCGTCACACCTTGACCATCTGCAATGTAGCCTCCTCAGCCATGGTGCGTGAGTGCGCATTGGCCTATGTGACCCGTGCCGGTGTGGAGGTGGGTGTGGCTTCCACCAAGGCGTTCACTACCCAGTTGGCTGCCTTGTTTTTATTGACCTTGGTTCTTGCCAAGGTCAAGGGCCGATTGAGTGCACAAGAAGAAGCGAGACATTTACACGCCATGCGCCATTTGCCAGCAGCGTTGCAAGCCGTGCTGGCCTTGGAGCCCTTGGTGATGTCTTGGGCAGAGGATTTTGCGCAAAAAGAAAACGCACTCTTCTTGGGGCGAGGTCTACATTACCCGATCGCTCTCGAGGGTGCTTTAAAGCTCAAAGAGATCAGCTACATTCACGCCGAGGCCTATCCGGCGGGCGAGTTAAAGCACGGTCCCTTGGCCTTGGTCACCCAGGCCATGCCAATCGTGACGGTTGCACCTAACGATGTTTTACTAGAAAAACTCAAGAGCAACATGCAAGAGGTGAGGGCCCGAGGAGGAGTGCTTTATGTTTTGGCCGATCAAGGCACCCATATTCAGTCCGAAGAGGGCTTGCACGTGATCCGTATGCCCGAGCATTATGGTGAGTTGTCTCCTCTCTTGCACGTCGTACCCCTGCAGTTATTGGCTTACCACACGGCACTTAAAAGAGGTTCTGATGTGGACAAACCACGTAATTTAGCAAAGTCGGTCACTGTTGAGTAAGCCAAATGAGAGGGCCTATCCATTCAGCCATTCATCTTTGACATCTGCAAAGGCTACTGGGTGATTTCCCTATGTGGAAATTGATTTTTTAAAAAGGTTCAAGCAATCACTTGCAAAACCATTCCAAGACCATTGAGTAGGCTTGCATTGAATTTTAATTGACTATTTGTAATCGATCGATTGCCTCTCAATATAAAGATAACTCAGTGGTACTTCGTTTAACTTTACTCTAAGAACAGATTACATGAGAGCACCATGAACGAAAACAAAGAGTTGAATTCGACCTTTCAGACAAAGCGTTCTTACGCCTATACACCCGAGGAAATTTTTTCTGCGTTTGCAGACCCTCTTCGATTGGCGAAATGGTGGGGCCCTCAGGGATTTACAAATACTTTCCAAGTCTTTGAATTTAAAAATAATGGACTATGGGAATTTATGATGCATGCTCCTAATGGAGAAAACTATCCAAACAGGAGTGTTTTTGCTCAGGTTGAATTGAATAAGAAAATTGTGATCAAACACATTGTTCAACCTCTTTTTACTCTAACAATAGATTTGGTGCCCGAGGGAAATAAAACCACATTAATTTGGACGCAAAAATTTGACGATGCAAAGGTTGCCGAGTCAATGAAGCACATAGTCATTAAGGCCAATGAAGAGAACCTTGATAAACTTAACATCAATTTACAACAACGATAAGAAAGCTCTGCTTGTCAAATCTTTGCCTGAATAACGTTTAATGAATTGAATCCCTTGAAGGCTATTCAGGAGATTTAGGAGATTTAGGGGCTTTGAGCTTATGTTGTATCGGGAATTGCTTTAGAGTCAAATTGCGTGACTCTTACATAGCAGGTATTGATTAAAGTCTTGTCTGAGTAAGGCAAATTAATATAAATTCATGTGTACCAATTTCACTTCAACAACAAACAACGATTGGGTGCGTCGGCACTTTGCGAAAGATTTGCCCCGCACCGACAACCCAGAAGTCTTTCCTGGGCAAAAGGCCGCGATCGCTTTCTTGGATGCTCGCGGGGACATACAAATTGAACTCGGGCAATTTGGACTGCTGCCAGCGTGGGTTGATGAATTGCGTGCGAAGACCTTTCATCGCCATACCTATAACGCACGCATAGAGAGTGTTCAAACGAAGCCGAGTTTTCGTCAAGCTTGGCGCAAGGCACAATTTGCCGTTTTGTTATTGGATGATTTTTTTGAGCCTTGCTATGAAACGGGAGTTGCAGTTCGTCACCGAATTCAAACCACTTTGAATGAACCCTTTGGAATAGCCTGTTTATGGGATCGATGGAGCGGTTCCCAAGACAATCATGGTCTAAAAAGTGGGGCTGAGACTGGACGGCTCTCGTTTGCGATGCTCACCTTGAACGCAGACCATCACCCTGTGATGTCTCGT
>DAISKH010000159.1:0-5554 GCA_036821105.1 Limnohabitans sp.
GCCATTTGAAGCCCCTGGCGTTCACGAGCGCTGAAGTGCTCTTGTGGATGCATCAAGGTGCGCCAAAGATTGACCAAAGGAGAAGCCTGACGCTCGTTGGGATGCTCAGAATTGGACGGTAGCCTTGAGGGATCTCGCATGTTCATGGCCTAGGCCTCCAACTCAAAGTCCACTCGAGCGCGCGTGCATCCGTGGGCTTGATCTGGTATCCCCGCTCCAATAGCGCTTGCGGGAGGGTCAATGCCGGGGGCACTGTTGCGTCATTGGCAAAGACCACATGCAACTCTTGCGGAGTAAACCGAAGCGACCGAATTTCAGACAAGGGTACATTGGCCCCAGTGCTTGTGCCCGGTTGCAATTGCCCCAGCACATCCAAGAGACGTTCAAAGTCACCTGGTGAGGCAAGGGCCTTGGCTTGACGCAAATGTTCAAGCTCTCTTTTCATTTGGGCCAGCGGGTCGATCACCACAGGCACATTGGGAAATGTGCTTTGAAAGAGGTTCTTCATGGACTGGGTCTTGGCCTGCATCTCCTGGGTTTGGTGCCACGACCATGCATTGAGCGCCAAGAGCTGAAGACCTAAAACTCCAATGAAGCCCCATCTTGCCCATTGGTACTCCTTCGACCGCCAAAACACCCGCCAGCTCTTTTGGGTGGATTTCCACCAACGCCTGGCGCTGCCTTGGGCCCATTCGCCTTGTGCGAAGTCCCATTCACTCAGGCTGGCCAAGAGTAAGCGTTGAGCCTTGGTTTGCAACTCAGGCGTGAGCCCCAAGAGTTCACTGGCTTCAGAGATGCATTCAGGGGTTGAGAAGATATGGGCTTGGCTGGGATCCAATTCCCAGGATTCAGTCGTAGAAGTTGCTAGAGGGGCTTTTGAACGGTGCAAGGCCTGCATGGCCCTAAAGGCCTCTTCCTTGATGCCTGCAACGCTTTGTGGTGTGCACACCACCACGTTGAGTCCACCCCCAGTGTTGACGATAAACCATCTCGGGGTTTCATCTTGGGTGGGTTCCAACTCAGGCACCAGCTTTTGGACTGTGATCCCTGACGCCTCCAGGGTTTGAAGTGATTGGCGCAACCAGTTTTTATCGCAACAAGCCACCCAAAGGGTGCTGGAGGAATCGCTTATGCTAGCCGTGGACGTGGAAGGTTTGGGGGATCGGTGAATGGCTGAGGGTCTGGCCACCCAATGCAGGCTTGTGATGTCTTGAAGGATTTGTTCCTCCAACAGACCTTGCATCAAAATCTGGGCTTTGCTTAAATTTTGTACCCCACCGCCCAGAGCTGTCGAGCCCGAGGCATTGCGTGAGGTGAGCATTCTTTTGGCGCTGCTGGGCACTTGCACTGGGTGCCAAGACAATTGCTGCCAAGGAATCACCCCCACGACTTCGGCCTCAGACTTGGGGAGCAAGGCGAGTTGGGCCTGACCACTTTGAATGATGCGAGCACGCGCATCACTCAAGACGAAATCCCATTCGGCTTGAGGCTGGCGTAGTGTGGGGAGTGAGACGATCAGCATACTGATTGGATTGTAGACGCACGATGTGTCAATTCTTCTCAGGGCATGCGCTTAGGAGCTGGGGTTCTTGGGTTTGGATTCAGGAGAGACTTGAGACTTTCTTTAGTAACTGGTTTGAGGTGTGAGGGGGGTGCTCACTCCCAAGCCAAATCCTCGGTCTCGCCAAACAATGGAGACGGATCCCGAGTTTCTAAATAAGACCGACTTTTCTCGCAGAACCGTTTGGTTCATTCGGATCGTACCCAAAACCTCAAAATAGCGGGTGCTCAGTTGATAAGCCGTGTCAGCAATGGTGGTGTCACTGGCAGGTTTTCCTAGGGCCTGTCGGACTTGATCCAGGCTCGTCCAGGGCTGATTGGCTCGAAGACTCACCAGCCGTTGCGCATCCGAGAGCTCTATGTTGGGAATACTGGCGTAGAGGACTTGCGCGCTAGCGGTATTTAAATTCACCAAGGTTTTGTCGGCAATCCAGGTGGCGTAAGGCTCTAAGGCCACCAAGGTGCTGTTGGAGAGGCCCCACCACGCCAGGTGTTCAAAGCGCTGCGGCCAAATGGGTGGATTGATACTATTGAATCCAGCAGGGGTGCTGTCCCCACGGGTCAATCCGGGGCTGGCAGCTTGAAAGGTCTGGACCAACTGATTGAGCTCAGTTTGGGGTAGGTGCAGCGCAGTGAATAGGCGTAAAAAACTCTGCAAAGTGCTGGGTGAGACAGGACTGGCAGCCACGAGGTTGTAAAAATTGAGCTTGGACTGCAAATCAACGATTTGGCCAGATAAAAAAACTTGGTCCCCCAGTGACGTGTCACCCAAAGCACTGCTGGGAGAGCCGGAGGCGGCGTTTTGATCGCGAATGAAGCTTGAGAGTTTGACCTCTTGCAAAGGCACCGCCCAAGGCTCAGCCAGGGTGTCGATGGTGCTGGCTCTGGCGTCTTCTCGCAAAATCACCCTTGACCAATCCAATGCGCCCGTTAAAAGCCACAAACTTTGCGTTCGTTGCCTCTCGGCTGACTCCACCTCAAAGCGGCTCCACTGCGACCAAAGCGCCGTCGCCGCCAAGGCGGTCACGATCATGACGGTGATGAGCGCACTCAAGAGCGCCATGCCGCTTTGCGAGCATGGTCTTGCCGGGCGTTGAGCGCTCACGTTCATTAGAGTTTGGCGGCCGTGAAGTTCAGCCTCACCCAGTCCATGGTGAGAGAAGGGTCGTTTTGAGGGTTGCTGACCAGTAAGTCTTGAGAGCCAGTCCCAAGCACCTTGTCTTGCGGCAAATAAAGCTTTAAGCGAACCCCATCTGGGAAGACGTTCTGCGCACTGGCCGTGACCCCTCCTGCTGCTCCAGAGTTGGCGCTACCCGTATTGTTTGTGGTCGAGAGCGAAGATCCATTGGAGGCCGAATTAGTAGCCGTCCCAGAGGTTACCGTGTTGCTGCTAGGGGTGGTGGCGAGCGTGTTATCCCCAGCACTTGAGAGTGCATTGGTCCAAGCATTGTTTCTGTAGAAATACAGTTGCCAGTTTTGGATCTCAAAGAGCGCGGTTTCAAAGGCGCGGGATTCAGCGCTGGGGTTTTGTCCCCATTGCGCAGCCATTTGCCAATAGGCATTGAGCTCAGTTTGGTTGGTGATGGGCGGGGATTGCCAACGCAGCCAATAAAGCCCTGCTCGTTGTTCTTTGGGGGGCAATGTGCTGAGCTCGTTGGCATTCAGGGCTCGGACACTCCAAGCCACCACCCACACTGCAGGCGTGGCCGAAGACTCGCTGGAGCCAGGACCCACGTTCGCGCCTGGGCCCAGTGGTGCGTCGCCTCTAAGGTTGGAGTTGATGCTGCTGTTGAGATTGTTGCCCGAGCTCCTGCGGACCAATCTCAGCACCCGAGCATCCCAGTCCAAACTGGGCACACTGGCGCTCGCTGGAACCGATAAAGTGTTGTCCAAATCAACTCGCCACTGTGAGACGGCTGTTTGGATGCTGTCCACACCCGAAACAAGCCCCAAGCTTTGTTCTCGGGTTTTGAGCATGGTTTGGATTCCTTGCCAACTCAATAAGGCCATGATGGACATGATCACCAGCACCACCATGACCTCGATCAGGGTGAAGCCCCTGAGGCTTGGGTTTGAGTTTTGCTTGAAACTTTGCCTGAAACTATGTTTGAAATTTCGCGTGACTTTGAGCCCAGGCTGATCATCGGCCTTGGACCAAGGGACTGAGATAAACCGTGGGCATTCATTGCACTTTGATAATAGGGTGAACCTCATAGTCCCACCACCGTGCTCACCTTCAAGATGGGCCAGTTCTTCTCGAACACTTGGACATCGAGTCGCCTAAAAGAGGGGTTGGGTGTGACACTCACTTGCACATGCACGTTCATGGCGTGAGAGGCCTCAGCACAAAACACATCTTGCTCCCCCACTCCAGGCAATTGAGCTGAGAGGCGCAAGTTGGTGAGGAAGTTGTCGATGCACAGTTGAGCCAGAAAACTGCTTTGTGACCTCTCTGCGCTCAGGCTCAATGTACCCGATGCTTTCATGCCCGAGATCAACGTCAGGGACACAATGAAGAGGGCCACCAAAACCTCGACCAAAGTGAAGCCCGCCCTTTGCTTATTCACGCGCGTGGACTTTGTCATGGCAGCACACCAAAATCTCTTAAACCATCGGTGGCCACGACCACACGGGTTTGGGGCGCATCTTGCAAATACAAGGTGACGCGTTGGGGGCCGATCATGGGTTCGGGTCCCAGCACAAGAGGTGCATTGAGCTGCAGGTCAGAACGGGTTCTGGCGTAACTCCAAGGGTGAAGTTCATTGCTGAGGGCCACACCCGATTGCCCTGTGAAATAAAAACCTTGTGCGTTGGTAATGCACACGACACGCTCACCTCTCACGCGCGACTGAGCACGCGCAGTGTCAAGCCAAGCGGCCAAGCGTTGGGCATCTTGCGTCAACGCTTGCTCTGGGGTATTGCGAAGTGTCAACATCACGGCTGCTGAACCGATCGCCATGATGGCCAGTACCACCAACAACTCCAAAAGGGTAAAGCCCCTTTGCGCTGGCAAGCAGTGGCGCATGAACGGAATTGACTTTACTGCCAGCTGCCGATGTCGGCGTTTTTACCCTCCCCGCCACTCACACCGTCAGCCCCAAGGCTCATCACATCGACCTCAGACTTGATGCCTGGGTTCAAGTACTGGTAGGGGTGGCCCCAGGGGTCCAGGGGTAGCTTTTCAATATAGGGCTTCCAGTTCATGGGTGGAGTGCCCAGGGTGGGTCGGCTCACCAGCGCTTGCAGGCCTTGCTCGGCCGTGGGATAGTTTTGGTTGTCCAATTTGTAGAGCTTTAAGGCTTGTGACAAATTGCTGATGTCTGTTTTAGCGGCAGTGATGCGGGCGTCATCGGCACGCTCAAGCACATTGGGGATGATCAGGGCGGCCAAGACACCAATGATCACCAAAACCACCATGAGCTCAATCAGGGTGAAGCCTTGTTGGTGCTTTCGTGCCGGAACTTTGCAAAGCGACGCGGCACTTCTCTCATGCTGCAAAGAGGTGGACTGATGAGAAATCACAGAGGTTTGGGATTCGGCGGTCATGGTGTCTTTTTTAGAAAAGTTACTTCGGTATCACCCCAAGAGTCTAATTCACCCGTCGGGGGTGGGCAAGTCATGGGATCAGCTCAATGGTGTCAGCCATCTGACGATGGTTTGTTGCAGACATCGCATAGCTTAGCAGACAGCATCAGGTTTACTGGGTAAAGAGGGGAGTAAAGGGAATATCAATTTTTGGGGCTAGACTTCAAGAGTAGTCTGTCATAAGTTGTAATTTTGGGGATAATGATTGAATGCTCAACCGTTTTAATTCAGCTTCCTCGATCCGACAACCGACCGCTCCCTCTGGCGCTTTGGCCAAAGGCTCTTTGGGTGCGCCCATTGGGGCGGCAAGAGAAGTTTTGCCCTCACCCTCGGCTTGGGGGCTCAAGCTGATCCCTTGGGTAACCTTTGCCTTATGGGCCGTCTTGGCTTACTCTCTAGTGGCCTGGGG
>DAISKH010000159.1:5564-7189 GCA_036821105.1 Limnohabitans sp.
CCCCAGGATCAAAAGCTACAGGTGCACACCCTAGAGGCTATTGATGCGACCCTTAAACCGCTTGATGCTGCTGCCTTGAGCTTGGCCTTGGGAGGTCCCGCGGCCCAGTCCGCTCAGGGCACTGTGGTGCAAGACTTGAGTGCTTTGAGTGCGGCGCGCATGCGTTTGAGTGGTGTCATCTATGCCAAGCCAAGTGCAGGTACAGGTACAGGTATGGGTACGGGTGCACATGGAGTGGGTATTCATGGGGATGCTCAGGCGGATACGCGCGGAAATACTGTTGGCCAAAACTCTCAAGCCATGGCGCTTTTAAGCGTGGACGACCATGCACCCAAAGCGTTTCGATTGGGACAAGCGATTGAGCCCGGTCTTTATGTGGTGGCCATTGAGCCCAGGAGCGTCAAACTCGGCCCCAAACCTGGTGGTGAAGCAACGCTCAGTTTGAGTCTGCCGCCCGTGCCTGGCGTTGTTGCTCCCTAGGGGCCGTGATTGGCCATCATTGCCCATCATGAGATAGCCCAATATCCAATTATCCAAATATCCGAATAGCCCAATAACTACAGACTTCGTCTCGAAATAGCTGAACTCTTAGAAATCTCTGATCAAGCCTGTTGCAAGAAAAGTTGGTACACCGGGTTATCAGTTTCTTCGGTGTAGGGGTAGGCCAGCATTTTCAAAAAGGCATTGAAGGCTTTGTGATCTTCCTTGGGCACTTGCAAGCCCACCAAAATGCGACCATAGTCAGCTCCTTGGTTGCGGTAGTGAAATAAGCTGATGTTCCAGTTTGGGCGCATGGACGATAAAAACTTCATCAAAGCCCCTGGACGCTCGGGAAAGACAAACCTTAAAAGCCGTTCATCATGGGCCAAACTACTGGATCCTCCCACCATGTGGCGGATGTGCTCCTTGGCCAAGTCGTCATGTGTGAGGTCCAAGGACTTGAAGCCGGCGCGGTTAAGGTGACGGCAAATCTTTAAACTCTCACCGGCTTGTTGGGTCGTAAGGCCCACAAACACATGGGCGCTGTGGTGGTCACTCATGCGGTAATTGAATTCGGTGACTTGCCGTGGTGCTGAGCTCGCTCCAAAGGCGGGCAAAGTGCCAATCAACTCGCACAACCTCTTAAAGCTACCTCGCTCCTCGGGGATGGTCACAGCCAGAAGGGCCTCACGGTCTTCGCCCACCTCGGCGCGTTCGGCCACAAAGCGCAAACGGTCAAAATTGACATTGGCGCCACATAGAATTGCAGCAAATGTTTGGGCCGATGAGTGGTTCACGCTTTGACGGGATTTAACGGCCCCTTTTTTAAGGCGAGAGACGTATTTCTTAATCGCCGCCACTGCCAAAGCGCCCGCGGGCTCGACGATGCTGCGTGTGTCGATGAACACGTCCTTGATCGCGGCGCACACCTCATCCGTGTCAACAGTGATGAACTCGTCAACCAAGTTCTGCGTGACTCGAAAGGTCTCTTGACCCACGAGCTTTACAGCCGTTCCGTCGGAGAAAAGCCCCACATCACTCAACTGCAGTCGCTCTCCAGCCTCCAAGGACTGCATCATGGCGCTGGAGTCATTCATTTGAACCCCAATCACTTTGATCTCGGGCCGAACGGCCTTGATGTAGTT
>DAISKH010000160.1:0-6965 GCA_036821105.1 Limnohabitans sp.
CCTTTGGGTTATGAGCCCAACGAGCTACCAGGCTGCTCCATCGCGCGGTAAGAGAGTGATTGTAACTTATTCAGCTGCAGTTGGGGAAGTTTCTTCAATAACAGGACGATCCACCAACTCAACCAAAGCCATCGGTGCATTGTCACCCACGCGGTATCCCATTTTGAGGATGCGTGTATAGCCACCGGGACGTGTTTGATAACGGGGGCCCAACTCGTTGAAGAGCTTGACCACATTGTTGCGGTCTCTCAAACGGTTGAACGCCAAACGACGATTGGCAACAGTGGCCACTTTGGCCAAAGTGATCATGGGTTCAACCACACGGCGCAATTCTTTGGCCTTGGGTAATGTTGTTTTGATGCACTCGTGCTCGATGAGCGAGTTCATCATATTTCTGAGCATCGCCAAGCGGTGTTCGCTTGTGCGGTTTAGTTTTCTGAGTCCGTGACCGTGACGCATGATGATTTTCCTTTTTGAAGGTTTTGATGTTTTACCTGGACGCCGTATCAGGTACGCCAAGCTGCTGATCGATCAAGCCTAAACATTTGAATAAGCCGTCTCGTCCCAGCGGGAGTGAGCCCAGAGTCGTAGAGGTAAGGGGTGAAATTCTCACACCCACACCTAAAAGACACTGGGCTTGGGATCAACTGGTTCTTTTATCCAAACCAGCTGGAGGCCAGCTCTCGAGCTTCATGCCCAAGGTCAAACCTCTTGATGCCAACACTTCTTTGATTTCATTCAAAGACTTGCGGCCCAAATTGGGGGTCTTGAGCAACTCGTTTTCAGTGCGCTGAATCAAGTCGCCAATGTAGTAAATGTTTTCTGCCTTCAAGCAGTTGGCAGAACGCACGGTGAGCTCCAACTCGTCGACGGGGCGCAACAAAATGGGGTCAAACTGTTGAGCACTTCTGGGAGACGGTGAATCAAAGGCAGCCAATTCAGAGCCTTCGAGTTGCGCAAAAACAGCCAACTGTTCCACCAAAATCTTGGCAGAGGCACGGACTGCATCTTCTGCAGTGATGGCACCATTGGTCTCGATCTCGACCACCAAACGGTCCAAATCAGTACGTTGCTCAACACGAGCATTCTCAACACTGTAGCTCACACGGCTCACTGGAGAGAAAGAAGCGTCTAGAACAATGCGACCAATTGACTTGGAAGGCTCTTCGCCATAACGACGAACTGTTCCGGGAACATAGCCGCGTCCCTTTTCGACCTTCAATTGAATGTCAATTTTGCCGCCTTGAGTCAAGGTCGCAATCAAATGCTCAGGATTGATGATCTCAACATCATGGGGCGTTTGGATGTCGGCCGCCGTCACCAAGCCTTCGCCTTCTTTGCGAAGACTCAAAGTCACTTCGTCACGGTTGTGCAACTTAAAGACCACGCCTTTCAAGTTGAGCAAAATATTGACCACGTCTTCTTGAACGCCATCAATAGAGGAGTACTCATGGAGTACGCCAGCAATGGTCACCTCAGTGATGGCATAACCCACCATAGAAGACAACAGCACACGACGCAAAGCGTTGCCGAGCGTGTGACCATAGCCACGCTCAAACGGCTCGAGCGTAACCTTGGCACGGTTGTGTCCAACGTGCTCAACATTGATGGCTTTGGGTTTTAACAATTGGGTTTGCATTCGGATGTCCTTCTCAATACCCTCGGCTCGTTACACCGGTAAGGCTGAATGTTCAATCCCTCTTGTGCACAAGAGGGGACTCAAACGGCTGAATGGTTCAACCAGAATTAACGCGAATACAGCTCGACAATCAACGATTCGTTGACATCAGCAGCAAATTCGTCGCGATCTGGAACTTTCTTGAAAGTTCCTTCGGCTTTGTCCACATTGACCTCAACCCAAGCGGGCAAGCCGACTTGAGTGGCCAATTGGAGAGCCTCGACGACTCGACCTTGCTTTTTGGACTTTTCACGAACGGCAATGACGTCGCCCGTTTTAACCAAGAAAGAAGGGATGTTGACCTGCTCACCATTGACGGTGATGGCCTTGTGGGACACCAACTGACGTGCCTCAGCACGTGTAGAGCCAAAACCCATGCGGTACACCACATTGTCCAAACGTGACTCTAGGATGAAGAGTAAGTTCGAACCTGTGTTGCCACGGCGGCGATCGGCTTCAGCAAAATAACGTCTGAATTGGCGCTCTAAAACACCATACATGCGTTTGACTTTTTGCTTCTCGCGCAACTGCAAACCAAAGTCAGATGTTCTTTGACCTGAAGTGCGACCGTGTTGGCCAGGCTTGGAGTCAAATTTGGCTTTGTCAGCAATGGAGCGTCTAGCGCTCTTTAAAAAGAGGTCGGTGCCTTCACGGCGTGAGAGTTTGGCCTTGGGGCCTAGATAACGTGCCACTTGCTTGTCCTTTGATTCAATTTGGCCGACCCGTTAAGGTCGGTAAGCCACAGGTCTTTCACCCGTGGCGGTGGGCTTGGAGGTTAAAAATTAAATGCGACGACGCTTTTGAGGGCGGCATCCATTGTGGGGAACGGGAGTCACATCAGAAATGGAGTTGATGCGAATGCCAAGGGCGGCCAAGGCGCGCACCGAGGACTCACGTCCAGGACCAGGTCCTTTGATCTCCACATCCAAATTTTTGATGCCTTGATCAATGGCTGAACGACCAGCCACTTCTGAGGCAACCTGGGCAGCAAAGGGAGTCGATTTGCGCGAACCCTTGAAGCCCTGTCCACCAGAGGACGCCCATGACAAAGAATTGCCTTGACGGTCCGTGATGGTGATGATGGTGTTGTTAAAAGAAGCGTGCACGTGGGCAATGCCATCGGCCACGTTCTTGCGAACCTTTTTGCGCACGCGTTGTGCTGCATTATTGGAGGGTGCTTTTGCCATGTTGATCCCTTAACTATTTCTTCAATGACTGCGCGGCCTTGCGTGGACCCTTGCGAGTGCGAGCATTGGTCCGTGTTCTTTGTCCACGCATTGGCAAACCTCTGCGATGACGAAATCCGCGGTAACACCCAATGTCCATCAAACGCTTGATGTTCATGGTGGTCTCGCGACGCAAGTCACCCTCAATGGTGAATTGCGCGATTTGGTCGCGGATTTTTTCCAAGTCCCCGTCGGTGAGGTCCTTGATCTTTTTGGAGTAATCGATACCACAAGCTTCGCAAATCTTGCGAGCGCGTGTGCGACCAATACCAAAAATAGCCGTCAAACCCACTTCCGAGTGTTGGTGGGGCGGAATGTTAATGCCAGCGATACGTGCCATGTTCGTCCTCTTAAATCTTGTTCAATCAGCCTTGACGCTGCTTGTGACGGGGATCTGTGCAAATGACACGGACCACGCCTTTGCGTCGAATGACTTTGCAATTGCGGCAAATTTTCTTAACCGAAGCGGATACTTTCATTGCTCTTCTCTCCTATCTTTGCACAGCGAATGACTCTCTGGTGGGCTCAACCACGCTTGAGAATCCTAAATTTCTACACGTTGAATGGACACACGCCACTCAACTCTTCATCTCTACTTGGCCCTGAACACAATCCTTGCACGAGTTAGGTCATAGGGAGTGAGCTCCACCGTGACCTTATCGCCTGGCAAAATACGAATGTAGTGCATCCGCATCTTGCCCGAAATGTGCCCAAGCACCACATGACCATTTTCTAACTTCACTCGAAATGTGGCGTTGGGTAAATTTTCTACCACCTCGCCGGCCATTTGAATGACATCATCTTTTGACATTCGTTCAAGCGCCCATCGTTGTTTTAAAGTTGGCTTTTTTCAGCAACGACTCATACTGCTGACTCATCAAATAATTTTGCACTTGGGCCATAAAGTCCATGGTCACCACCACAATAATCATCAATGAGGTGCCGCCAAAGTAAAACGGCACGTTGTATTTCAAGATCAAAAATTCTGGCAACAAGCACACAAAAGAGATGTACACCGCACCCACCAAGGTGAGTCGAACCAAAATTTTGTCAATGTACTTGGCTGTTTGCTCGCCGGGACGAATCCCTGGCACAAAGGCACCCGATTTCTTCAAATTGTCCGCAGTCTCTTTGCTGTTGAACACCAATGCGGTGTAGAAAAAGCAAAAGAACACAATGGCGGTCACATACAGCAAAATATAAATGGGCTGACCAGGAGAGAGCGCACTCGAGATGTCTTTGAGCCATCTCATGCTCTCATTGGAGCCAAACCAGTTGGCAATCGTTGCCGGCAACAAAATGATCGAAGAAGCAAAGATTGGAGGAATCACACCCGCCATATTGATCTTCAACGGTAAGTGAGAAGACTGACCCCCATACACCTTATTGCCTTGTTGGCGCCTGGCGTAATTGACCAAAATCTTTCGTTGACCCCGCTCCATGAAGACCACAAAGTAGGTCACCAAACCCACCAAGATCACAATGAAGAGACAAACGATGATGCTCATGGCACCCGTTCTAACCAATTCAAGCAAACCACCCACCGCATTGGGCAATCCTGCCGCAATACCTGCAAAAATCAAAATTGAGATGCCGTTGCCCAAACCACGCTCAGTGATTTGCTCACCCAACCACATCAAAAACATCGTGCCCGCTGTCAAACTCACCATGGCAGTGATTCTGAAACCCATACCGGGAGAGAGCACCAAACCTGCAGAGGACTCCAGCGCCAAGGCAATGCCCATGGACTGAAATAAAGCCAAACCCAGTGTTCCATAACGTGTGTACTGGGTAATCTTTCTGCGACCCGACTCGCCTTCCTTCTTGATTTGCTCAAGGGCGGGCATCACATACGTCAACAGTTGCATGATGATCGATGCCGAAATGTAGGGCATGATCCCAAGCGCAAAAACGGTGAAGCGAGACAAAGCACCGCCCGAGAACATATTAAAGAGATTCAGGATCCCGCCTTGCTGCCCATTAAAGAGCTGCTGCAAGGCTGTGGGGTCAATACCCGGCACTGGAATATGAGCCCCAATGCGGTAAACCACCAAGCCGAGCATCAAAAAGATGAGCCGGCGACGAAGGTCACCGTACTTATCATTCTTGGCTAGGGTAGAGGATGTGGCCACAGGATTACTCTTTATATGTTTCGAAGGGTCTGTGTACGTTGATTAGGCCACTGAGCCGCCAAGCGACTCAATAACTGCGCGTGCACCAGCGGTTGCGCCAATGCCGGTGAGCTTCACCGCTTTGGTCAACTCACCTGTCTTCACAACTTTCACTACCTTGATAATCTCGGAGACGATATTGGCCTGCTTCAAGGTCAACAAATCGACCTCAGGCAAACCCAAACGCTCTAGAGTCGTCAAGGTGATTTCATCATTGAATTTGAGCAAATGCGATTTGAAACCGCGCTTGGGCAAACGGCGTTGCAAAGGCATTTGACCGCCCTCAAAACCCACTTTGTGGTAGCCGCCGGCACGGGACTTTTGTCCCTTGTGACCACGACCTGCAGTTTTTCCAAGTCCAGAGCCAATGCCGCGACCGACACGGCGCTTGGCGTGCTTGGCGCCATCGGCGGGTTTGATGTTATTGAGTTCCATGTTCTTGTCCCTTACAGCACTCTGACCAAGTAACTGATCTTATTGATCATGCCGCGAACCGCGGGAGTATCTTCCAACTCTTTAACACTATTGACACCACGAAGTCCCAAGCCACGAACAGTGGCGCGGTGACTCTCTTTGGTACCAATAGGGCTTCTGACGAGTTGAACTTTTAATTTTTGAGTTGTGGTAGTCATCAACGTATCCTCTCACATCAAACGAAGAGGTCTTCAACGGCTTTGCCACGTTTGGCAGCCACCTCAGACGGTGTGGTGGACTTCACCAACGCATCCAACGTGGCGCGAACCATGTTGTAAGGGTTGGAAGACCCATGACTCTTGGCCACGATGTCGGTAATACCCATCACTTCAAACACTGCACGCATTGGGCCACCCGCAATAATGCCGGTTCCCTTGGGAGCGGGTGCCATCATCACCACAGCCGCACCGTGATGACCGGTCACGTTGTGATGAATGGAGCCATTCCTGAGCGAAACCTTCATCATGTTGCGACGCGCTTCTTCCATGGCCTTTTGAACGGCTGCAGGCACCTCTTTGGATTTGCCCTTGCCCATTCCAACGCGACCATCTCCGTCACCCACCACGGTGAGTGCAGCGAATGCCAAAATCCGTCCACCCTTGACCACTTTGGTCACACGGTTGACCGCGATCATTTTCTCGCGCATGCCGTCGTCACGACTGTCGTCTTGCACTTTAGCTTGAACTTTTGCCATGTTTATTTCTCGATTCTCTTAAAACTGCAAGCCGGCTTCGCGGGCTGCTTCGGCCAAGGCCTTGACGCGGCCGTGATAAGCGAAACCTGCACGGTCAAACGCTACTTTTTCAACACCAGCGGCTTTGGCTTTTTGAGCAATGCGTGTGCCAATGATTTGAGCTGCATTCACATTGCCGCCCTTACCCGCTGCACCCAAGTCTTTGCGGACTTCGGCTTCTGCAGTGGATGCAGTGGCGATCACGTGAGCGCCGTCGCCAGAGATGACGGTAGCGTAAATGTGTAAATTCGTACGATTGACGGTGAGACGAGCCACACCCTGGGTCGCAATGCGAATACGGGTTTGACGTGAACGGCGCAGACGTTGCTGCTTTTTGGACAACATGATGCAGCTCCTTATTTCTTCTTGGTCTCTTTGATCGTGATCTTCTCATCCGAGTAACGGATGCCCTTGCCTTTGTAAGGCTCAGGAGGACGAACAGCACGAATCTCAGCGGCGATTTGGCCCACGCGTTGACGGTCAGCACCCTTGATCAAAATCTCTGTAGGTGCAGGCGTCTCAACCTTGATGCCAGAAGGCATGTCAATGTTGACGGGATGGGAGTAACCCACAGACAAATTCAACTTGTTACCTGTGGCTGCGGCCTTGTAGCCCACACCCACCAAGTTGAGCTTTTTCTCAAAGCCCTTGGTCACACCAATCACCATGTTGTTGACCAACTG
>DAISKH010000161.1:0-6933 GCA_036821105.1 Limnohabitans sp.
CCAGTATCCCAGCTTCACCCTGAATGCCACATATGGCGCAGCCGGCTCCAGCCTGGGAAATCTTGCCAGTCCCTTAGGTCCCTTCTGGAGCGTGGGGCCATCGCTTTTGGCGCCGCTGTTTCGCGGCGGCAGCCTGCAAGCGCAAAGGCAGGCTGCCGTCGATGCCTACAATGTACAGCAGGCCAACTATCGCCAGACCGTACTGGCAGCCTTTGCACAGGTCGCTGATGCTTTGAAGGCCTTGGAGCACGACGCGCAAGGCTTGCAGGCGCAGGTGGACGCCCGGCGTGATGCGGGAGAGGCACTCCAGCTTTTGAGGGCCAACTACCGAGCTGGCTTAGTCGCTTACGTGGATGTATTGACCACCGACGTGCAGTATCACACCGCCGTCATCGCCTATCTGCAAGCGCTGGCACAGCGACACCAGGACACTGTCGCGCTATTTGTTGCACTGGGCGGAGGATGGTGGAATGCGCAGGACCCGGCCAATGGGGGGCGGGCGCCATGAAATACAGCGGCATCCTTCGCATCGGCTTCAAACTGCTGGTCAACGACAAGGCGAAGTTCTCGGCACTGCTGATTGGAATCACATTTGCTGTGTTCCTGATGATGCAGATGACTGCAATGTTTGCAGGCATTCTGAACCGCGCTTCTTCGACTGTGACCAACATCGGCGCCACGATGTGGATCATGGACCCAGCAGTAAACACGGCAACCAGCACAATTCCGCTGCCTAATTATTTGCTGGACGCTGTACGCAGCATGGATGGCGTAAGCTACGCCGTGCCATTGTTCATCGCTGGCGCGCAAGTCAGGCTCGCCAGCGGTACCTACCAGGGAATCACAGTCGTTGGCCTTGATGACACCAGCCTGTTTGGTCGCCCAGAACTTGAGCAGGGAAAGATAGAAGATATCTACGCCGACAATTCCTTCTTCGCGGTCAATGATGCCGAAATCGACAAACTCGAACATCCGAAGATCGGCACGTCCTTCGAAATTAATGACCATAGAGGCGTGATCGTGGGTATCGCCAAGGTCGCATCCAACGGCTTAAACGGTGTGCCCACGCTCTACACCACCTACAGTCGCGCCATTGAATATATTCCAACGACACGCTTCACGATCTCCTATGTGTTGCTTCAAGCGAAGAACCAAGCTGCGATCGCCAGCATTAAACAGCAAGTGGCTAAGCTCGGCTACGTTGCTTTGACCAAGGACGAATTCAACTCCCGGATTGCCGATTACTACACCTATAAGACCGGCATCGGTACCAACATTCTGATCATGACGGTGATCAGTTTTCTCGTCGGACTGTCAATCTCAGGGCAGACTTTTTACAGCTTCATCCTAGAGAACCTGGAGAAGTTTGGTGCCCTCAAGGCTATTGGCGCCAAAGGACGCGAACTGGTTTTCATGATCTTGTTCATGGCAACCTTCACTGCTCTCACTGGGTTCGGTCTGGGCTTGGGCCTAGTGACGGTTATGATATCGGTCACGCGTGCACGTTTGCCCAACTACGCCGCGATCATTACCGTCTGGAACCTGGGTCTGGCGTTCGGTATGGTGGTTGTGATCGCCGGCATCTCAAGCTACTTCGGTATCCGGCGCGTACTCAAGATTGAACCGTTTGATATTTTCAGAGGTTGACTATTTATGGTGAGGGAATGCTTTGTTGCATAAATCAGCCCTCAGTGACGGCCCAGCTCTTTTAGCTTTCTGGTAAGTTCGAAGTGAAATTAGAGCTTTGTTAAGATTTTGGAGAACAAATTTCCAATTAATTGGCCCTTAGTATCAGTGAAAAAACAGTATGCAATGGGATGAACACCACCACCCTTAACGGCATCATTTGTGCCATAGTGTAGTTTCGACCAACACTAAACAGGACAGGAGCGTTCACTATGAATATTACAACAATTGGCATCGATTTGGCAAAGTCAGAATTTCAACTTCACGGAATTGACAGCTTTGGTAAATTATTCATCAAAAAACAGATCAAACGAGCACAAATGGCTGAATATTTTGTCAATTTGAAGCCTTGCTTGATTGGAATGGAAGCTTGTGGGAGTGCGCACCACTGGGCTCGCAAATTAGAGGGCTTTGGGCATACGGTCAAATTAATGCCTCCTCAGTACGTCAAGCCGTATGTGAAAACCAATAGAAATGATGCTGCCGATGCTGAGGCCATTTGTGAAGCAGTGACGCGTCCCAATATGAATTTTGTACCGATTAAATCTACTATCTGAGCCCTAAGGGGCTTGAGTATTTCAAGAATATTGAAGACTTTCTGGACTTAGCCCTGATGAGCAATCACTGACCAACCTATCGGTTGCCAACCAGAAAAACTCGATAGCAATTGAAATTGCTGTCAAGTATTTGTTCCCAGTATCACGTTAAATTTGATCAAAAGTCAAAATAATAGATGGTGTTGGCAAGTAAAAATGTAAGTTAAAAAGCTTTTAGCCAAATTCTTCTAATCATCAGATGTGCGCACAAAGCAATTAAACCGTTTACCAACAACGCCACTTGGACACCTACAAAATGAACCAGGAGTCCTGTCATTAAACTTCCAAGTGCCATGCCGCCGCGCATGGCTAGCATGAACAGACTTACACTTTGACCACGAATTCTTTCAGGTGCGTTTAACTGAATCAATGCATTAGCTGAGGCGTTGCTTGCAGTCATTGCAACTCCTGCTATCACCATTAATAAGGGCAGGCCCCAATCCTTTGGATTGAATGCGGTAAGACAGACAACCAGTCCAAAGCCTATCGCGAAATTACTGCTAATAAATCGTCGATCACTTTTAGGATCTACTGCCATCAATCCAATGGCCCCTATGAGGCCGCCAATACCCAATGCTCCCAAAGCCATACTAAATTGACCAGAGCCTCCATGGAGCACTTCTTTCACAAGCAAGGGAGAAAATGTGATTACAGGGGCGCAAAGTAAAGCAGTTACCAAAACAGTAAGTAATGCGCCGCGCAAACTTGGATCACTAACTACTTCTCCAACACTGGCCCATAATCTAGGCATATTCTTTTTATTTTCATTTGTTTCTGGATTATGTCGTGTTCGTGGAAGGATCCATAAAGCTACGAATATGAATGGTACGTAGGAGGCAGCGCTGACTGCAAAAGCTCCTACCATCCCTACACTGGCCATTAAGACTCCAGCCAGTGCAGGTCCTAAGATCTTTGATAGATTGAACTGTGTAGAGTTTAGTGCTATGCCTGAAGGAATTTGTTCACGCTGAACAATTGAGGGAACTATTGACTGAAATGACGGCAATGAAAGCGCATCAGTCACACCTACCACCAAAGACAAAGCAATCACTATCCAAGGCTCTACTAAACCTGCAATCAGTAGCCAAACTAGCGTAAGTGGACAAAGCATCTGAATAGACTGAAAGAAAAGTATGGTGCGCCTGCGGTCTGCACGATCTGCCAATGCTCCACCAACCAAAATAAGCATGAGAGTTGGCGCCCCTAGCGCGAAAGCATCAAGTCCAAGTAAAAAAGGGGAGGCGCCAAGACTTAAAAGTAGCCAAGGCTGGGCCATCTGCTGTGCCCATGTGCCAATGTTTGATAGCAAGCTTGCAAACCAAAACGTCCCGAATCGCTTTGTTTCTAGTAGTGATAAAGATTCACGTAGGTGCACATTTTTCATGCAGCTATGTAAATCTTGTTTTCATCATTGCATTTCGCATTTCTTCAAGTCTATTTGAAAAATCGTCAATGTTTAAATTACTGAAACTCTCTGGAAAACTAAATCTTTCATAAGGTTTATCGAGAAAAAATTTCACTCAATTTTCTGCATATCTATGTTGATATTTGATTCAACTGAAATTTGATTATTGATAATTTGTTCTTTTGAAATAAACATGATGGATATTCTTTCAAAGTAGATGAATCATTAATTACTGACTAAAACTACCCTATAGCAATTGCAATTGCTGTCAAGTATTTGTTCCCAGTGGTAGCCGATTGGAGGTGGTTGTGGTTGATTGGGCTCAATTGGATAGTATTGCGGAGGTTGTTGAACAACTATTGGAGGTCTTGGCTGACTGTTAACAGCTCCATAGACCAGAACACCTCCAATGATCGCCGGAATCAACCAACCCGCATCGCTATTCCAGCGTGCGTCAGGGTGAGGTCGATGCTCATAATCTTCTCTACGCTCAATGCGGTCTCGATCTGCAAACACACCACTTGAAAAGATTGAGGCAATAAAAGCCACAAGAATTATTTTTTTCATAACAGGCGCTCTTTGATTTTTTGATTCTGCAGTTCAATCACTTTGATAATTCATCAGGTAATTGATGCTCGTAAGCCAATTGTTTTTTAGGTCCATCCAACATACTTCGCGCGTGTTGAATTTCAGCTTCGCTGCCATGGACCATTAAAAGGAATTGGTCTGCCTTTAGGGCTACTTCGTATTTGATTGCGCTAGAGTGATCAATACCTAATTCCAGCATTGCACAGCCTAATGCAGATAAGCCGCCAACAACTATTGCGCCCTCTAAGGCGCTGACAAGAACACTTACAACTGGTCCGGCCATTGCAAGCATGCCAAGTCCAGGGAGTATGAATACAGCAGGCGCAAATAAAAGCCCCCAAATCGCTCCCCAAAAAACGCCGAACTTGCCCCATGATCGGATCCGATCCCCCTTGGTGTAAAAACCCAGCGGATGCTCCTCAGTGTGATAACCCCGGCCAACCACTGAAAGGTGCTTCATATTGAATCCAGCCATACCAAGTGATCTAACAGCATTTTCAGCATCAAAGTGAGTTTTGAATACATAGACATTTGATAGTTGATTTTCCATTTCAATCTCCGCTCATTTTGTTTTTGATGAAATGGCACTAGACGCACTGGCTGCTGTTTCTAAGGCCAGAGATTTGGCATTGCTTAGAAACGCATGGCTTGAATCCAATGCGTTCTTAACTGCTGCCATGGCTACAGTAGTGATTGGGTTCCCTGATAACGCGTGTGATTTCAGTACTTCGTTGGTTAGAGTTCTGTTGTTTTCAATTTGATTTTGGAAAATGTCCATGACTTGTGCGTGTGATTCAAAACCCATTTGAAAGGCATTCACAGCAAAATCCAAGTACTCTTTGACTTGATTGACCATATGCTTAGATACAAGCTCTGAAAAAGCATGTGTATCGTTGACTTGAAGTAACTCAGCAGCTCTTTGATGTGATGCCTCAATTGCCAACTTATTATGAGTCAAAGCTAAATTGATCAGTGCCATCGATTGCTTGTGATACAAATTCGCAATCTCCATAGTTCGATTGGGAATGACTTTTACTTCTTCTGCGACGGTATTCATAGGATTACCTTTATCAATGTGTAGTCCTTATCTAGCGAATAGGTCAGTATTCGCGTTCAGCATCAGGGGTAGGCTCACTTTATACAGATTTTTAAAAATTCAATTGATGCATATCAATCAAATCAAACATCTTCAATGTTGAATTCAACCGAAAATTTATCAAAAAAGGATCAAATGTTCAATTGAAAATTGACCATGTGTTAAACCCTACCTGCCTAGTTATTAGGCAGGAGGCACAAGGTGATCACAATGGACATGATTGGCAAGGTCAGAAGGCTTAGATTGGCCGACAAGTTGTCGCTGAGCGAGATCGTGAGACGCACGGGTATATCCCGAAACACGATCAAGAAATGGGTGAATCAAGCGGTGAACTTGAAGCCACCACGCTACGAACGAGTATCTTCTCCTGGGGTATTGAGCCACTTTGAGGCAACTTTGGTTGAGGCACTGACAGCGGACGCCAAACGCATCAAGCGTGAGAGGCGTTATGCCAGGGCATTATTTCGGCAACTCCAAGCGCAGGGGTACCGAGGCGGGCACACCAAGGTTTATTATTTTGTTGCCAACTGGCAGCGGGGCCACGCTTTGGGCCCCAAGGCAAAGGGATTTATACCTTTGAAGTTTGCCTTGGGCGAGGCCTTCCAATTTGACTGGAGTGATGTAGGCTTGGTGGTGGGTGGTATTTATTACCGCATGCAGGTCTCGCACATGAAGCTTTGCGCAAGTCGAGCATTTTGGTTGGTGGCTTACCCATCGCAGGGGCACGAAATGATCTCATTGAGCAACTGGTGAGATGTGACTGTACAGACACATCTCACAACGTGGTGTTGATTGGTGGTCCTGGAACAGGTAAGACTTATCTGGCAACTGCCATTGGGGTCAATGGGATCACCAAGATGGGGAAAAGGGTGAGGTTTTACTCAACAATTGACTTGGTCAATGCATTAGAAAAAGAGAAGAGAGACGGTAAATCCGGTCGAATTACGCTGAACCTGACGGGGATGGACCTTGTGATCTTGGATGAGTTGGGGTATTTGCTATTTGGTCAAGCTGGAGGGGCATTTTTGTTTCATTTGCTCTCAAAGCTTTATGAACATAAGAGTCTGATGGTCACCACCAATTTGAGCTTTGAGGAGTGGCCGAGCGTGTTTGGAGATGCAAAGATGACGACAGCGCTCTTAGACCGAATGACGCACCACTGCCACATCGTCGAAACTGGAAATGAGTCTCACCGCTTCAAACACAGCACCGAATCTGCAAGAAAGCAGATCAGGAAAAAGAGCATGTGAAAAAGCAATTTAAATCAGAGGCTTCACCAGAGCCATTTTAAAAACCAAAGAAAGGCAAGCAAAAAAACAGAACAAACCGTATACTTATCCACAGATGCTGCCTCATGAAAACAGCACCATCTCCCTGGTCAATATTCATTTGAACTTGGTGATCAAAATTCAGTTGATTTCAACACTTTGGTGCGTTACAGGGCGGTTGAGTTGGGTTCTAAGAAAATTCGTTTTCACGCGGTCTCTCCAGTGTCCATATTGACCCAAGCTGCCTCTGGCATTGAGGGGTTTGATGAGCTCATGAAAAATGCGGTTGAAAAA
>DAISKH010000162.1:0-6887 GCA_036821105.1 Limnohabitans sp.
GGTCAATCTGCTGCGTGCAGTCCCAGAGTTCATTCGTTGATCAGTTCGGGGGGGGCATTCAGTGCAAACGCATGGAGCTCAAACACTGGCGTATTTTCTCTCAATGTAGTCTTGCACAATTTGATGGAACTCCTGCGCAATCGCATCCCCGCGAAGCGTCATCGCTTTTTCTCCATCAATAAAGACCGGGGCCGCAGGGGCCTCTCCAGAGCCGGGAAGACTAATTCCAATATCGGCGTGTTTACTCTCACCAGGTCCATTCACAATACAGCCCATCACCGCAACCTTTAAATTTTCGACCCCTGGGTACTGCGTTTTCCAAACGGGCATTTGAGCGCGCAAGAAGTCATCAATCTCTTTGGCCAACTCTTGAAAGGTGGTGCTGGTTGTGCGCCCACATCCTGGGCACGCTGTGACGCTGGGGACGAATTTGCGTAGCCCCAAGGCCTGCAAAATCTCTGCTGCAATCACCACCTCTTGGTTTCTAGATTCACCCGGCTGTGGGGTGAGAGAGACTCGGATGGTGTCGCCAATTCCCTCTTGCAACAAAATTGACAAGGCCACACTGGAAGCCACCGTCCCTTTAGTTGCCATCCCCGCCTCGGTCAACCCCAGGTGCAATGCATGGCGCGTTCTTTTAGCCAACTCTCGGTAGACCGCAATCAAGTCTTGAACACCAGAGACTTTACAGCTCAGGATGATTTGCTCAGGCGCCAACCCCAGCTCCACCGCATGGGCCGCTGATTGAGTCGCCGATTGGATCAAGGCCTCGTACATCACTTGCCTTGCATCAAAAGGGCTTGAGCGTTTGGAGTTTTCATCCATCAATTGTGCGAGCAACTCTTGGTCCAAACTTCCCCAATTAACGCCAATGCGCACGGCCTTGTCCCAACGAATGGCGGCTTCGATCATTTGTGCAAACTGGCGGTCATGCTTCTCACCCTTACCCACATTACCTGGGTTGATGCGGTATTTGGAGAGAGCTTGAGCACAATCGGGGTAGTCGCTGAGTAAGCGATGACCGTTGTAATGAAAGTCACCGATCAAGGGCACATCCACCCCCATTTTGTCAAGTTGCTCGCGGATGTAGGGAACGGCCTGTGCCGCTTCAGGCGTGTTGACCGTGATTCGCACCATCTCCGAGCCTGCAAGTGCCAACTCCTTCACCTGAATCGCAGTTCCGATGGCGTCCACGGTATCGGTGTTGGTCATGGACTGAATGCAAACCGGCGCATCGCCCCCGACCAGGACCACTCTTGAGCCCCAACGCACCTGGGCTTGCAGGGATTGGCGTGCCACAGGAGACGCAAAATCAATGGCTTTATCAGAAGATAGAGTATTCATATCAAAAAGCTCGTCTAAAAAATTCAATCAACACAAACCTGGCAATAGCTCACCTTTGTAGGTCAAAGGTGCCCTCACTGTAAATACAGACTTGCCCTTGGAGCCATGCTCGCCAAGACCGGTCTTATAACCCAATCCGAGGCTTGCCATCAAGGAAAATCTAGCACTAACTCATTTTGATCGTCGACTGGGGAGCGTCATTCTCCCCATTGCCGCTGATCCCCGATTCACCTCGGGAGGGGCTCAAAGCAGTGGGCCTGCGCGTGAGCACATGGGTACGGTCCACTACATCACCCGCCAATTGCCCACAAGCTGCATCGATATCGTCGCCGCGAGTTTTTCGCACCGTACAGACCAAACCTGCAGACAAGAGCAATTGTGAAAATCGTTTAATTTGTTCAGCACTCGAGCGCCTCATCCCCGACTCCTTAAAGGGATTAAAGGGGATCAAATTGATCTTGCATGGAAAAGCCCTTGCATGTTGAGGAGCGAGCAACTCGATGAGTGCCAAAGCGTGCTCCTCTTGATCGTTCACACCATCGAGTAAACAGTACTCTAGCGTGATGAAATCTCTGGGCGCATGCTCCAAATAAGCCCGGCAAGTGTCCAGCAACTCTCGAATGGGGTATTTGCGGTTGAGTGGCACCAAGGTATCTCTAAGTGCGTCGTTGGGCGCGTGCAAAGAAAGCGCCAACGCCACAGGCACATCGCGTCCAAGACGCTCAATCATGGGAACCACCCCCGAGGTCGAGACCGTCAAGCGACGACGCGAGAGCCCGTAGCCATGGTCATCGAGCATGGCGCGCAAAGCTGGCACCAGGGCTGAATAGTTTTGTAGCGGCTCACCCATGCCCATCATGACCACGTTGGAGATGACGCGCTCTTGTGAGTGGTTGATTTTTGAGGGTTGAAGGCTTGAATTGCTAAAACTTGGACCTTTGGAATTGCTCGCACCGCGCTCTTGTCTCAAGGTATGCTCAACAAACCACAATTGAGCCAAAATCTCTGCGGTCGTCAAATTACGGCTAAAACCTTGATAACCCGTGGAGCAAAAGGTGCACCCCACAGCGCACCCCGCCTGTGAGGATACGCACAGGGTGGCCCGGTCCTCCTCAGGAATAAAGACGGTCTCAATGGCATTGCCCTCACCCACATCAAAGAGCCACTTGATGGTGCCGTCTCTGGAGTCATGCCGCGCAAGCACCTTCAAGGGCGTGATGCTCGCGCAGCCCAGCAGTTTCTCACGAAGCGGCTTGGCCAGATCGGTCATCTCGTCAAATCCTCTGGCCCCTTTTTGGTGAATCCAACGAAAGAGTTGAGTGGCTCGAAATGCCTTCTCCCCGAGCCCTTCACAAAACCCGATCAATCCCTCACGATCAAAACCCAACAAGTTGGTCAAGCGAAACCCTCAAAAGGTAATCAGCCAAAAAAAACGGGCCTGAGAACGCTCACAGGCCCAGACACCAAAGGGAATGCACCCCATGCGTGGAGAAGGAGCCCTTGAGTCAACTAGACCCTCGGACTCGACCAACCGCGCTTAAAGCACTCCCAATGCACCCTCAATCTCAGTGGCCATAGACATTCATGCCAGCAAAGAAGAAAGCAATCTCAGCGGCTGCAGTTTCGGGGGCATCTGAGCCATGGACAGCGTTGGCATCAATGCTATCAGCAAAGTCAGCGCGAATCGTGCCAGGTGCGGCCTTCTTAGGGTCTGTGGCACCCATCAAATCACGGTTTTTGGCAATGGCGCCCTCGCCTTGCAAACACTGGATCATCACAGGGCCAGAGATCATGAAGTCCACCAAATCTTTGAAGAATGGGCGCTCACGGTGCACAGCATAAAACGCCTCAGCCTCACCGCGAGAGAGGTGAGCCATGCGAGCGGCCACGACCTTCAAGCCTGCTGCCTCAAAACGAGCGTAGATTTGACCAATTACATTTTTGGCCACTGCGTCAGGCTTGATGATGGAGAGAGTGCGTTCGATTGTCATGTTAATTATCCTTATTGAGTACAGTAAAAAATCCAGCCAAAAAATCTATCCTTAACCAAGACTCGGGACGTCGCAGACGACCCACGTTCCTGGGAAAACCCTAGATTTTACCCGATCATGGTCACAAAATGCTCAGCGGCGTGTTTTTTTAACACCCGATTTGCTTCTTGCCATACCCTCAGAGCCTGCCAGTCTTGTTCCTTTGCCCGAGCTCTCTCGCAAGCGAGCAAGCGCGTCGGCGCCAACATAGCTCTTCGAAGCCAACGCATCTGGCTTGACCACTTCTTGTGCCAACTGGGCTTTGGATTTGGACTTGGGCGAGAGACGACCCGAGAGGGCACTGCTGGAGCGAGGGCTGACGGCTGCCTTGGGGTATGAGGCCCTAGGCCCAGCCCCTTTTTTACCAGGCTTGGCTCGGTTGACGGCTCGCGCGGGCTTGGCAAGTGGGGAGCGAAGCCGCTCTTGGCTAGAGCCTTCTTGAACACCTGCTGCGTTCATCAATTGGCGCAATTGGACATCATCGAGCTCCACAAAGGCACCCCGCTTAAGCCCCCTGGGGAGGACCATCACGCCATAGCGAATCCTGATCAAACGACTCACCGCATGGCCCACGGCCTCGAACATGCGTCGCACCTCACGGTTGCGGCCTTCGCTGATGGTGACTCGGTACCAACAATTCGAACCCTCGCCGCCTCCGTCCTCCAGACTGCCAAAATGCGCAGGCCCGTCCTCCAACTCAACGCCTTGGGTGAGCTTTAGTTTTTCATCTTTAGACAAAGCCCCCAGCACACGAACGGCATACTCGCGCTCAAGTCCAAAAGAGGGATGCATCAATTGATTGGCCAATTGACCTGAATTCGTCAGCAGCAATAGCCCTTCAGTGTTCAAATCCAGACGCCCTACCGATTGCCACTTGCCGGTTTGTAGACGTGGCAACTTGCGAAAAACTGTGGGGCGGTTTTGAGGGTCATCATGGGTGACCACCTCACCGGCAGGTTTGTGATAAGCGATGACGCGAGCTGTTTGGGGCAAGATGCGGACTTTGACAACACGGCCCTTGACTTTGATTTGGTCGCCATACTTGATGCGTTGCCCCACGTGAGCGATTTCATCGTTGACGGTGATCAAACCACTCTCAATCATGCGCTCCATCTCTAAACGAGAACCCAAGCCCTCTTGGGCGAGGACTTTGTGTAATTTGGGCGACTCCACCTGAGCGGCCAATACCCTTTTGAGTACTTCGGGCTCTTGGTCATCGTCTGAGTGCTCACCCACTTGAGACTCATCCCCCCCATGAGTGTCAAAGTGCTCCTCATCCGTCTCGCTCATCACTTCCATGAAACGAATGCTGGCCGCTTCATCTGAGACGAAACTAGCGTCTTCTTCCAAAGCAGTCTCAAAGCCCTCCTCTTTAAGCTGAGCACCGGGCTCAGATGATGGGCTTGAGAGGTCCACAGAACCTACTTTAGACGCTCTTGTCGGTCCCCGGGAGGTTTTGGGGGGCATTGGATCTGTTGGGGCGTCAATCTTAGGGGTCTGGGGCATGAAAGGCTCGCTTGAAGTTGACGAAAGAAAAATAGAAAAAAACTCTGAACTCAACGACGAGTCAGGGAGGTTAAAAAAGTCACCAATCCAAAGACTTCACAGCCACCTTGAATGTGGACTTTGATCCCTCTTCATGACTCTTACCCAAGACTCACGGATGATCTCTTGGCGTATCCTCGCTTGGCTCATCTTGGTGCACATTTTGCTGCCCACGAACCTGTGGGTTGTCATGAACATCAGTGGGTTGAATAGGTTGAGTTTCTGAAGTTTCTGAACTTGCTGAACTTGCTTCGGTCGATACATCCGTCTCTTCCTTAGAAGAATCTTCAACAAAAGCACCCTCGACCTCTGGTATGAGGCCTGGCGTTTCCAAACCGGCCAACTCATCCAAACCATCAAAATGATCCAGGGCCGTTTGAGCCATATCGTCGAGGTTTTGCGATGTGAGCTGCTCAACACTGGTGAGCCCCAAATCATCCAAAAACTGTTTCGTGGTCGCAAAAAGAGCTGGACGTCCCACGGTCTCTTTGTGACCAATGACTTCAACCCATCCACGGTCCTCGAGTTGCTTGATCACCAATGAGTTGATGGTGACGCCTCGAATTTCCTCCATCTCCCCACGAGTCACGGGCTGGCGATGCGCGATGATGGCCAAAGTCTCCAGCACAGCTCGGCTGTACTTGGGGGGCTTTTCTGGGTGTAGTCGGTCCAAATAAGTTCGCATACTGGGACGGCTCTGAAAACGCCAGCCTTGGGAGACCTGAACCAACTCAACCCCTTTATGGGTCCACTCCAGTTGCAACTGCTCCAGTAGCGTTTTGATCGTGTCGACCCCCAACTCCTCACCAAAGAGCGTGCGCATGTCTTTGATTGACAAAGGCTGCACGGCGCAAATGAGCGCCGTTTCCAGGACCCGCTGGGCGTCCAAGGTATTCATGTTGAAACTCCGTTGCAGTGAAACCCTTGGCCCAACATTCAAATGCGACTAGCGCGTGCTGGGTTTTGGGTTGGCGTGAGTCCAAAGAAGCCCCCTGATCAAACCAAGGAAGGCATCGAGTCTTTGCGACTGGGTCAATAAACAAAAAAGGGCAGGCAATGCCAAGTCTGGCCCTGTCAATCAGGGATCAAGTCCCTGGGCGTTTGTGTCAAATTGTAACTGAGTCCCAGCTCTTGAGTGCACTGGGCCAAGTCCTCCGGCCAGGGACAAGTCCAACGAAGACTCTCACCCGTGAAGGGGTGCACAAAGCTCAGGCGAAAAGCGTGCAACGCTTGACGAGACAGGCCACTTTGGGCGCGAGCGCCGTACAAGGTGTCGGCCCAAATGGGATACCCCTCGTGGGCCAGGTGCACACGAATTTGATGCGTCCTGCCGGTGTGGAGCTGACAATAGACCAAGGAGGCGTCTTGGGCGCTTTTGATCGAAACACACGACGTGTGGGCCAACTTTCCTGAGTCCTTGGACAAATCAACCACAGCCATTTTGGTACGGCTTTTGGGGTCTCTTCCAATGGCGTGATGAATCTCCCGCCGAGCACCCTCACTCCATACCCCTTGAACCACGGCCATGTATTCACGCTTGACGCTTCTTTGTGCAATAAGGGCAACGAGCCGGTCCATGCATTCTCGACTCCTTGCCACCACCATGAGGCCCGAGGTGTCCTTGTCCAAACGGTGCACAATCCCAGCGCGTGGGACAAACCGCGCCGCATCATCCCAAGCCAGCAAGCCATTGAGTAGCGTGCCCGTCCAATGGCCTGGGGCAGGATGCACCACCAAACCAGGGGGTTTGTCGATCACCCGCAAATGCTCATCTTCATAAACCACTTTGAGCGCCATCGCTTCGGGGACAAAGGCCAAGCTTTGTTCGGTGGGCTTGAGCTCAATCCAAAACCGAGTCCCTGCACGGGCCTTGGCAGATGCTTTGCCAGCGGGCAGCAGTTGGGATAAAAATCCAGGTTGAGCCACCCAAGTCTCAGGGCTTTGCTCTCCCGAGGAAAAGCCCGGGGG
>DAISKH010000163.1:0-6775 GCA_036821105.1 Limnohabitans sp.
GCGTGAGGGTGGGGAGAACAAATGGGCGGGAGAGGGGGGAGCCTTACCGCCAGAATTTTTGCGCTTCAACGCACCTCTCCTAGTCGGTGGTTTAAGGTCAGGCGAGGACTTGCGTCTTCAGAGCGCAAAGTGCTCGTGAGAACTTGTAGGAAACAGATTATTACTCTCAACATTGTGCTCAATATTGCGCTCAGTCTCGCTCCATGCTGCATGAGCTCTAAGCGCCTCAATCATTTTTCCCCTTGATGGCAAAATTCCCTGCCACACTGATTCTGTAATCATCACTGGAATAAAACGGAAAGACCGAATGTTTCATTTTTCCCGAAAAGAGCATGATTTGGTTCTCCAGTGACCGATCTGCTGAGATGAAATGATTGCAAATGTCTCCCAAACTATTGGTGTATTGGAAACAAAACTTGCCTGACACGTTGTTGTTGGAGTCTGCGCCAGGCGAGAGTTTTGACTCCTCTTGCATGGTGTAGGGTATTTTGAGCCAAATGACAAAACTCAAAATACCGTAATGATCATGCGGGGGATTGAACTCGTGCTTGTTCTGAAAATTGACCCATAACTCTTTGAGATAGATGGGAGAATTCTCGGGTGCTATGCTATTTTGAGTGACATATTTTGCAAAAGCTTGATCAAACTCCAAGACCAAAGGGGCCACCAAGCGATAGACATAACGGTGCATCTCCTCAGACAATAAGTAGGAGTGCCTCAAATTACCCGCCAACTTATTGTTGTGTCGCCGACTGCCCTCAAAACTTTCGCTAACCTTCAGAACTTCTTGCCTCAGGGGCGCCAACTCGTCATCGGTGAACCGCGATTTCAAATAACCAATATTCTCAAATTGAATGGCTTGGGTGTGTTTATTCATGTGTACTAGGGGTGTATCGATTTCAACTCAATTGGACAAAGGGGGAGAAGATCCAAGCGCTTTGATCATAAAAATTGGATTTTAAAGCAAGCTCAACACACCCCGAACACTCATCGCCCGTCTCGAACCTATCGAACCTGTCGAACTTCTTAAAATTCATCCGTAGGAATCTACAGACGTGTAAATCCTGAGTGCGCATGTAAAAAAGCCCTGTCACTCTTTCGAGCGACAGGGCCTTCGTCTTAATTAACCTTTGACTGACAAAACGTCAGCAGTCAGATTAGAAAGTGTGCTTGATACCCACTGAGTATGCATTCACAGTAGCGCCCAATGTGTCGGTGCCTGCGCCGCCGTAGATTGGGGACTCTTTCATTTGACCAGCGTTCTTACCAGAACCGATACCAGCGTAGACTTGGCTACGTGGTGAGAGTTTGTAGTAAGCAGTCACACCAGTTTGTGTGAACTTGTTGGCGCTTTGAACGTTGTCGGTCAATGTGCCGTAGGCCACGTTGACACTCAATGCTGAGCTCACTGTGTAACCCAAGCCTAGACCCACGGCTGTTGTGCCGTCTGTATTGGCTGCTGCACCACCAGTGGTCAACTTGTTGTAACCAGCGCTCAAACGCCATTGACCCATTGTGTAAGCACCGCCAACGAATTGCATTTTGAAAGCAGCAGTGCCGGAGTAATCGTTCTTGGAGTTACCAGCAACGCGCAAGTTCAAACCCATGCCGTCATATTGCAATGCATAAGCATAACCGTTGTTGGCTGAACCAGCGTCGTTGTATGACACTTTAGGAATACCAAACTGGTAAGCAGCCTTGAAGCCGTTGATTGTCGGTGTTGCAATCGCAATACCGCCCATGAAGGCTTCAGATGCGCCCATGAATGTGGGGTTCACGTTGGTACCGGCAGCAGATGCTGAACCAGCGTAGTTGGTGAGTCCTGTTGAGTTGGCAATGCCAGACACCAAGCTGCTGTAGTTGGTGCTGTTGTTTTGCATTGCAGTCAAGTTACCGAAAGCGTAAGAGGCACCGCCTGCAGTGTTGGGTGTATTTTGAGCATCCCACCACAAGTCAGCTTGACGACCAATGGTCAAACCACCCAGGCCGCTCTCCAATTTGACGTAGGCGCCACGGTTAAAGAATGCAGGCTTGTCACCAGCGTTGGTCACTGTGTTTTGTGTAACAGCTGCAGTGTTGGTTTGACCAGCATTGGTTGCAGAAGTTGTCGTGCTGGCGGCTTGACCAGTCATCAATGTAATTTCTGAGCGCAAGTCAAAAGAAGCCTTCATGCCACCACCGAGGTCTTCAGTGCTGGTGATACCCCAGTATGATGAGCTGTTGTTATTTGAACCAGAAGAAGTGACTGATTTGCCACCTTGAGAAGAGTTATAAACGGTCTGGTCTAGGTTACCGTAAATGGTCATTGAAGACTGGGCCATTGCAGAGGTGGACAAAGCGCCCAAAGCTGCTAGGGAAGCGATCGCAACTAGTGTTTTTTTCATGTCAAAGATTCTCCAAGGTTTAATTAAGAGCTTTGAGTCACTTTTTAGAAATTAATTTAAATCAGCGACTCTATGCCAACCCCCTTTATTGGGAAGTTGTCGCTATTGCACCAGAGAGTTGACTTTGACGCAAAGACTTTCACGTCTTCAATGGACATTGTGTTGCCTAAGAGTGACAAAATTGGCTAACAATGCACACCAAAGTGTTCTTTTTATGGGGTTTACCCTAGGTTTTATGTCTATTCTGTGAATCTGAGATGCTCGCACTTGTCGAGCTCAAAAGCCGTTCAATCGCAGACCCTTGGGTCAATGATGCGGCACAAAGCCGATCAACAATTTTTAGCGATTGAGATAATATTGTTTTTAAGAATTACTGGATTAAAGACTTAAGAAGGTTGTCAAATCACCTAGGCCTGCGTTAAACGGGTGAGCCCAGGCGAAAGTCAGTCCAGCGGGGCTGATTCGACACAAACGTGTATCGAGGCAGCCCCTTGCATTAAGCTTGTATTAGAAGCGGTACTGCAAACCAGCGGTAAAGCCAGTGTCGGTCAAGCTCAGACCTGCGGACTTGGAGACATCCAAGCCAGTGGCTTTTGAGCTATCGGCCTCAACATACAAATCGGTGGAAGGATCCAAGGCGTAACGCACGCGAACAATCAAGCTGTTCACAGTGTTGTTTGCCAAAGAACCTTGCTGAATTTGTGCGTTGTAGTAGCCGCCCACGATATTGAAGAGGCCCATCTGGTAAGCAACGCCCAAGTTGGCCACGTTGATCTTAGTTTGTGCAGTGGCTACGCCACCCACGATGAAGCCAGAGGGATTGGAGTAGCTGTTGCTGGTGAATGATGAAGCCACGGGTGCAAAACCAGCAGGAGTGCTCAATTGAGTACCACCGGCGGTGATTTTGAAGCCAGAGACTGTGACATTACCGCCAAAGGTGCTCAAAGTTTGCTTCAATGAGTTTGCATCTTGCAAGCTGTCTGTAGAAGCGGCCAACGTGTAGCCCTCGCCAGAATACTTGGCCATGGCTTGCATGGATGAACCTGCTGATTGGCTTCCAGCCACATTGGCCAAGGAGTAAGCTGCGCCCACGCTCAAGCCGCCAAATGTTCCCATGTATTTGAAGCTGTTGTCACGACGAACAGTGAAAAAGCTTGATTGGATGGCCAAGCCTTGTGGGTTGATATTGAAAGCTTTCGCTGCAACATAGTGGTTATTGTTGGTCATCTCCAAGCCCAAAGGATCGGTCACGTAACCAGCGTTCAAGTCATAAGCAAAAGACGTCACACGGCCTAGATCCAACGCGCCCCATGAGCCTTGCAAACCTGCGCTGGCTGTGCGATCGAATAGGGTGTTCTTAGAGTAAGTGCTGGCCGTTTGGGGAACAGCTGTCACTGCGGGGTTCACCACATTGCCTGCATCTTGACCATTGCCTTCAGTAAAACCACTCTCCAACTTGAAGTTGGCCTTCAAGCCGCTTTGTAGGTCCTTGGTGCCCTTGAAACCAAAACGCGATGTGTTCAAAGCGCCATTCAAAAACTGGGTTTGTGATTGTGTGCCACCAGCAGAAGTTTTGGCGGCATTGGAGTCTTGGCGAAGTCCGCCATCGATCACGCCGTAGACGGTCATGCTGGTCTCAGCCATTGCGCCCAATGAAGCCATAGCGGCCAAGGCAACGAGTGTTCTTTTCATGTTTGTATTCTCCATGGTTAAAAAAATTCCCAATGTCAAAGTAATATTTTGGTATTCAAATGACTCTATGGGTTAACCCCCATACCCTGGGAAGTTGTGTGTATTGAAACAGATTCCATACACATTGGTAAAGAGAATAAATTATTGTTTTTATTAGAGTTGTTGCGTTGCAACAATATTATTTCAGTTATAAAACATAATTATTTCAGTATCAAGACAATGAATACTTTAAAACTCATTTTAAATTTTGACTTGGATGCGAAATAGGCCTCCCCTAACTGGACAAATTCACTCATCCTTTGTCCATAGACGCGCGCAATGAGACACAATTGCAAGATGCTGAACTCAGATCAAATCATTGGTGTTTTGGACGATGCGCTCAGAACATTGTTTGCCAAGCCACATGCCGCGCGCCCGCGCCCGCGCCCGCAACCACACCTAAGCCCAAGCCAAAGCCAAACCCCGAGCGCTCAAGTGCAGCTCGGTGCGGGCGTTGATGACTTGTCCCCCGAACTCACTGCTGCAGAAAAAAACCTCTCAGCCAGTCTCATGCGCGTGAACCACGTAGGGGAGGTGTGCGCTCAGGCCCTCTACAGCTCACAACGTCTGGCAAGCTCGGACCCCAAACTCCAAAGGCAATTCAAGCTTGCCAGCATCGAAGAGACGGATCACCTCGCTTGGACGCAAACTCGAATTGAAGAGTTGGGGGGGCACACGAGTTATCTGAACCCGTTGTGGTACGCCGGGGCTTTCGCACTGGGTTACGCCATGGGCAAAATCGGCAAGGACGCCGTGAGCCTGGGTTTTGTGGTGGAGACTGAACACCAAGTGGAGAGTCACTTGGCCTCTCATATGAAGCTTCTACCCGCCAATGACTTGCAGTCCAAAGCAATCGTGGCACAAATGCAAAAGGACGAAATCCAGCATGCCCAAGATGCTCAAAAAGCAGGGGCTCAGGAATTACCTCAACCGGTCAAAACCTTGATGACTTTGAGCGCCAAGGTCATGACGACCGTGGCGCATCACATTTGAGTTAATCGGCCACGATCTCAAAACTGGTGGTGATCTCTGCGGTTTTGGCCAACATGATCGAAGCCGAACAGTATTTGTCGTGGCTCATGGCAATTGCTCGCTCGACAGCACCGGCATTCAAAGCCTTGCCCGTCACTACAAAATGCATGTGAATTTTGGTGAACACTTTGGGATCCTCTGTTGCACGAACGCTTTTAAGTTGCACTTGGCAACCGGTGACCTGTTGGCGGCCTCTTTTGAGAATCAAAACCACGTCATAGGCTGTGCAACCCCCAGTGCCCGCAAGCACCATCTCCATGGGGCGAGGCGCCAAATTTTGTCCCCCGTTCTCTGGCTTGGCCTCATCGGGCGCACCATCCATCATCACTGTGTGTCCACTCCCCGTTTCAGCCAAAAACCCCATGGCTGATCGAGCCCCCGTGCCCCCCGTCCAACTGACTGTGCAGTCCATGACCACGACCTTTCGTTTTTTATGATTTTTTTGTTGCAGTGCAACAAAAATATTGGTATATTAATCCCCAAGCATGAAGTGTCATGCACCCTTTGTCTCCTCCACCATCATTGGTGGATTTATCCCCGAACCTTTGGGTTCGGGGTTTTTTTTCGCCTGACAAAGGGTGAGCCTCACCACTTGGGCCACTGAACAATGACTGTAACGCAGTTTTAAAAGTTCCAAAGCATTCATGCAAATTCAAGGGCAGCACCATGAGGTCTAAAATCAAGCCCATGACCATTCGCTCCCCCAAGACACCTTCACGACAAGTCGCTCCGTCCCAATCCCGCAGAGGCTTGGCACCATCAGAGTACCTGATCAAAATTCTCAACGCCAAAGTCTACGACGTAGCTCGCGAGACTGCACTCGAAACTGCCAAAGCGTTATCCCAACGCATTGGTCACACGGTGCTCTTAAAGCGTGAGGACCAACAACCCGTGTTCAGCTTCAAACTGAGGGGGGCCTATAACAAGATGGCCCATTTGAGTGCGGCGCAGCTGAGAAAAGGCGTCATTTGCGCCTCCGCTGGAAACCATGCTCAAGGTGTGGCACTTTCAGCACAAAAACTCGGCTGCAAAGCCACCATCGTGATGCCGGTCACCACACCGGGCGTCAAAATCGATGCCGTCCAAGCTCTAGGCGCGCACGTTGTCTTGCACGGTGAGAGCTACAGTGACGCTCACCAGCACGCGTTGGCGCTTGAAAAGCAAAAGGGCATGACCTTTGTACACCCCTTTGATGACCCCGACGTGATCGCAGGTCAAGGCACCGTGGCGATGGAGATTTTGCGCCAAGTCACGGGTCCACTCGACGCTGTCTTCGTCGCAGTGGGGGGGGGTGGCTTGATCTCCGGGGTGGCCAACTACATCAAGGCCGTTCGACCCGAGATCAAAGTGATCGGTGTGCAAATGAACGACTCCAACGCGATGATCGAGTCCTTGCACGCGGGTGAGCGTCGGCCTTTGAGCGATGTGGGTCTTTTCTCCGACGGCACCGCCGTCAAACTGGTGGGCCAAGAGACCTTTCGCATCACGCAAAACTTGGTCGACGACTTCATCACGGTCGACACCGATGAGGTGTGCGCCGCGATCAAGGACGTCTTCATCGACACGCGCAGCATCGTCGAGCCCGCGGGCGCCTTGGCCGTGGCGGCCATCAAGAAATACGTCTTGGC
>DAISKH010000164.1:0-6748 GCA_036821105.1 Limnohabitans sp.
CGTCAAAGGCGATGCGGACTTCGTTGGGGTGCTCAAGCGAAGCTCTGGCCGAATGCGGGTAGACCTGGGCCGCAGGAACACCTGCTTCGAGCGCCATTCGCACATCGCTCAAGTGGGTCGACAAAAACAAATTGGCGTGAAGCGGTTTCAAATAGCGCCAGGGTGCTTGGCCACGGGTGAAACTACCGCGAACGATGGGTAGACCGTAGTGCTGGGCTGAGCGAAAGACCCTCATGCCGCTCACGGGATCGTTTCTTGAGAGAATCACCACCTCGGTGTTTTCTTGTCCAGTCTTATTAAAGGCCAAGAGCTTTTGTACCAAAGAGAAGGCAACGCCTGGCTTGGCGGGGGTCTCTAGGCGCGAGAGTTGAAGCTCCATGTAGGCTTTGTCGTTGGCGTCTTCAAAGACCTGGTTCTCTTCTTCAAAATCAAAGAGGGCGCGTGAAGAGATCGCCACCACCAAACGATTTTCAAGACTGATGCTCATGGCGAAGTTTCCTGAAAAGTATCATAGGTCAAAGAGCCAGAGATCAAGCGCATCATTTCACCAATTGATTGAGTTCTATGATGGGCATCATGATGGAGAGCACGATGAGCATGACCAAAGCACCCATGGCCACAATCAACAAAGGCTCCAAAATCGTGGCCAGTTGCAGTGCTTTTCGTTGAACATCACTCGAGAGTTGTTCAGCCGCGCGTTCAAGCATATCGGGCAGTCGCCCGGTTTGCTCCCCCAGTCTTGCAAACATGGGCAGTAGTCCTGGCATGCGTCCCCTCTCGCCCAAGGCCAAGCCAAGTGGCGCACCCTCTCTTACCATCACCAAGGCTTGAAGCATATCGTCTTTCATGGCCTGATTGGACAAGATCAGGCAGCACGATTGAAGGGCTTTGAGGATGGGCACACCCGCACCCACCAAGGTGGACAAGGTGTTGGCAAAACGTGCTGCGTTATAGCCTCTTACCAGAGGCCCCACGATGGGGGTCAAGAGTAGCCATGCATCAAAGCGGGCTTTGATGCGCTCATTTTTGAGGGCTTGACGGGCCAAGTACACCCCACTGACCAGAGCCAAACAGAGCACCCACCATTCGTTGAGTAAGAAGGATGACAAGTTAAGCATCACCGTTGTCAGGAGTGGTAACTGGTGCTGACTGGCCGTGAACACATGGGCCACTTGGGGGACCACATAAGTCAGCAAGAAGAGCACAATGAAGACCGCAATCAAGCTCACAATGGCGGGGTAGAGTAAGGCTTGGAGGACTTTGGTTTGAAGTTGGTTTTGAGCTTCTAGGTCGCTGGCCAGTCGCGTGAGCACGAGACCGAGCTCACCGCTTTGCTCTCCCGCAGCAATGCTTGCGCGGTAAACAGCAGAAAACTCTTTGGGATGTGGCTCCAAGGACTTGGCAAAGCTCGCCCCCGCATTGACTTCGGAGCGTATGGAGGCCACCAAGTCTCGAGCACTGGGGTTGGCGGCTTCGCTTGAGAGTGCATTCAAGGCGCGTTCAAGTGGGAGCCCCGCCTTGATCAGTTCCGCCAATTGCCGTGTCCAAAGGGTGAGGTCGGTGCTGGAAAAGACTCGGCTCTTCCAGAGCTCTTTGTGCAAAATGGAATCTGACGCTTTGGAGACCAAGCCCACCTTGAGGGGAATCAGATTTCGTTTTCTGAGCAACTGCCGAACAGCGCGCTCCGAATCCCCTTCCAGCACCCCGTCTTGGGTCTGACCTTGTGGGTCAAGGGCTTGGTAGTGAAAGGCGGGCATGGTTTGAAATCAATGAGAAGGGTAGGAGGGTAGGAGGGTAGGAGGGTAGGAGCGTAGAAAGGAAGCTTGAAGGGTCAATCAGTCTCGGGTCACGCGAACAAGCTCTTCCAAGGTGGTGATGCCTTCATCAACAAGGCGTTGGCCGTCTTCACGCATGAGTTGCATACCCGCCATCAAGGCAGCACGTTTGAGATCGGCCTCAGAGGCTTGGTTATGAATGAGTTCGCGCATTTGAGCGTCCACCGTTAAAAGCTCAAAAATTCCGGTTCTTCCTTGGTAGCCCGTTTGGTGACAAGTCTCACACCCCCGTGAATGGCAAGTGGGGCAGACTCGGCGCACCAAGCGTTGGGCCAACGCACCGAGGAGGGACGAACTTAATAAGAAGGGCTCGACTCCCATGTCCATCAAACGCGTGACGGCTGAGCAGGCATCGTTCGTGTGCAATGTGGCAAGCACCAAGTGCCCGGTGAGGGAGGCTTGAATGGCAATTTGAGCGGTTTCAAAGTCCCTTATCTCGCCAATCATGATCACATCGGGGTCTTGGCGAAGGATTGCTCGCAAAGCTTTGGCAAAGGTGAGATCGATTTTGGGGTTGACCTGGGTCTGTCCTACACCTGGGAGCTCATACTCAATCGGGTCCTCAACGGTCAAGATGTTTTGTGTACTCGCATCCAGTGTTTGAAGCGCCGCATAGAGTGTGGTGGTTTTACCGCTACCGGTAGGACCTGTGACCAAGATGATGCCATGGGGCTGCTCAATCAGGCGAGCAAAGCGTTTCAAGGTCTCGCCTCCCATCCCAACGGAGGCCAAACTCAATCGGCTCTCGCTTTTATCCAAGAGTCTGAGCACCGCACGCTCTCCGTGGGCACCGGCCAAGGTGGAGACCCGCACATCAATAGCGCGTTGCCCCAAGCGTAAAGAGATACGACCGTCTTGGGGCAAGCGTTTTTCAGCAATGTCCAAGTCGGCCATGATCTTCAGACGAGAGATGAGCGCCGCGTGAAGGCCTCGGTGCGGTTGCACGACCTCTCTAAGCGTGCCATCGATGCGAAAACGCACACTTGAATGTCGCTCATAGGGCTCAATGTGGATGTCACTGGCGCCTTCTTTGGCGGCTTGGGTCAAGAGGGCGTTGAGGAGTCGAATGATGGGTGCATCATCGGCGGCTTCCAAGAGGTCTTCCACGCCGGGGAGCTCTTGCATCATGCGGGTGAGGTCCACATCGCTTTGCACTTCGTGCGCAACCGTTGCAGCCGAGGATTCGCCCGTGGCATAGACGCTGCTGATTTTTTGCCTGAGTTCAGCTGCCGGCAAAACATGAAACTGCTCAATCCCAGTGGCCGCCGTCATTCGACTCACCTCAGACCAAGCGCTCAAGTCCGGGGTGGGTGTGCACCACAGCGATAAAACACCGTCTTTGTCCTCCAAGAGCAATTCGTGCTCTCGGGCATAGGCATAGGGGAGGGGATAAGCCATGGGAGAGGACCTCTTACTTGGCGTTGCCTAACTTGGGAATAGGGAAGGGCAAGGGTGTTGGTATAGGTGTAGATGTAGGTGTAGGTGTTTTAAAAGAACCCGCTGGGAGCGAAACATCACTCTCAATCGGGAGCGCAAAATTGGGCTCAAGCTTGGCCGCGCGTTGCTGCCCCATCATTTGCTCATACCGACCTTGCGAGAGTACCTCGGTGGATTGTGCGTCTCTTAAAACCACGGGGCGTAAAAAGACCATCAGGTTGGTTTTCTTGCGGGTGCGGTTTTCACTTTTAAACAAAGCACCAAAAAATGGCAAGTCACCAGCCCCTGGAACCTGGGACTTGTTGCCATCGAATTCGTCGGACAAGAGGCCGCCCAAGACGACAATGGAGCCATCCTCCACCAGCACATTCGATTCAATGGAGCGTTTGTTGGTGATGAGCCCGGAGACTGAGCCCACTGAGGTTGGGTCGACACTAGAGACCTCTTGGTAGATGGTGAGCTTGACCGTACCGGTCTCGCTAATTTGTGGCTTGACGCGAAGGGTCAGTCCGACGTCTTTTCTTTCAATCGTTTGGAATGGGTTTACCGCGCCATTGGAGGTGTTGGCAGTGGAGTACTGGCCCGTCACAAAGGGCACGTTTTGACCCACAACGATCTTCGCTTCCTCATTGTCCAAGGTTAGCAAGTTGGGGGTTGAGAGGATATTGGTGCCGCCGTCTTGTTGTAAGAAATTGGCCAAAGAGGAGAGGACGTAGACACCGTTCACATCTTTGAAGCTTCCCACATTCAGGCCTGTCCCAGGCGTCACGGTGCCACTTGTGCCACTCGAGCCCAGTGTCAAAATGTTCGAGCCGCCCGCACCAAAGTTGGTGCCAATCACACCCACATTGCCGCCTTTGGAGCCCAGGAAGTTTTGCCACTGAATTCCGAACTGAGAGGTTTTACTGGCGTCGACTTCTGCAATGAGGCTCTCCACCATCACCTGAGCGCGACGGGCATCGAGTTGATCAATGACGGCTCTCATTTGCCGAAACTGTGGATCGTTGGCGGTGATGATGAGTGAGTTGGTGGCCGTGTCGGCTTGTATTTGGCCACCCGTGGTGGCCTGCGCTGGGTTCATGCCCGGTTGTGTAGGAGAGGGTGGCGGTGCAGCATTGACCGCAGTGTTACCAAGAGCTCCAGGAATGGCGCCTCCCAACTGATTGCTCTGCATGGCCGCTCTCAGAGTATTGGCCAGTTTGGTGGCATCGGCATTTTTCAAGTACACCACATGGATGTTCCCAGCAGGGGACTCGGAGCTTGGGCGGTCGAGCTTTTCAATCAAGGCCCGCGCTTGGGCGGCTCTAGAGGGGTTGGCGGCGCGCAAGATCAAAGAGTTGCTTCTCGGCTCTGCAATGATGGTGGTTTTGTAGCCGCCCGAGTCGTTGCTGGGCGGAGAGCCTTGCACTTGGGGTCCAGCGTTGATGGCGGAGTCGATCAAACGACTCACCAATGGCGCCAAGTCAATGGCAATGGCCGACTTCAACGTAATCACTTCTACATCGCTTGCGTTGGCCACATCAAGAGTGGAGATGATTCGAGCGAGTCGTTGAAGATTGTCACCATAGTCCGTGATCACCAATGCGTTGGAGTTGGGGCTCACGTTGATGGTGTTGTTGGGGCTGATCAAAGGGCGCAAGACGGTGAGCAAATTGTTTGCGCTCTCGTGTTCGAGTCGGAAGATTTGAGTCACCACTTGGCTCGACCCCGGCACTGGCGCGTTGGCACTCAAGGACACCGAGCCACCTTGGAGTTTGGCGTCGGCTTCCGGGAGGACTTTGTAGAGTCCGTTGACCTCCACAACGCTGAACATTTGAAGCCTGAGAGCCGAAACAAAAAGCCCCCAAGCTTGGCTAGCACTGACAGGTTTATCAGTCGAGAGGTTCAGGGTGCCGTGCACTTTGGGGTCGACGACCAAGTTTTTGTCAGTCAGACTGGCCATGGTTTTAGCCACTGCTTCGATGTCCGCGTTGACGAAGTTGAGGGTGAGTCCTTGGGATGTTTTTTCTACCGCGAGACTGTTGCCATTTCCGTTCCCATTTCCGCTTCCATTTCCGCTTCCATTTCCACTAATGTTCGGTGTAGGCGTGCCATTGGGCGTGACCATGGGCAAACGGGCGCTGGATGCACTGGGTAAAGGGCCACTGGGGTTGTTATTGGCGCTACTGTTGTTGGCGTTAACGGCAGCAGGCATTCCTTGAGGAATGTTGGTCGTGGCAGTTTGGGCCAAAGCAACCGATTCTCCAAGCACCATTGAGCACAAGACTAAATTAAAGAGAGCTCCAGAAAGAGTATTGAGCACTTTAAAGTCTCCAGTGTTTTGCTGGAGGTTGGGAGAGCATTGACGTTTGATGTTGTGCATGAGCGTGACCATAAAATTCTTATCTCCTAATGGACCTCTTCACTCAAAGTGAAGTTGTGCCTCATTGCCATGTCTCTGCCCAAGCACGTTGAGCAAGTTTGACAAAGTATTTTCGTCCCCAGGGGCGGTTTGGGCCACCCCATCAAAATGCAGTCGACCTCTCCTCCATTGGCCTGTGCCCTTTAGGATCAGGCGACTTTGTTCAAGCGTGGTCAAGCTCAATCCCAGGGTGGGACTGCCTGAGACCGCCACCACATAAGACCCCAAAGGTTTGACCGTTGAGAGTCGAGAGGATACCCCATTGAGGTGCAATTGAACTTGCCCCTTCAATGAGACCTCTGTGCCCTCGAGTCTTAACTGGGCATCCTCGCCCATGAACGCCAACTCGCCCATCAGTTGAACCGTGTTCCATGGTGCGCCCAGAGCTTGAAGCCATTGGGCTGACCAATGGATCTGGGCGTGCCCCAAAGAAACAGTCAAACCTGGCCAGTTCCAAGCAAACTGGGCCTGCAGTTCCTGCGTCATGCAGCAAGGCGCAAGGACCCTGAGCTCACCCGCACTTGCATGCGTCCAGTGAAGTCTCCATTGCACTCGTCCCGGTAATGCGGTTGCTTTGGTGTCTCCCGCCCCAGAGCTCAAGGCCAGTTGAGCATTGCCCTGCCAGATGCTTCCCTGAGGGTCGATCAGCAAGACACGTCCTTGGGTCGCATTGGAGAGCGCCTTGGCTAACCAATAGGCAGGGGCGCAATAAAGCAGAGCCACCAGGCCACCCGTTATAACCCCTAGCCAAAGCGCTTTCAAAGAGGATCGGGGGGCGTTCATGGTTCTTTGGCAAACTCAAAGACCAATCGTCCAGTCCACAGTACCGCACTGACGTTGGAGTTGGTGTTGGAGTTGGTGTTGCCTTTTAGAGGGTTGCTGGGGCTCGCTCCTACACTTGACGCGTTTGAGGGCATTTGTGTTCTGGCCAAATCGCTTTGGACAACGCTGCATGCGGTTTGCTCTTTGAGGGACTGCAACCATTTGGCAAGATCTTGGGGCGAAACTGCGCCAAGGCTCACATTCGCTTGGTGGTCATTGAATCTCAACTGCGCTTGCGGCATCAGGTTATGGG
>DAISKH010000165.1:0-6715 GCA_036821105.1 Limnohabitans sp.
TCGCATGCCGGAATCAAAATCCGGTGCCTTGACCAACTTGGCGACTCCCCTACAAGGTCCGAAGGCGATGAGCCTACTGACCATTAATCGTCGCAGAGAGCCCATCCAAGAAGGGGATGGGCCTCCAAATTGCTACAAATCTTATACTGCCAATGAGCCGGCAACTGCGGTGCCTCAATGACATGATCTAACTTGGCGAACACTGCACTGCCCGACCCCGTCATTCTAGGCGAGAGACCCTTATCCTTTAAGAAAGAAAGAGCCTGTTGCACATCAGGACACAATCCAGCAGCCACCGGTTGCAAATCATTGTGACCAAACTCAAAGATCTGCGTAGCAAAGTCAGAAATTGTAACAGTTTTCGTGCCCCTCTCCAATGATGGGTCGCTAAAAATTCTTCCTGTCTCCAATCCCTGTGGGGGTTTCACCACCAAAAATTGAGCTTTGGGGATCTCAACAGGGGTGTGATGCTCACCGATGCCTTGTACAAACGCATTGCGCCCTTGGAGGAAAAAGGGAACATCCGCCCCGAGTTGTAGTCCCAAGGGGAGCAGTTTAGAGAGTGGCCAATTCAACCCCCACAGTCGGTTCAATGCCAACAGAGTGCTTGCTGCATCTGACGAGCCCCCACCCATGCCGGCTTGTGAGGGGATTCGTTTGTCCACACTGATGATGGCTCCTTGTTGGACTTGGGCGCTGCGTTGGAGAAGTCTGGCGGAGCGCACAATCAAATCGTCTGGGGGCAATGTTTGAGTCAAATCAATGCGCGAAATTTCGGGTTTGTGATTGAGCTCAAAATGGAGGATATCGGCCCAGTCGATGAGCATGAACACTGACTGTAAGAGATGATAACCATCGGGGCGTCTTTGGGTGATGTGCAAAAACAAATTGAGTTTGGCGGGTGCCAAGACGTCGCTGAGCAGTTTCATGGTGTAAGCCAAGTGGGTGAGTCGTTAGGTGCAAGGGACAGACGTTGCCAAGGACAGGCTCAGTGCTGAGGTGGGGGGTGTTCCCCGATTTCAATTGAGACTTCGAATGATTTTAAAGTCAACCGCCGGCTCGGGCTCCAGGCGGTGGGCCATCAGCACACCGTTGGTAAGGGGTGAAAATTGCCAGCCAGGAACTGACACCGATTGACCTTGCAACCAGCCCAGTAAACTGCGACTCGGAATGGGGGTGCCCAGCCAATGAACCATCAAGTCGTCTAGACTGTCATAGGACTGAAGGCGAGGTGTCATTTGAGCGCTCTCCAAAGTGGCCGGCATGTCTGGCAACCCCCAAGTGATCACCGCCAAGGTCGAGCCCAAGGGACCCAAAATACGCAGTTCACCTTCTTGCTCGCTCATATCGAGCTCAAAGTCATTGGCCATGTGCAGGGTTTTGGGGGGCCTCACGTCGATTTGGAGTCGACCAGACCAATGAAGTTCATTGGTGGAGAGAGTTGAGACTTGGCTTTCAATTGGCCTTGGAGCAAGATTCTTTTGTAGAGGAGCACACGAGGCGAGTACCAAACTGCACACCAGTAAAGCACAACTCAGTAGCGGTCCGTGCGCATGAGGGCGTTGGTGCTGTTGGTCTTGTGCACGCATTTGCTGGCCCACGCTCATGGTGAGTACCTCATGGTGAATACCTCATGGAGAGCACCTCAAGGTGTTGTTGCCCCCAGGCCCAAGCGTTTGATCGTTTCATTGAGGACTTCGTTGGTGGGGGTGTTTTTTTGTGCCTCAAGCATCAACTCCTTGGCCTCGCGTTGCAGGCCTAGAGCGTGCATCACTTCGCCCAAATGCGCTGCGATGTCGCTGTCCGCACGCAAAAAATAGGCTTTCTTCAAAATGGCGAGGGACTCCTTGAGGTGACCCAAACGAAATTCCACCCAACCTAGGCTATCCATGATGAAGGGGTCTTCGGGAGAGAGTTCCAAGGCTTTGACGATCAAATTTTTAGCTTCTGGCAATTTGATCGAACGGTCTGCCCAAGAGTAGCCTAATGCGTTGAAGGCGGCGAAGTAGGTGGGAGAACGGTTGGTGATGGATTTGAGAGTTTTCTCCATGGCCTCAAGGCGATTGAGCTTTTCGTAGGCCATTCCCAATTCGTAAGTCAAGTCATCATCAAGGGGGCGCTCGGCCACTGCCTTTTCAAGCAACTCTAGAGCCAAATCAAAACGCTGTTGATCCCTGGCAATTTGAACCATGGCCATGACCCGGGTGCGCGAAGCCTCCGGGGTGTTATTGGGTAATGAACTCACCAATGCCATGGCGGCTTTGGGGTCTCCTTTTTTGTTAAGCACTAGCGCCTTTTGAATTTGCGCATTGACCAATAAATTGGGATCTTCAATGAGGTCTAGCCATTTCAGGCTTTCATTGAGCTTACCCACTTTGGAGGCGGCCTGAGATAAGCCCAAATAGGCCTGTGCTTTTTCACGCTCAGGCAAGGCGTTTTGGGGTGTTTCTAAGGAGAGATAGTGCTTCCAGTCGGACTGCGCTTGGTCGCTCAAACCTTTTTCCGCTTTAGCACTACCCAAAAAAAGCCATGGAGAGGCAAAATTGGGGTGCTCTTGGGTCAATTGAGTGAGTGCTTGAATGCCCTCATCTAATCGGTCGGTTTCTAGAAACACCCGAGCATAGGCAAAACTCACCTCTTGGGGATAGGGGTTGGGCTTTTGTTGCATCAAGGGCACCAAAAACTTTTCAGCTTCGATCATGCGTTGCTCCATGAGCCCCAAGGCAAGCCACAAGGGCTCGATGGCCATCGTATCGATTTGGTGCGCTTTGATACCGCTTTTGAGGGCTTCTTGACGCTCTTGGGCGATCAGGTGCATTTGCCCAAGTGTTGACCACACCACCGCACCCAGTGTTTTTGAGCTCTTCAAAGGCTCGAGGGCACTCTCCAGCACAATCGCTGCTTGGTGTTTGTTGCTTGCTCGGGCGAAGGTCCTGGGTAAAGATTTGATCGCGTCGACAAGCTCTTCCTTGGGAGTGAGTGAGAGGAGCTTTTCCAGTGACTGTTGCGCCTCAGTCAAGCGATTGAGCGCCACAAAAATTTGCAAACTGAATTGATGTGCGGCAAGAGATTTGGGATGAACGGTTCTCCAAGTTTGCGTCACCTCAAGGGCCGCCTCCGCCGAGTGAGACTGCAGGGCCACTTCGATACAACGTTCAAAAAGTTTTTCATCGCCGGACTTCTTGGCCACATCCAGGAGCATGGTGAGTCCCGTCAAGGCTTGTCCCTCGAGAGTATTGAGCTCTCCAAGCAAAATTTCAAACATCCACTGGGCATTCAAATCAGAGTTGGTGAATTCTTTTTCAGTGTCTGATTTCAAATCTGAGGATCCAGCGGGGGTTTTTTTCTGCGGCTGGTTTGAAGTTTGCGCCAAGAGTATGGGGCTATTGGGTTCGTTGGCATGGGCCCCATTGAGGTTGAAACTCAAAGCGATACTGATAGCGCAAGTCATTGAGCGCGTGATGGGGTTAAAACTCTTTGAGCGACCCCAAATCAAGGCCTTCTCCACATGAGGATTCTCGTTTTGGAACTTAACGTACTCACCCGTTGAGACTTGGGGTAGGCCAAGGCTGATATTCTCTTTCATGGCAAGCCCCTTAGGCGCTGAGCTTTTTAGGAGCCCCGCTTTGAAAGTGGGAGGAAAGTTGAAAAAGGCGCTTTTAAAGGAGTTCATCAGTGGATGATAATGCCAACTTTGCAGTTTTGAGAAGACTATGCCCGAATTACCCGAAGTTGAAATCACACGGCAAAGCTTTGCCCAGGCGATCGAAGGCGCGAAGATCACCCGTGTGAATTTGGGTAAGCCGTTGCGTTGGCCGCTTGGCTGTGAGCCCAGCGCTTTGCAAGGTCTAAGGGTGCTGGGTGTGAGGAGAAGAGCCAAGTACTTGTTGGTGGACCTCAGTGAGGGGTTACTTTTAGTGCATTTGGGCATGTCGGGTTCTTTGCGTTTTGCCAATGGCTTGTCGCCCATCGGGTTGCACGAGCACTTTGAGATGCAGACCACTTTGGGGACGTTGCGGCTCAAAGACCCCAGGCGATTTGGGGCTGTTGTGTACGTGTCCTCCGAATTCGATTCGGCTGCCCAAAAACTCTTGGGCCATTTGGGGCCAGAACCACTCCAAGAGGACTTTACTTTGGCGTACTTTAAAGCGGCCTTGTCCGGGAAGACCGCGGCGATCAAGACTGTTTTATTGGATGCAAGGGTGGTTGTTGGGGTGGGTAATATTTATGCCAACGAGGCTTTGTTTTTGGCTCGAATCAACCCCAAAATCGCTGCTGGTAAGCTCTCGGGCGAACGCGTGCAAAGGCTCCTTCACGCTATCCAACAAGTCCTCGAGCGCGCCTTGGCCGTTGGAGGCAGCACCCTCAAAGACTTCTCCAATGCGCAGGGCAAAGAGGGTTACTTTCAGCTTGAGATGATGGTGTATGACCGTGAGCGTGATCCGTGCCGGGTGTGTCAAACACCTATTCGGTCCTTGCGCCAAGGACAGAGGTCAACGTTTTATTGTCCCCAGTGCCAAAGACGGTGAAAACAGCAGTGAAAAAAACGGTGACGTCCATTCAAGCCGATTCAGTTGAGGAGACTGCCTTGCCTAAAGATTTTGCCAAGACCTTGGTGGCTTGGCAAAAAACGCATGGGCGTCATGACCTACCTTGGCAGCAAGAGTTAAAGGCTTATCCCGTTTGGCTCTCAGAGGTGATGCTTCAACAGACCCAGGTGAACACGGTCAAGGTTTATTTTCATGAGTTCATGTCTCGTTTCCCCAGAGTAGAGGATTTGGCGGGTGCCCCAATCGATGAGATTCTCTCCATGTGGAGTGGATTGGGTTACTACACACGCGCTCGTAACTTGCATCGATGTGCTATTGAAGTGACCCATCGATTTGGGGGGGTGTTCCCCAAAGAGCCCGAGACACTCGCTTCTCTCCCGGGTATAGGTGAGTCCACGGCTGCGGCCATTGCCTCCTTGTGCTTTCAAAAACGCGTGGCCATCACAGACGGCAATGTCCGTCGAGTTCTAGCCCGGGTCATGGGGTTTGAGGGCGATATGGCGTTGGGCTCCAGTGTGAGATGGCTTGCCCAAGTTGCGCAAAGCATCTTGCCCACCCAAGCCAGTCACATGCCCATCTACACACAAGGCATCATGGACTTGGGGGCAACAGTTTGTAAGCCCAAGAATCCACTGTGTGGGCACTGTCCCATGCAAAAGGTATGTGTTGCTCTGAAAAAAGAGCGAGTCGCCCAGATACCTTTCAAGAGCAAAAAAATAAAGCGTACCTCTCAACAGTTGTTTTGGTTGGTTGCCCGTAATCCCAAGGGCGAGGTGATGGGTGTGAAGCGCGCGGACAAAGGCATTTGGGCTGGGTTACACGGCTTTGTTGAATTTGAGAGCGAGCAAGAGTTGATCAATGCGACCCTCCAATGGAGTGATAAAAGTCACGAGACCAAAGTGAAATCTAATTTTTTAACCCAAACCCAAAACCAAAACAAAAGCCAAACTAAAAATAAAGATCGCCCGATCTGGGCACCGCCTAGGCCCTTGGAGGTGATGCGCCATGAACTCACACACAAGTCCTTGAGTATTCATGCATTTTTTTGGGAGGCACCTCAGGATTTTGAATGGCCTGGTGCACGGTGGCTTAGCAAAGAGCAGTGGGGGAAAGTCGGATTGTCAAGGCCCGTTGAGGAATTATTGAAAGCTCTCTTGGGCAGGGATTGAGATAAGTTTGAGCTGGGGTTGAGCTGGGGTTGAGCTGGGGTTGTGCTGGGGTTGAGCTGAGATTGAGCGAGGCGGTCAGATCTTTAGAGCGCCTTGACGGTTCCCCCTCTCAAGCTTTCCTGTGGGTGCGCAATCAAGGACTACTTTTTAGGGCATTTTGTATATTTTCAAGCTCACGGTGGCGAGTCAAGGTGACCCAGTTTTTACCAAAGAGTTGCCCCAAACGCTCAACCAAATAGACTGAGCGGTGCTGCCCACCCGTGCACCCCAGTGCAACAGTCACGTAACTGCGGTGATCGCGGTTGAGCTCAACAAGCCAATGGTTCAAAAAGGTTTGAATGTGTTGGCACATCTGGTTCACACTGCTGTGGGTGCTCAGCCAATCGGAGACGGGTTTATCTTTTCCAGTGAGCTCTCGTAAGCCGTCTTCATAGTAGGGGTTGGGGAGCATTCTGACATCAAAGACGTAGTCTGCATGCACGGGAATTCCCCGCTTGAAGGCAAACGACTCAAAAATCAATGTCAGCTGCGCAGCAGGTGCAAAGACCAAAGATTTGATAAAACTTTGTAACTGGTTGGATCGCAAGAGGCTCGTATCAATGATGTGAGCCATCTCTCTAAATGGACTCAAAATCTCTCGCTCGAACTGAATCGCTTGCACAAGGTCACGCTCGGGGTCGTTATCGCTGGCGGCGAATTTAGACAAGGGGTGTCTTCGACGCGATTCGGAGTAACGCTGTACCAAGGTTTGGGTTTTAGTATCCAAAAACAAGAGCCGAATATCCACTCCCAAGGTTCTCAATTGCTCCAACTGAGCGGGTACGAGAGGGAGTGAGGAGGCACTTCTGGAGTCCATTGCAATCGCCACTTTGAGCTCTGCGCGGGCTTTCTCAAGCTCAACAAATTGCGTGAGCATCTCAGGCGGGAGGTTGTCCACACAATAGTAGCCCGCATCCTCTAGAGCACGCAAGGCAACCGACTTGCCCGAACCCGACA
>DAISKH010000166.1:0-4341 GCA_036821105.1 Limnohabitans sp.
ATCTCCCCCCCACTCGCTGTCATCAGCAGAGAATTCAACACTCCCGTCTCCGTCCCAGCTCTCAGCAACGCCCTCGATAGTGCTGTCCTCACCCCCAGCGCTGGCGTCAGTGGTATCTGTGGCCGATGTGGCCTCATGACGCTCGCTCAAACTTTGACTACTCAAACCGTCCGAGGGCGCCGTCAAGTCAAGCTCTGCATAATCTCCGAGCTCACCGAGCTCCGAAGTGTCTGCCCCGTCAAACTCATCTCCCCCCAACTCCGATTCGCTGGCCAGGGCCTCTTGCTCAAGTGCCGCCTCACTGCTCTGGGCATCGGGCGTGATGGGAGCGTCCTCTTGGCTCACACCAAAATCTTCTCTCTCGGCCAGATCACTTTCTTTCTCCAAGAAAGGATTGTCATCGAGCATTTGCTCAATCTCTTGGCTGAGCTCGAGGGTGGAGAGTTGCAACAAGCGGATGGACTGCTGCAACTGAGGCGTGAGCGCCAGATGTTGTGAAACCCGAAGGGAGAGTCCTTGCTTCATGGGGTGTGCGACGTGATCGCCCTACATTCGGAAATGTTCGCCCAAGTAAACACGGCGAACATCTCCATTGTTGACTATCTCACCCGGGGTGCCTTGAGCCAGGACTCGGCCATCGCTGATGATGCAGGCGTGGTCACAAATGCCCAAAGTCTCGCGCACGTTGTGGTCTGTGATCAAAACACCAATGCCTCTGGCTTTTAAGAATCCAATGATGCGCTGGATTTCAATGACTGCAATCGGGTCGATGCCGGCAAAGGGCTCGTCAAGCAAAATGAATTGGGGCTGGGTGGCCAAAGCGCGAGCAATCTCCACCCGACGTCGCTCGCCACCAGAGAGGGCCTGGGCCTGCGCGTCGCGCAAATGGTCCACCCTCAACTCTTGGAGTAAATTCGTGAGGCGCTCCTCCATCACTTGAGGACTCAAGGACTCGCCGTTCTCGTCGCGTTGAAGCTCCAAGACAGCACGCACGTTGTCTTCAACATTCAAGCGCCTAAAGATCGAAGCCTCTTGGGGCAAATACGACAACCCCAAGCGAGACCTTCTGTGAATGGGTAAGCGCTCAATGCGCACCCCATCCAAAGTGATCCATCCTGCATCGGCCCGAACCAAACCCACAATCATGTAAAAAGATGTGGTTTTGCCGGCCCCATTGGGGCCCAAGAGCCCGACCACCTCGCCACGTTTGACGCTCAAGGAGACGTCTTGCACGACGCGACGTGCTCCATAGGCTTTTTGCAAATGGTGCGCCTCTAGGCTGGCGCTCACTGCAGGAGTTGCATCGGAATTTGATAGAGACGCGCCCACCTCTTTGGGAGAACCCAAGTTCAAGGGGTCGAGCTCACGCGCATTCATGGCTTGGTCAACCCCATGGATGGGGTGGAAGATGATGATGGTGAGGGCGAGGCCGTGGAGGGTACCGGCGTGAGCACTGCGCGAACACGAGAATCACTCCTCGGGGCCAGTAACCCCAGCGCACTGGCCTCTGATTTGTTGTTTTTACCGCCCATGGCGGCTTGCGAGTTCAAGGGGACTTTTTGTGCATCCACCCGAAAGGTCTCACTCAGGTGGTCGTAAGTGATCACATGCCCACTCATCTCATCATTCAAGACAGTGCCACGGTAGCGCCTGAGGACCGCTTGGTCTTGCAGTGTCACTCGGTCCAAGCGGCCATCGTATTCAATTCGCAGCGCTTCACCTTCCATGAACTCATTGACCCCTTCGCGCTTTTGTCGGTAATAGGCTCGTTTACCGCTCTCTGGCGTGATCACTCCGTATTGAAAGCCCTGAGGATCTTCTCGCACCTCGATGCGGTCCCCCTTCAGCACGATGGTGCCTTTGTTCACCAAGACATGGCCAGTGAAGATGGTGAGCTGCTTTAAGTCATCATGCACCAACTCATCGGCCTCGATGTTCATGGGCTTGTCTTTGTCCGCATTCTCTGCATGGGCCAGTCGCATGGACACCCCCATGGACAATCCAAGCGCGAGACACAAAGACAAAAGGTTAAATTTCAAGGCACAAATCTTGCTGTTTATATTGTCGGAATTGTAAGGGCTGGCCTTGTGATTTGAACAAGTTTGATGGCCAAACCTTGAAAAACAAGGTCGAACCCCTCCAAAATGGGCAAAAGTGCCACACACTGGCTTGGTTTGTGCTTTTTACGGGCGTTACTGCCCGATAGCGTATTGAGTTTGAATGCTCTGGGTTCCGTCTTTATTTCTCGACGAAGATTCTCGACCAAGATTCTCAGCGTTAGTTCTCGGCATTAATTCTCAGCATTAATTCTCGACTTTGAGCGTTGACCCAGAACACCAGGCCATCAACGACCCTTGCGAACCTCGGAGATCAAAAACTCAGTGACTTGGAGCGCTTTGTCCATATTGCCCACCAAAGATCCATCGGTGTAGAAGCGGCCTGCGATCCCTAGGGCAGGAACGCCTTGGACTTTAAAGGCATCTTGTTGCTGGGCTGCGCGTTTGGCGCGGGAGACCACCGCAAACGAGTTGTAGAGCTCGGTGAATTTTGCGCGGGGGATTCCGTTTTTCTCGCTCCAGGCGGCCAAATTCTCAAATGTCTGCAAGTTCTGGTGTTCGGTATGGATGGCCTTGAAGACCTTGGCTTGCATGCTGTCCACCAGGCCCAAAGACTCGAGCACGTAATACATGCGTTGCTGGGGCTCAAAGTCATCGCGAAAACGCACCGGCGCACGTCTCACATCCACATCCTTGGGAAGGGTCTTGATCCATGCCTCAAACCGTGGCTCAAAGGCGTTGCAATGGGGGCAATTGAACCAAAAGAATTCCACGACCTCGATACGCCCCTTCTCACTATCAGTGGGAACTCGTTTATCCAAGCTCAAATAATCAATGCCCTCGGCAAAGGACGACCCCTGTGCCTGGGCCAAGGGAGAAGCCCCAAGGCCAAGGCCCAAGGACACCATGGCTGCAGAGGAGGCCACCAGGGCCTGGTTCAAATCGCGACGTTTCATGCTCATTCACCTCTCAAAATTCAAAACCATTCAATTGAACAACCTCAAAGTGACCCAAGCGCTTATTTTTGCACCCGAACCACGACCGAGTCGACCTTCAAGGCGATTAGTTTTTGCTGAATTTTCTCAGCCTCATCCTTGGTGTTCAACGGGCCCACGCGCACGCGGTAGACCGTCTTTCCACCTTGATCTCGTTCACTGAGGGTCGTATCAAAGCCAGCCAAGGCGAGCTTGCCTTTTTGCGCATCGGCCTCATCATGGGTGCGAAAGGCACCGGCTTGTACATAAAACAAAAAAGCATCGATGCCATTGGCCTTGGAGCGGGCCAGATCGGTCATCGGGTCCGCTTTGTCGCTGGAGGCTGCGCCGGGCTCCCCCCCAGCGGCTGGGCCAAACACCGAACTCAAAGGATTGCTGGAGGGCTCAGCTTTTGGAGTGGGGGCAGGAGCATTGGCACCTGTGCCTGGTCCTGATCCTGAAGCGGCGCTGGTATTGGTAGCACCCTTCTCAGCACCCGAAGCTTCAGAGGAGTTTGCAGAACCCGCGCCCGAGGCGGAAGAGTTTTTCGAGGTCGACTTGTTGTACAAAGGTGCGTTGGGATCCCAATCCTTGTTCTTTTTGTCCTCACTCGCATCTTGATCGGGAGTGTGGGTCAAGCCCTTATTCATAAATGGAATGGGCACCTTCGTCACGTAGACGGCCAGTCCCAACGACACGGCCACCCCCACGATCAGTCCAAAAATAAATCCCAGGAGAGTTCCCCCTCGTTGCGCACGGATGGATGATGTCATGACTCGTCAAACAAAGGTTAATCAATCGGGTGAGGGTGCAGTGGGCTGACACACCTGGGTAAATTCATGGTCTTGGCTCAAAAAACAACTCACCGTGAATACACCAGGCCATGGGGCCTTTGCCACTCATTCCGTCAAGTTCCCATCATACCTCTCTCATGTGAATTGGTGTGAAACTCACATCACTTGTGGAGCACTGACCCCCAAAACCCACAGGCCATTCCTGAGCACCTGGGCGACAGCCGCGACCAAGGCCACTCGGGCATTTTTAAGCACGGGGTCTTCCACCAAAATCCGCTCTTGATCGTAGTAGCTGTGGTAAGCCGCTGCGAGCTCGCGCAAGTAAAACGTCACATCGTGAGGCGCCAAGTCCTTGGCAGCACTGGCCAAGACTTCAGGGAATTTGGCCAATAAGAGCATCAAGTGCTGGGCGGCGGTACTTTGTAAAGGCTCCAAATTGAGAGACGCACCGGCGCCAAGACCCAATCCCAATAGTGGAGTTGTCACTAATGAAGTTTCTTTTGAGGTCTCTTTTGA
>DAISKH010000166.1:4441-6698 GCA_036821105.1 Limnohabitans sp.
GTCTCTTTTGAAGTCGCTGCTGAGGACTCACCTGGGTCTAGCGACATATGGCCCTCTTTGATCAAGATCGAGCAAATCCTTGCATGGGCATACTGCACATAGTAAACGGGGTTGTCATTATTTTTGGCAACGGCCAAATCCACATCAAACAAATACTCGGTGTCGGGCTTTCGACTCAAGAGAAAGAAGCGAACCGCGTCCTTGCTGGTCCAATCAATCAAGTCTCTCAAGGTGACGTAACTACCGGCACGCTTGGAGATTTTGACCTCTTCACCTCCGCGCATGACCCGCACCATGGTGTGCAAAACATAGGAGGGGAATTCCTTGGGGATCCCCAAGCCTTGCAAATCACTCACCGCCTGAAGCCCCGCTTTCACACGCGCAATGGTGCCATGGTGATCAGAGCCTTGGATGTTGATCACGTGGTGAAAGCCACGCTCCCACTTGCTCAAATGGTAGGCCACATCGGGCACAAAATACGTGTAGCCGCCTTCGCTTTTTCGCATCACGCGGTCTTTGTCGTCTCCAAATGCAGTGCTTGCGAGCCACAACGCCCCATCTTTCTCATAAGTGTGACCTGAGGCCTTAAGCTGCTCAACCGTGCGCTCGACGCGACCACTCGTGTAGAGTGAGGACTCAAGATAAAACTGGTCAAATTTGAGCCCAAATGCAGCCAAATCCAAGTCTTGTTCACGCCTTAAATAAGCCACCGCAAACTCACGAATGGCCGCCAAATCTTCGATATCCTTGGAGGACTTCACGGCTCGGTCATCGCACTGAACACTCTCGCCCGCCTCGAACGCGCGGGCGATGTCCACAATGTACTGACCTCGGTAACCCTCTGCCGGCCACTGGGGGTCTTCGGGCTCGATGCCCCGCAAACGGCATGACACACTGAGCGCCAAGTTATCGATTTGCCCGCCCGCATCGTTGTAGTAAAACTCACGGTGCACCCGGTAGCCTTGGGTCTCAAAGAGGCGACACATGGCATCTCCCAACGCAGCTTGTCGCCCATGCCCCACATGCAAGGGCCCGGTGGGATTTGCGGAGACAAACTCCACCAGCAAGGGCTCGGCGACTGAGTCTGAACGCACCAACCGGTGACCGTAAAGTGAGCCCCCTTCGAGGACTTCGGCAATCACGGCTTGTTTCGCACTGGCTTTGAGACGCAAATTGATAAAGCCCGGTCCAGCGATCTCGATGTCTTGCACCCAGTCTTGAAACTCAGGCGTGGCCAGCAACTGCTCTTTAAGCTCGGTTGCAATTTGGCGAGGATTGGATTTGAGCAATTTGCTCAGTTGCAAAGCATGGGTGATGGCCAAGTCACCGTGCTCGGCGAGTTTGGGGCTCTCAAATGCGGCTTGTGCACCCAGGCCTTCGCCCTTGAGCTCGAGCACGCGCGCCAAGGCTTGACGGAGTTGTTCTTTGATTTTGATCATGGCGTGTATTCTAATGAGCGCTTGCCAGACGCGAGGGGCACGACTTATTTCAAAAACAAGGGTCGTGTGGCCATGTTGGAGCCATTGGAGGAGGAGTTAGAGGGTAATGAAGAGGCGGTGGTCACGGGTGAGACACCACCCGTAGCCTTGCCACTCTCGATTTTCTTACTCATACTGGCTTTGATTTGCTCATCGGTTTTACCGTATCGGCGCACCCTCTGGGCATACCAATCCATGGCGGATTGCAACTCGTGCTCATCGAATTCAGGCCACAACACATCGCTGAAATAAAGCTCAGTGTAGGCACATTGCCAGATGAGGAAGTTACTCAGGCGAGACTCCCCTCCTGTACGGATGAGCAAATCGGGCTCAGGCAAAGGGTAGGTGCACAAATAGGGCTCTAGCCCCTCTTGGGTCAATTGCTCGAGCGACTCATAAGGGTGGGCGTTTTGCCATGCACGGGTGGCTTGCAAAATATCCCAGCGTCCCCCGTAATTGATCGCAACAGTAAGATCGAGTACCGTGCCGTTGGCCGTCAAGCGCTGACTCAGGTTAATTTGCTCTTGCAGCTCGGGCGTGAAAGCGCTTTGGTCACCGATCACCCTTAGACGGATGCCTTGCGATTGAAGCTCAGTGATTTCGGTCTTCAAATAGCGCACAAAGAGATCAAAAAGAGTGGCCACTTCCTCGGGCGGGCGGCGCCAGTTTTCAGTACTGAACGCGAAAACCGTGAGGTGCTTGACCTTTTTTTGCACACAAGACTTCACCACCGATCTCAAATTGGACGCACCCATCAAATGCCCAACACTGCGGGGCAT
>DAISKH010000167.1:0-6662 GCA_036821105.1 Limnohabitans sp.
CTCTAAATCCCCGCGTTTTTCAAACCGGTCCTTGAGGTCTTGGCTTTGTTGGTAAGACCATGGCCAGACCCAGATGGCCAAGACAAAGATTAAAAGTAAAATGGGCCAAGCAAAACCCAAAAGTGGTTTTAAAAAGTCCAGCAGTCTAGCACCCCCCGATAACCAGATCACCATCTCGCTGTCTCGGTGGATACGGGATAAGGTTGAGACTGTTGCAATGAATAGGCTCATCGTGAGAATGGTCTGTAAATGCCCCAACATCGTATAGCCCAGCACCAAACTCACCTCAGACGGGTTAACATAGCCTCGTGAGGCTTGACCCAAGGTGCGAATGAGCATCATGGTGAGCACGATGGTGACCAAAACGACCACTGTTGCCCCAAAACTTTTGGTGAGCTCTTGACGAATTGAAGAATAAAACTGCATGGCCCGATTCTAGAAGACCTTAAACATGAACTTTGAACTAAAACAAATTGCACTGACCTCTTTGTATCAGCAAAAAACCGATACGTTGTTGATCTTGGTTGATGACACCTTCCACGCCACCCCTGAGGGAGAGCATGTTAGCCACAGTGCCATCGAAAAAACGATCTCTCATGCTCTCAAAAAAGCCCAATTGGAGCCCAAAGCCGGCAAGTTGTTGACTCTTTGGAATGTTCCAGGAGTCAAAGCCAATCCCGTCATTTTGGCGCATTGTGGTGTGGGCACCGCTAAATTGGTTCGTCAAGCCGTCACCCTAGCCGCCAAAGAGGCCAAATCGGTGACCCCTGAGTGTAAACACTTGTCTCTTTATTTGCCCAGTTTGGGTCAAGAGCGAGTTCAAACCGCCATGCAAGCCCTGAGCGATAGTTTCTACATCTACACCAGCACCAAACCCTCGGCCAAGCCAGCCGCCTTGTCCACGGCCGTCATTTGTGTGGAGCCCCTCTTCAAGGGCTCTCTCGATCAAACCGCCCTTCAAGAGGCCTTTGAAGAGGGGCGTGCACGTGTGGCGGGTATGAATTTCACCAAAGAGTGGGGAAACCGACCCAGCAATCACGCGACACCCACGCATCTTGGGCAAGCGGCCAAGACGCTTGCGAGCTACAAGAAGATCGATGTCCAAGTGCTTGGCCCCAAAGAGGTGGCCAAGCTCGGTATGGGGTCCTTCATGTCGGTGGCTCAAGGCTCCAATGAGCCGCTTCGTTTTATCGTCATGCACTATAAAGGTGCTAATGATAAGTCCCCACCAGTGGTCCTCATTGGCAAGGGCATCACCTTTGACACAGGCGGAATATCACTCAAGCCGGGTGCAGGCATGGATGAGATGAAGTTTGACATGTGTGGTGCGGCAACGGTGCTAGGTGTCTTCAAGTCTTTAGGGGAGTTGTCCCCCAAGATCAACGTGGTGGGCTTGATACCGGCTTGTGAGAACATGCCTGATGGCAAATCCATCAAACCGGGGGACGTTGTGACCTCCATGAGTGGGCAAACCATTGAAATACTGAACACTGACGCTGAGGGTCGATTGATTTTGTGTGACGCATTAACCTATGCCAAACGCTTTAAACCTAGCGTGGTTCTTGATATGGCTACCCTCACCGGGGCTTGTATCATCGCATTGGGTCACTTGAGGAGTGGGCTCTTCACACCCCATGACGATTTGGCCCAGGCCCTGATGGCAGCTGGCGAGAGGACGTTGGATCCTTGTTGGAGACTGCCCCTGGATGACGAGTACGCCGAGGGACTTAAATCCAATTTTGCAGACACCGCCAATATTGGGGACCGAAGTGCGGGCTCTATCACTGCGGCCAAGTTCTTGGAGCGCTTTACACAGGGTCTCCATTGGGCTCATTTGGATATTGCTGGCTCAGCTTGGAAGAGCTCTGGCCCAGCAAAAGGTGCGACGGCGAGGCCTTTGCCCATGGTTTTGTCCTATTTGATCGACCAAGCCAAACAAGCCAAGTCACCTCTCAAAACCAAGCCCATGACAGCATCTGCTCCCGCGAGTGCCAAGGGCCGCAAAGCCACGCAAACATCGGGCGTTAAAAAATCAGCCAAAACAGCTCCCAAACGCTAGCCCCTTTGGGTTCAGACGATGACCGAGATCACCTTTCACTTTAACGCGCCTGACAAGATGGACTATGCTTGTCGGTTTTTAAGGAAGGCCTACAACTTGCAGGCCAAAGTGATGGTGACTGGATCGGTGCAAAATTTGGAGCATCTGGACCAGGCTCTCTGGACACTCAGTGCACCGGACTTCATCCCCCATTGCATGCTTGGTGCTCCCGAGTATGTGGTGAGTCGCAGTCCCATTGTGTTGGCCGATCGGGTCAGTGATCTTCACGCCTTGCCGCACCACCAAATGCTCTTGAATTTGGAGGATGTGGTCCCCCAAGGGTTTGAGAAGTTCGAGCGGGTGATTGAGTTGGTGAGCATGGAAAAACTGGATCGAGAGTTTGCCCGTGCGCGCTGGAAAACCTATCAAGACCGTGGGTATGCCATCATCCAACACGATCTAAAACAAAAAGCCGCATCGGCTTGAGCGTTCTAAGGACTTTGAGCATGAGTGATCCGCGTGAAGTTCCCACCTATTCACCTCCCCATTCAACACAGTGGGGGAGCGGTGATTTAAAGGCCCAAGAGGATTTATTGTCCTTAAAGGTCTTGCAAGATCCCGGTTTTTTGAAACGCGTACCGACTCTGCATCCTTCGGATACGGTGACTAGGAGAGCACTGTCGCCTGAAGCTCATTTCATGGATGCTCAATCCCTTCATGCTCAAGCTTATGGGGGTGAGAGAGCACTAATTAATGGGGTTGGGCAGATCGAGCCCTCCATGCAAGGCTCCTTAGGGCACGAGACACCCGAGGATCAAAGTACTCAGAGGAACCCAAGGTCAGATAACCCGATTCAACCCCTAAGCACCACGTCTACTCCTTCGTTTCAGACTCAACAAGAGGCTTGGGTGCCTGAAGGCGCCATTGACTCTCACTCTTTGCCAGAACCACATGACTGGCCCGAGTTGACGCCTGAGCAAATTGAAGACACTCACCTGAAGATGATCACCCAAGAGGTCACCCAACGTGTGTTTGAGCAACTCGAAGAACTGGTCCCCGAACTCATCGCGTCAACCTTGGAGGAAGTTCTCAGAGGCGTCCCGTTTCGGGCTCAGGCAGAGACTCCTCCAGATTCCTCTGATTCGATAAGTTGAGAGCCTGGTTCCCCCGAGGATGAAATAAGTCGTTCAACTTCAAGAGTTGATCGGTTGAAAGACTGAGCGATGAGGAGTTCGATCTTCCCTAATGCTTTGCATAACCATTCTTCCCTCAGGATTACCCTTCCTTAGGCGAACGCTTCAATTCACTAAAATAGTCGCCGATGGGACTCTTTATTCTTCACCCAGTCTGATTCAAAGAGTTTCACATTGATCAACTTTTTTTATTATTTTTATTAAACCTCGCTCATGTCTATCTCCCAATTATTGAACGCCCGTTATGGATCCACAGATCACCCGTTGGCCCAGTTGAGTGCTGAGGAACTGCGAGTTTTTGAAAATCAAACTTTCGAAGGACTTTTGAAGCACCGTTCCATTCGCGCCTTTGATTCACGCCCCGTGCCTGAGCACACGGTGGAGATGATGGTGGCAGCGGCCCAGTCGGCCTCGACTTCATCGAATTTCCAGACCTGGAGTGTGGTGAGTGTGACCGACCCAGAACGCAAAGCGCGTTTAAACGCGGTCTCAGGGCAACAAAAACAAATTGACACTTGCCCGCTTTTTTTGGTGTGGATCGCTGACTTGGCCCGTCTTCGCTCCTTGGGGGAGCAGCGTCAAGTTCCCCACGGCAGTTTGGACTACTTGGAGGCTTTTTTGTTGGCCAATATTGATGCGACACTGGCTGCACAAAACGCAGCGGTTGCCGCTGAGGCGGCTGGTCTTGGGGTGGTCTACATTGGCGGTATTCGCAACTCGGCCGAGGTGGTCGCCAAAGAGTTGGGGCTTCCCTCATCGAGTTTTGCGTCTTTCGGAATGTGTGTGGGCTATCCTGATCCACAAAAACCAGCCAGTATTAAGCCGAGGTTGCCCATGTCCGCTGTGCTTCACAAAGAGCAGTACAACCCGCAAGCCTTCGATCAAGCCACAAAAGACTACAACGTGATCATGAATCGGTTCTACACCGAACAAAAAATGAATACCCCTGGAGAGTGGGATTTGCACACTTTGAGTCGATTGTCGGGAGAGAAAGCGTTGAGAGGTCGTGAAAAGCTAAAGAGCCGTGTCAATGAGCTGGGGTTTGAGCTGAAGTAAATCATCCTGCGCTCTTGCCGTGGAGCGAAGCAGCTTTCATTGAACCCCCCATGGGTTCACCATTTGGACTCCTTGTTCAATCGGGCTCTCAAAAATAATGTCTATAGACGAGGAGAGTTTGTCATGGGGGTGCGGTTTTGGTTTATATTTACTTTATATTGGCTCTCGATGATTAGCCGGTGAATCGTATTCAACGGCCTCTTTGCCTTATCTTCTTATCGTCTTATTGTTGTTTTGCCTTTTTTGTACTTGCCAGATGGAGTTCCAATGTTTACACAATCCCCCTTTGTTCTCCCAGCCTCAATGCGTATGAGGCTCCTTTTATCGATGGCTCCCGCGGCCTTCTTGTTTTTCATTCAAGCCATGGGCCCTCAAGCTCAGGCTCAGGCCCAAGAGGTGGTGAAGATCGGCCATGTCGGACCTTTGACCGGTCCCATTGCTCATTTGGGCAAAGACAATGAAAACGGCGCTCGTTTGGCCATTGAAGAACTCAATGCCAAAGGGGTGGTGATCGGGGGTAAAAAAGTGCGTTTTGAGCTCTTGACGGAAGATGATGCCTCTGAGCCCAAGCAAGCCACGGCAGTCGCGCAAAAGCTAATGGACGCCAAGGTACGTGGGGTGATTGGTCATTTGAATTCGGGCACGACCATTCCCGCCTCCAAGATCTATAACGATGAGGGTGTTCCTCAAATTTCCCCTTCTGCAACCAACCCAAAGTACACCCGCCAAGGCTTCAACACCACCTTCAGGGTGGTGGCCGATGATGTGCACCTGGGAATGATGCTGGGCGCTTATGCCGTAAAAAATTTGAAATCGCATTCAGTGGCAGTCATCGATGACAGAACTGCATATGGTCAAGGAGTGGCAGACGAATTTGCCAAAGCGGTGGCAGCCTCCGGTGCGACAGTGGTGGCCAGAGAATTCACCACCGATAAGTCCACTGACTTCAGTCCCATTTTGACGAGTATCAAAGCAAAAAAACCAGACATCATTTTCTTTGGCGGAATGGATGCAGTGGGCGGACCCATGCTCAAGCAGATGAAGTCCTTGGGTGTTTCAGCCAAATTCATGGGCGGTGACGGCATCTGTACAAGCGAATTATCCAAGCTCGCAGGAGATGCCTTAGGGGATTCCCAAGTCTACTGTGCTGAGGCGGGTGGGGTCGATGCGAGTCAAAAGAAGGACTTGGACGATTTTGCAGCTCGGTACCAAAAACGCTTCAATACTGACGTCAAGCTCTACGCTCCTTATGTCTACGATGCCCTCAATTTGATGGTGGCCGCCATGGTGAAGGCTGGCTCCTCAGAGCCCGCGAAGTATTTGCCCTTTTTGGCCCAAACGACCGGCTACAAAGGGGTCACGGGCACGATCAGCTTTGACAATAAAGGCGATATCAAAAATGGAGCACTCACGCTCTACACCTACAAGGGCGGCAAGAGGGACGTGATTGAGGTAGTGCATTAAACCTTTACCCGATGATATGGGTGGCCAAACACTATCGGCCACTCGATCAATAGGCCGCCTATCGATAAGCCACTTGATCAATAGGCCATGGACCCTGCTGGATCACGAATGGTCAGCGCTTTATTGACAGCTCGGTCATTGGCGCTGTAGAGCTGCGCTGCCGCTGCTCGCTTAAAGTCCGACGCCTGGTAATGCTCGTGTGTAGCGGCACCTTTGTTTAACTCTGACTTTACTTTCTCGTGCTCGATTTGCTTACCCTGCAATTGGTAAGTGTATTTGCTCTTCAAGTTCTTTTGCGCCTCATCGTTCGATTGAACATAGGCCAGATGGGCTTGGGAGGTGCGTCTTAAGGTTTGAGTGTTTTTGTCCAATTGTTGGTGGTGAACCAACGCTTTTGTGGTCGATTGAGTTTTATAGGCCTGGTTGCCAGCCAAAATGCGTTGACGATTTTGATTGGCGCTCTCGCGTTGATTATCTTTGACGTTGTCGTTCGAGTTTTTAGCCTCGATGATGCGGTTGTAATGGGCCACTTTTTCTGATGCGACGTTTTGATCCAACGTCGCTTGTCCAATTTTGTGGCTCGTTTGATTGTCTCGATCTAGTTTTCTCAGATTGGCATGGTCGTTGACCGTGTTTTGATAAGCTTTCAAGGCCTTGCTGGTCGAACTCGCTTGCTGAACCTCGAAGGCTTTTTGATTCAAATGCGCCACGGTTGCCAAATTGGCATTGAAGAGTTGAGCATTTTTATGACTTTGCTCTTTGACTTGTACCTTGCGGTTAAAGGCCGCTTGGGCTGTTTTTCTTTGTTGGGCAACGGAGTCGTTGATGTTGGAGTGGAGCATTTCAAATCCCTTTTTAACAAATGCTCCGTTCACCGTTTCATGAGAGAGGGGGGTGAGGTGAGCCTGCGG
>DAISKH010000168.1:0-6494 GCA_036821105.1 Limnohabitans sp.
AGGTCAATCCGGCCGATGCGCCGATGCTCATCTTCTCGCTCACATCGAAGACCCTAAGCCGCGGCGCCATTTATGACATTGCCTCAACGGTGCTCGCGCAACGTTTGTCTCAAATTGACGGGGTAGGGCAGGTGAGCATAGGCGGGGGTGCACTCCCAGCGGTGCGTATTGAGCTAGACCCCCAAAAACTAAGCGCCGTGGGCCTCTCCACCGAGCAAGTGCGCTTGGCGGTCGTGGCTTTTAACGGTAACCGACCCAAGGGCTTGGTGGAGGACGCTGAGCGAGTGTGGCAAATCGAGGCCAATGACCAAGCCAGAACAGCCAAAGAGTACGCACAATTGATTTTGGCGAACCACGGCGGGCAAATATTGCGATTAAGCGATGTGGCCACTGTCGAGGATTCGGTGCAAGATGTTCGCAACTTTGGTGCTGAGGACGGCGAGCCAGCCGTGCTGTTGATCCTCAACAAGGAGCCCGGGGCGAATGTGATTGAAGCGGTGAAAAAGGTCAAGGACATCTTACCCAGCCTTCAAGCGACCATCCCGCAAGCGGTGAATATGCGCATTGTCTCGGACCGCACCCCCAGTCTTAAATCTTCGCTCTTTGAAATTCAAAAGGCCATGGCAATCTCCATTGCCTTGGTGGTGTTGGTGGTGGGGTTATTTTTAAAGCGCGGTCGCGCGGCCCTCATCCCAAGTGTTGCCGTTCCCGTGTCCTTGGCTGGTGCCTTTGCCGCGATGTATCTGCTGGGTTACAGTTTGAATAATCTCTCCTTGATGGCACTCACCATTGCCACAGGGTTTGTGGTGGATGATGCGATTGTGGTGCTGGAGAACATCACCCGACACATTGAAGCCGGACTCACCCCAGTTGAGGCCGCTCGTGTGGGAGCCCAGGAGATTGGCTTTACGGTGCTCTCCATGAGTCTATCGTTGATTGCAGTCTTCATCCCCATTTTGCTCATGGGCGGGATCATTGGCAGGCTTTTTCAAGAATTTGCAGTGGTGTTGTCGGTGGCGATTTTGATCTCCATGGTGGTCTCCCTCACCACCACACCCATGATGTGCGCAGCACTCTTGAAGCCTGAGCAAAAGGTGGGTCGAAATCCTAAGTTTTTAGCTCATCAAACGCCTGCCCAGTTAAGGGATTTGCCACTCCGTGTTGTGGCCTTCTTTAAAACCTTGGGTCCTCGCTTTGAGCGCGCTTACCGAGTCAGTTTGGGGTGGGCTTTGCGCCACCCACCGATCATGCTACTGATCTTGGTGGCGACCATCGCTTTGAATATCAGTCTTTATAAAACCATCCCGAAGGGCTTCATCCCGCAGCAAGACACGGGCCGCATTTTTGGCGGTATTCGCGCCGACCAAAGTAGCTCCTTTCAGTCCATGCAAAGTCGCATCTTGGAATTCATGGCGGTCGTTAAAGCCGATCCTGCAGTGGACAACGTGACGGGTTTCACGGGCGGGGGACAACGCAACTCGGCTCAGATGTTCATCACCTTAAAGCCCAAACGTGAGCGTGACGTGAGCGCTGATCAGGTGGTGGCGCGTCTCAGGATTAAGCTTGCTAAAAAGGCAGGGGCACGACTTTTTTTGGTCCCCGTGCAAGACATTCGGATTGGTGGACGTCAGTCAAGTTCCCAGTACGAATTCACTGTGAAAGCCGATGAATTGAATGAACTGAGGGAGTGGGAGCCCAAGATTCGGCAGATGATGTCACGATTGAATGAGCTCGAGGACATCAACTCTGACTTTGAAGACCGGGGGCTTCAGACTTCGCTGGTCGTGGACCGAGAGCGTTTGTTGTCGCTGGGGCTCACCATGCGGGATGTGGACAACGCCTTGGCCAATGCGTTTGGTCAGCGTCAAATTGGCGTGATCTATAACCCCTTGAACCAGTACCGGGTGGTGCTTGAGCTCTCGCCCGAGTATTTACAAAGTGCGCAATTCTTAAAGGACTTGCAACTCCAAAACGCCAAGGGCCAACGCATCCCACTCTCAAGCATTGCCCAAGTGCAACTCACCAACACCGCCTTGGCTGTGAGCCACGAAGGTGGGGTGCCTTCCGATTCGTTTAGTTTTAATTTGGCCGAAGGCACCTCGTTGTCCCAAGCCACTGACGCGGTGAGCCAGGCATTGGCCAAGCTAGAGATGCCGGTCTCCGTTAGGGCTTCTTTCTCGGGCAACGCCAATGCGTTTCAAAAGTCCTTGGCCACCCAGCCTCTCCTTATTTTGGCAGCCCTCTTGACCTTGTATTTGGTCCTTGGGGTACTCTACGAGAGTTTGCTCCACCCCATCACCATCTTGTCGACATTGCCCTCGGCTGGGGTTGGGGCCTTGATAGCGCTCATGATGACGGGCACAGACTTTTCAGTGATCGCCTTGATCGGTGTGATTTTGCTCATTGGCATCGTCAAGAAAAACGCGATTTTGATGATTGACTTTGCCTTGATTCGTCAACGCGCTGGGATGAGCCCAGCCCAGGCGATCTACAAAGCCTGCCAGTTGCGACTTCGCCCCATCATGATGACCACACTGGCGGCCATGCTCGGTGCATTGCCCCTGGCCTTGGGGCAGGGAGATGGGGCGGAGCTAAGGTTCCCGCTGGGAGTTGCTGTTTTGGGCGGGTTGCTGCTCTCACAACTCTTGACGCTCTACACCACACCGGTGGTGTATTTGTTCTTAGAGGCTTGCAAACGATGGGTGACGTCGTGGTCAGTGTTTAATAAAAACAAAGTGTCCGCTTCTGGGTCATTGACCACGCGAGGTGCTCCATGATATGGAAGCGAGGCTCAACTTCTGCTTTGACGAATGACCTCAATATCGATCTATTGATCGCTTTATTGATGGGCTTACTCAGTTGCTTATTTTTCTGCTCGTTTTTAGGTCTTCTGACCCCTGACATCGGCATCAATACGGATCAAACATGAAACTCAATCACTTGAAACAAACCCCGATGGCTTTGAGTCTCACCATGGTGCTGATGCAGATGCTGATGCTCATGGGACTGGTCGCATGTTCGCAAATTCCTCCTTTGCCCCAAACTGATTGGACAGTGCCCGTGCAATGGAAGGAGTCGAGCCAGGCGTCAAAGGAGCCGCATGAGGATTCACCGGGTTCATCGGGCTCATCCAGTTCATCGGGTTCATCGGTTGCTTCATCAGCATCTGGAGCTTCAATCACCTCAAACTCTAAAATTTCCTTAGCTCAGCCCTCTCCAGAGGCAGAGCAGTGGTGGACCGCGTTGAACGACGAGACCTTGAACCGCTTGGAGGGTGAGCTCTTGGGGGGCAACGTGAACGTATTGAGCCTCAGTGCACAAGTGCGTGTGGCCCAGGCAACATTGCGTCAGTCGCAGGCCTCGCTGTGGCCCACGGTCAACGTGACCGCTTCGAGCTCACGCGCTGCCAACCAACTCTCTGTGCCCAAGGGTACGAGTTACAGCTTGAATGCCTCTCTCAGTTGGGAGCTCGATGTTTGGGGGCGAATCGATGCCTTGACCCAAGTGGCAAGCGCCAATGCACAAGCCAGTGAGGGCGATTTGGCCCAGGCCAAGCGTTCCGCCCGCGCGACCTTGGTGCAGACCTATTTGAATTTTCGACTCGCTCAGGCCCAGAGTGCGCTCCTCAGGGAGGCTGAAGGGGCGTATGAAAAATCTCTGGCGCTTACCCAGGCCAAGTACCGCGCAGGGGTGGTCTCTCAGTCCGATGTGGCCAGTGCCCAAACCCAGTTCAAAACCACCCAAGCACAGCGCCACGACCTCGATCTCCAAAGCGCTCAACTCGAGCACGCCTTGGCCGTTTTGATGGGGCGCGCCCCTTCAGAGTTGCGTCTGGCCCCGCTCCCTTGGGAGCCCTTATTGAATGTGGACACCGCACGTGAGTCCAAGGGGTCATTCACTCAGAGAGATGCTCAGGGCTTTAATGATCACGCACTCAAATGGCCTCCTCAGCCACCAGCACTCCCGGACGTGGTGGCTCTCTCAGTCCTACAAAAAAGACCCGACATTCGTGCCGCTCAATTGAGAGTTCAAGCCGCCAACGCACAAGTGGGAGTGGCCAAAGCGGCATTTTTCCCGCCCCTCACCTTGTCCTCCTCTGCGGGATACAGGAACACCGATCTACCCACCCTCATTGGAGCCTCCAACCAAGCGTGGTCTTTGGGGCCGAGTTTGGTGCTGCCTTTGATTGACGGTGGACTCAGGCAAGCCAATAAAGAGATCGCCCAAGCGCAACTCGATGCGGCAGTGCTCAACTACCGACAAGTGGTACTCACAGCGTTTCAAGAGGTGGAGGACAATTTGGTGGCAAGTTTGGAGCTTTTGGCCGAGGAAGAGGCTTACCAATCGGCAGCTCAAAGTGCACTTCAAAATCTGAAGATCACTTTGTCACAATACCAAAATGGCACCTTGGCTTATCTCAATGTGGTGAGCGCGCAAACGGCTGCATTGAATGCCCAAAAGGCATTACTGAATGCGCGCGCTCAGCGCTGGTTGGCTTGGAATGTATTGCAGAAAAACTTCTTTATGTAGAGCGTAAGTTTGAAAACGCTCAACTGTCTTTGGTGAGAAGCCCTTTAAAGCTCTGGTGAAAAGGCGCTCTCAAAGAAATAGCCCCTTGAGACTTGGCTTTCCATTGGTGAAAAAACTCAGCGAGAACTGTCGAAAACAGTGACAATGGGTAATCATCAATGACTATCAATGATCATCAAGGATCATTACAAAGGGGCAATCTCCATGCGCAACATTTCTTATCCCAAACCTGGTGAGATTTTGCTCGAAGAATTTATTCGTCCGATGGGTCTCACCCCATATCGTGTTGCCAAGGATATTGGCGTGTCTCAAGCCAGAATCAGCAACATCATCGCGGGTAAAAGATCCATCACTGTGAATACGGGTTTACGTCTGTCTCGATATTTTGGAATGAACGAAGACTTCTGGACTGGACTTCAGTTGGATCATGACAAGGCACAGGTGAGAGACTTCTTAGAAGAAACGCTGGCCAACATCAAACCTTACTCAAAGGCCTAAAGAATTTCTTGATTTTTTTTGGGGTACTTTGGTGTAGTCCAACACGCAGTGGAATGGATTGACTGAAACGGCAGAAATTCAATCGTCCATTTGGATTATTTGAACTATTTAGACAATTTGATTCTTTCAGCGCTCTCTTGCTAAGACTTGAATCGGTCACTTTGAAACAAGTGTTCAAGCCTCTGCTGGTGAATCCACTCTCCGACTTGAGCTCCTTGAAGGCCCATGGCAAGAGCCTCTTGTGTGAGTGCCTTGGTGTCCAGGGTAGAGAGCAGGGACCAAGCAGCTTCAAGGGTTTTGAGTTTCAAGTGGCGTGCTTCAAAGATGTGCTTCAATCCGTGCTCTGGTTCTTGCTCTTGTACTGCTTCAAGCACCATACGCAGCACGAAGAGCCATGACTTAAGACGCTCAGGTCTTCTAAAAGCATCAATTCGTTGCAAAAAACTCAAGCACTCCGGTGCGTTGAGAGTTTCACTCTCAGTGAGCACACCACTTAGACTGCTCACCACGCTGGCCAAGTCCTGGCAATCGCTGGGGGCCTTCAACCGAGTTTGAAGGGAGGCGTGGTCTTGAAGTTGATTTGCAGTTTCGACTGGGTTTACTGAGTTTTCAGGCTTGATGGTGTTTACTTTTGAATAGCCTTGAAGTGCACTGTGCATGAACCAAGGGCATGCGAGCAAGGCCCAGCGCTCACTCAAAGCGCCGTCTTGATTGGCCATCAAATCCAAGCTCTCCATCACCCATCTCCATGTCGGGGGGTGCTTACTTAATGCGCTCCATTCTTTGAAGAGCACGGCAAAGGCGCCGCATTCCTTGAGCACTTCAAAAAACCTGGAGGGCCTCACGCTCATGAGGGCACGAGAGCACTCTTGCCAGACCCGCTCAGGCACCAAGGCACTGATCTCTCCTGCCGACACCATCTCGGTGCAAAGGGCCAAAGTCTCTGGGTGTACGTTAAAGGTGGGGAAGCGGGCCGCAAAACGCGCAAGTCGCAGCACCCGAACGGGGTCTTCGCGAAATGCCTCACTCACGTGTTTGAAAACTTGGGACTCCAAGTCAGCTTGACCGCCGTAGGGGTCCACAATCTGGCCATCGCTCGTTTGGGCCATGGCGTTGATGGTGAGGTCTCGTCGTAATAAGTCCTCCTCCAAGGTCACCTCAGGAGAGGCCTGGAACTCAAAGCCGTGGTAACCCAATGCGACTTTGCGCTCGGTTCGGGCCAGCGCATATTCCTCGTGAGTCTGGGGGTGTAAAAAGACGGGGAAATCTTTGCCCACCGGCGTAAAGCCAGCGTCCAGCATTTCTTGGGGTGTGGCACCCACGACCACCCAATCTTTGTCCGAGTCTGTGAGACCCAAGAGCGCGTCTCGCACTGCACCACCGACCAAATAGATGTTCATGGGGATCTAATCGTTGCGCTTTAAGGGAGATGGGGGAAAGACCATTTGCAAGGACTTGGGGGCCGT
>DAISKH010000169.1:0-6435 GCA_036821105.1 Limnohabitans sp.
CCTTAAGCTTGATGCCGGTGTGATCACGATTCGTCCCTTGAATCATCACCTGACTCCCCCTCCCGTTTTAAAGACTGGCCCAGACAGGTCCAACGGTTAGAGTCCAAAGTCCCATGTGAGAGCACTTTTTGCATCATTTCCCACCGAAATCTAGACTGATCCGATTGACTCTAAAAAACCGCGCTTATTTCAAGACATGAGCTCAAAAAAAGAATTGGCCTTGACATCATTTTTACCTCACCGTTGACCCACCCATGAAACCCTTTATGCAAACCCAGCTCGAGCGCTATGCTGTTCGCTTGGCGGAGCTTGATTTTTTACTCTCCAAAGAAGATATCCTGAAAGACATGCAGCAATTCATGGCTTTGTCTCGTGAGCATGCTGACGTGGCCGTCATCGCCTCACGCTGGTTACGCTACCAAAGTGCGGTGGCTCAATTACAAGAAGCCCAGGAGATCGTGGCTGAATCGACCCAGACTCCACAAGGCTCACAAGCTGATGCTGAGATGCTTGCCATGGCGCAAGCTGAGGTGAAGGCCTTACAAAGCGAGACCGAGCAACTCGATGCTGAGTTGCAAAGGCTACTACTGCCCAAGGATCCTGAGGATGCGCGCAATGCATATTTAGAAATTCGTGCGGGTACGGGTGGCGACGAGTCAGCCCTTTTTGCTGGCGATTTATTACGCATGTACACACGTTACGCCGAGAAAGTGGGCTGGAAGTGCGAGATCATGAGTGCATCCGAGAGCGAACTCGGTGGCTTTAAAGAGGTGGTGCTTCGCATAGAAGGTGAAAAAGTGTATGGCGCGTTGCGATTCGAGTCGGGTGGACACCGCGTACAACGCATCCCAACCACAGAGTCTCAGGGCCGAATCCACACGAGTGCTTGCACAGTTGCGGTGATGCCAGAGCCCGACCCGCACCAAAGTATTGAGATCAATCCTCAAGACCTCAGAATCGACACCTACCGTGCTTCGGGAGCGGGGGGACAGCATATTAACAAAACCGACTCAGCCGTTCGAGTGACCCACATCCCCACTGGCATTGTGGCTGAGTGCCAAGACGACCGCTCTCAGCACCGCAACAAAGCCAAAGCCATGCAAGTGCTTTTGGCAAGGATTCAAGAAAAGGACAGACTCGAGCGCTCCTTGAAAGAAGCTGCCACGCGCAAAGGCCTCATCGGCAGTGGTGACCGCTCCGACCGAATTCGTACCTATAATTTCCCTCAAGGCCGTCTGAGTGACCACCGCATTAACCTCACTCTTTATAAACTCTCTCAAATCATGGAAGGTGACTTGGCCGAGGTGTTGACAGCCTTGCAACATGCCCGCGAAAGTGAGCTCATGCAAGACCTTGAAATTGGTGGCCTTGTGGTTTGAGATCCACGTCACGATGACTCACCCCTCTAGCATTTCAAATGATGAAGGCTCGGCCTTGAATACACACCAAGGCGAATCAAACACTCTAGGCGCCTTAATCAACCTTTCTTGTCAACACGGCCTCACACGCTTGGAGGCTCAGTGCTTGATGCTCAAAGCCATGGGCCGTGCACAAAGCGAAAAAGTCTGGCTCTATACCCATGACCAAACCGAATTGACCCCTACTGAAGAGTCCTTGTTTTGGGCTGATGTGAGGCGTCGACTCGCTCATGTACCCCTGGCTTACATCACCCAAGAGAGTTGCTTTTATGGCCTGCCCCTGAAGGTCGATGAACGAGCGCTGGACCCTCGCTCTGACACCGAAGTATTGGTGGACTGGGCCTTAGAGATACTCAATTCGAGAAAAAAAGTAAGTACCAACTCACCAATTAGACCTTTAGATTCATTGAATTTGAATGAAAAAATGCTCAAAGTGGTGGATTTAGGTTGTGGTAGCGGGGCGATTGCTTTGGCACTGAAAAAAAATGCGCCTGAGTGCGAGGTCTGGGCCATCGACCAGAGCTTAAATGCTTTGGACTTGACCCAGCATAATGCCCAGGCTCTGAGCCTTCAGTTGATGGTTCGACAAGGCAGTTGGCTTGAGGGAATGGAGAGCCATCTCTTTGATTTGATCGTCTCCAACCCCCCCTACATCGCACCCGGGGACCCTCATTTGGAAAATCTTTTGCACGAACCCCTCAGTGCACTGGTAAGCCCAGAGGAGGGAATGGCCGACATTCGAGCGATCGCTAAGCAAGCCATATCCCACCTCAAAGCAGGTGCTTGGTTACTTTTTGAGCACGGTCATGACCAAAGCGCTCGTGTGCGTGAGACTCTTGAAGACCTGGGTTACATCAATATCAAAACCCGCCCTGACCTCGCGGGCATCCCTCGGTGTACTGGCGGGCAGAGCCCAAACATGGAATAATACGAGTTAGTTTTATTGTTAAACCATGTGGCCCAAGTCTCTTAGGGATTGGCCTCAATGAGTTTTTCATTTCATTGTTTATTGGAGTTCCCGGATCATGGATAACGTACATACACAAATTGATCAATTGGTCAAAAACCACGACGTGGTACTCTTCATGAAGGGAGACGCGAACTTTCCTCAATGTGGATTTTCTGGGCGTGCGATCCAAGTCCTCAAAGCCTCTGGTGTGGACGTGAAAAGCCTCAAAACAATCAATGTGCTTGAAGAGCCTGAAATTCGCCAAGGCATTAAAGAGTACAGCAACTGGCCAACGATCCCACAACTCTACATCAAAGGTGAGTTCATTGGTGGCTCGGACATCATGATGGAGATGTTCGAATCAGGGGAATTGACCCAATTGATTTCAGCCAAAGCTTGAAATTTAATCTTAAAGCGCTCAACCCCTGATTGAACCAGGCGCAACAAGGGATCAACCTGTTGCGCCTTTGAATCCAGGTTTCAATGCATTGAAACCTGGATTTTGTCTTTTAAGAATGCCATCACTTGATCCAACCCAAGCTCAGTGGCTTGGCTATCTCGACGGTGCTGGTACTCTGCCACACCAGATTTGATGCTTCTCTCGGAGACAACCAAACGGTGAGGTACACCAATGAGCTCCCAGTCAGCAAACATGACCCCAGGACGCTCTCCACGGTCGTCCAAAATCACATCCCACCCTTGCTGTAAGGCCTGATCGTAGAGTGCATTCGCTTGGAGGCGGACCTCATCGCTGCGGTCCATTCCAATGGGACAAATCACCAGGACAAAAGGCGCAATGGATTCTGGCCAAATCATGCCCTTGCTGTCGTGATTTTGCTCAATCGCCGCAGCTGGCAATCGGGTCACACCAATGCCATAGCACCCCATCTCCATGGCTTGAGGCTTGCCGTTGACATCCAAAAAGGTGGCGTTCATGGCCTTGGAGTACTTGGTTCCCAAGTAAAAGATATGACCGACCTCAATGCCGCGCTCGATACTCAATTGACCTTTACCGCAGGGGGAGAGGTCTCCACTCACCACATTTCGGAGGTCGTGGATCAACTCCTCAGAGGGCAGCTCCAAATCACGACCCCAATTCACGCCTGAGAGATGGAACCCAGGCGCATTGGCACCACAAACCCAGTCTGACATCAATGCCACTTCACGGTCAACCAACAACCTCACGCTCTGAGGCCTTCCAACGGGACCTAAAAAGCCGGGGACGCAAGTAAACAATTCCTCAATCTCTTTGGCATGTGCAAGTCGCAAGTGGCCTTGAGACAGTGATGGCACCTTACCGAGTTTCACCTCATTGAGTTCATGGTCCCCTCGGATCAGCACCAACCAATATTGCGCTGCAACAGTTGCACCCTCACCCTCTGGCTCATAAACCCAGACCAGGGACTTGACCATTTTTTGTAAAGGAATATTCAAAAGGGCAGCGACGTCTTCACACGTCGTTTGAGTGGGCGTGGCTTCGCGCTTTAAGGCTTGTGTGGCCTCTTGGCGAACGTGGGTGGGTGGCAAAGCCTGGGCTTTTTCCATATTGGCCGCGTAGTCACTTTGTGGACAAAACACGATGGCATCCTCACCCGTGGCCGCAATCACCTGGAACTCCTCGCTCAAGTCGCCTCCAATGGCCCCACTGTCAGCGGCCACTGCACGGTACTGCAAGCCAAAGCGGTCAAAAATACGCCGATATGCCTTGGCCATGACGGCGTAGCTTTCCTTTGCCTTGTCAGGACTTACATCAAAGCTGTAGGCATCTTTCATGATGAATTCACGCCCCCTCATGAGACCAAAGCGGGGGCGTCGCTCATCCCTGAATTTGGTTTGAATTTGATAAAAATTCTTAGGCAATTGCTTGTAGCTCTTGATTTCTTGACGGGCAATATCGGTCACCACCTCCTCGGAGGTGGGTTGAATGACAAAGTCACGCTCATGACGATCACGAATACGGAGCAATTCGGGACCCATCTTCTCAAAACGCCCGGTCTCTTGCCACAATTCTGCAGGCTGCACGAGTGGCATGGTGAGCTCGATCGCACCAGCACGCTCCATTTCTTGACGAATGATGGCCTCGACCTTGCGGATAACCCTCAGGCCCATGGGCATATAGCTGTAAATACCAGCCCCCAGTTTTTTGATCATTCCAGAACGAATCATCAACTGATGAGAGACGATCTCAGCATCTTGTGGGGCTTCTTTAAGAGTGGAGACGAGGAATTGAGAGGCTTTCATGTCGCGGGTTGGTCCCAAGTTAAAGTTTAAAAATCAGCGAAGTTCATTCATTGAATTGAAAAAAATCACAAACACCCCCTTGATCAAATGGGGGGACTGTGCATAATCAACTCAATTGAAAAATTTGAGAGTTGATTATGCTTGACAGAGATGGCTTTAGGCCCAATGTTGGCATCATCATAGTCAATCATCGAAATCAGGTTTTTTGGGGCAAGCGAATACGCAGTCACAGTTGGCAGTTTCCTCAAGGTGGTATTGACAAGGGCGAGAGCCCTGAGCAAGCCATGTTTCGAGAACTGCATGAAGAAGTCGGGCTCATGCCTGATCATGTGCGCATTCTTGCCCGAACCAGAGATTGGTTGCGCTATGAGGTGCCAGACCGCTATATTAGACGAGATGCCAGGGGGCATTACAAAGGGCAGAAACAAATTTGGTTTTTGCTGCAATTGGTTGCCCAAGACTGGCAACTGAATTTACGGGCCACCAATCACCCTGAGTTTGATGCTTGGAGGTGGAATGATTTTTGGGTTCCATTGGAGGTAGTGGTCGAGTTCAAACGGGGTGTTTACGAAGCTGCGCTCAATGAGTTGCAACGGTTTTTACCACGCTTGGAGCCGCACAACCACTCTCACCGCACGCGTCCCTCCAGAGAGTTTTCACAGCGCGTGAGACCTTCAAGAGTTGAGCTTGAACAAAGCCAAGAGGTCTTATCCTCTTCAAGCCAAGACCTTGTCACACAAACTGATCTGTCCATGGCTCATACCTTGGGAGTTCGAGTGCCCTACACACTCTCGAGTCACACCGAGTTGCCTCCTGATGGGTCTTTTGAGCATTAACTCGAGTAAACCCAAGGTTACTTAGCGCATGAGGACCATATTGTCGCGATGGACAATTTCGTCCTCCGCGGTGTAGCCCAAAATTGCCTCAAAATCGCTGGAGGGTTTTTTGCACAATAGCCTTGCCTCAGCGCTGGCGTAATTGGACAAGCCTCTTGCGAGCTCTTGCCCGTCCGGGTCCTTGATGGCCACGACTTCTCCTCTAGAGAAGTCTCCTTGAACACCCACCAGCCCAATCGGCAGCAAAGAGCTGCCACCTTGTTTAAGCTTGCTGGCTGCCCCGACGTCCACCAGCAATGCACCTTTGAGCTGCAAATGATCAGCCATCCATTGCTTTTTAGCCTGCAATTTGGGAGTACTTGCCCAAAGCAAAGTTCCCAAACTCTCGCCACTGGCAAGCCGGATCAAGGCGTTGGGCTCTCGCCCCCAAGCAATGACGGTTGAGGCACCCGAGCTTGCCGCGCGTTTGGCAGCCAACACTTTGGTGATCATGCCGCCTTTGCCGATACTCGAACCAGCCCCACCGGCCATGCCCTCCAACAAGGGATCTCCTGCCAGAGCACATTCGATGAATTTAGCTTGAGGGTTTGAGCGTGGATCACTGTCAAAGAGTCCGGCTTGATCCGTCAAAATGATGAGCGCATCAGCTTCAACCAAATTGGCAACCAAAGAGGCCAAGGTGTCGTTGTCGCCGAACTTGATTTCATCGTTGACGACTGTATCGTTTTCGTTAATGACGGGTAACACGCCGTGTTTGAGCAAGGTGAGCAAGGTGGACTTGGCGTTGAGATAACGCTCACGGTCTGCCAAATCAGCATGAGTCAACAACACCTGAGCGCTACCCAAACCATTTTCTTTAAGTTTGGTCTCGTAAATCTGGGCCAGGCCCATTTGGCCTACTGCCGCTGCAGCTTGAAGCTCATGTATTGCACTGGGTCGACTACTCCAGCCCAAACGCTTCATGCCCTCAGCCACTGCACCACTGGAGACG
>DAISKH010000170.1:0-6383 GCA_036821105.1 Limnohabitans sp.
CGGGTGGCTCGATCCGTATTCCAGCTGCCCTTTGTGGTTTGGTGGGCTTTAAAAATACCCAAAGTCGTGTGAGCATCAAAGGCACCGTGCCTCTCTCTCCCGCCATGGACACCGTGTGTGCAATCACTCATCACGTGAGGGATGCCATTGAACTGGACGGCGTGCTGTCGGGCCAACCCTTGGCGGTGACCCAGCGTGAACTAAAGGGCATGAGATTGCTGCTCCCGACCAGTGTGGTCTTGGATGAGTTGGACGACCGTGTTGCCAATGATTTTGATCGCACGTTGTCCACCTTATCGAAATTGGGGGCGCAAATCGTAAGACAAGAGCTCACTGTTCTCAAAGAAATGGCAGTGATCAATACACCAGCGGGTCTTTCTCCCATTGAGGCCTATGCTGAACACCACGCTTTATTAAAGGCCCATGAAGCACGGATCGATCCGCGAGTAGTGGTTCGGCTAAAGCAGGGTGAGGGAGTGAGCGCTGCACACTATTGGGATTTACTGAAAGCTCGAGCCCAATGGATCACTAAGATTCATCAAGCGTTGGAGGGTTTTGATGCGGTGGTGTGTCCCACTGTGCCCATGGTGGCCCCGGCCATTGAGTCCTTGCGACATGACGATGAAGCCTTCGCCAAAGCCAATCGTTTGATGCTTAGAAACACCTCACTCTTTAATTTCTTAGACGGCTGCTCTATTAGCTTGCCTTGTCACACTTCTGGGGAACTCCCCACTGGAGTCATGTTGTCGCAAGTTGCCCACCAAGATGCAAACCTACTGGGCATTGCCTTGGGGGTGGAGTCGGGCTTACATCCCTTGAGACATTAAAGAGCTGAGTCTGGGTTTGGGCAGCGCTCGAGCCGGGTTCAATCGATGCAAAGCATCATGTCCACCAGGCTTCTTCCGCTGTAAGCGGGCTTGGGGCCGAGCGTCTCGTTGGGTAGACCTTGGCGGTTGAGCCAAAACGTATCCCAGCCGTACCAAGTTGCACCCATGGCGTCCCACGCATTGCTCGAGACAAACAATACGTGCTGGGGTGAGATGGAGAAATTCTCATGCACCAAGCCATAGCTTTTGGGGTGTGTTTTGAATTGCTTGGCGCTTTCAATGGAGATGATTTTGTCAAAATAGAGGGTCAACTCCGCGTGATCAATCACTCGCTTGAGCATGCTCATGTTGGCGTTAGAGAGCACCGCAGTTTGTCGGCCCAATTTTTTGAGTTGTATCAACACCTCTTTATTCTCTGCAAATGGACTGAGGTGATCGTAAGCCGTCATGAGCTGCTCGCGTGCAGTGGGTGAGAGGCTAAGTGACAATCGCGCGCAACTGTACTCTAGGGCTTTTTGAGTCAGATCCCAAAAAGGTTCAAAGTATTGTGATCCATTGGGGTTACTGGGATCACTCAACGAAATCAAACGGGTGTACTCAATTTGTTTGTCACGCCACAAGTTGGCCAAAGCAATGCCCTGCTGGGGGAATAATTGTTCTGCAGTTTGTGAAATGCTGTAGACATCAAAGAGTGTGCCGTAAGCATCAAAGACGATGAGTTGCTTCATGGGTAGAGGAGGTTGGGGCAGGACTAGGAGCAGGATTAGGGAGTAGACGTAGAGGTAGACGGCTTGGAGGTCTGGATTTGAAATTTCTCATGCTTACTCACCGAGGCCCCTGCATCCAATCGAAGACCGCGGTATCCCAGCAAAGACACCAGGATCAATGCTCCCACCAATGAAAACGCAAGCGTAAAGTCGTTGGTCTGAGGGTGATTGATGTCTCCTTGGCGAAGGTAAACACTTGCATGAATCATCGTGGCACCCAGAGCAACACCCACGCCTTGTGTGAGTTGCGCCATGGTGCTGAATAAGGTGTTGGCCCCACTCATTTGCTCAGAAGGTACATCGGCAAAGGCCATGGTTTGAATGCAAGTGAATTGCATCGATCGGGTGATGCCGTACACCAGCATGACCATGGCGATCAAAACAACAGAGGCGTTTGGGCTCAAGAGCCCAATGGCAAAGGCGGCACAAGCGGCCAGACAACCGTTGCCAAGTAAGATCGTTCGAAAACCAAAATGCCTGAGTAATTTTGGGGTGAATGGCTTCAGCCCCAAATTGCCAAGCATGGCCGAGAGAAGCAGGAGTCCTGAGGCAAAGGCGTTATAGCCAAAGGCCACTTGAAACATTAAAGGTGCTAGAAAGGGTGTCGCTCCAATGCACACCCGGGTAAGTGAGCCCCAAAAAAAGATGATGCCAAAGGTGTGCACTCGCAGGACCGAAAAGTTCAAGAGCGGAGACGGGTGCCGTTTGGTGTGAACCCAAGCCAACAAGCCCAACAAAGCACAGGCCAGAAATAGCTCTCCACATCGCACCGTCAAACCTTCATTTCCCAGGGACTCAACGCCCATGACAAAGCTTGCCAATCCAAGGCCAATGAGCAAAAACCCAATGAAGTCCAGCGGTCGTTTACTTTGTTCGCTTTGGTTGGAGATGTATTTTTTGATAAGCCACAGACCTATCAAGCCCAGAGGTACATTCAAATAAAAAATGTAATGCCAAGAAAAGTAAGTGGTGATAAAGCCGCCCAATGGCGGACCCACAATGGGTGCCATGAGTCCAGGCCAAGTGATGAGGGCCACCACTTTGACCAATTGGTCTTTGGGGGTGATCCTCAAGACGATGAGTCGGCCGACCGGCACCATCATGGCGCCTCCCATGCCTTGTAGGATACGGGCCAGGGTGAAGGCATGCACGGAGTCACTGAGGGCGCAGCCGATTGAGGCGAGCGTGAACACAGCCACGGCGCTTCCAAAGACGCGTTGGGCACCAAAGCGGTCCGCAAACCAACCACTCACCGGAATAAAAGCCGCCAAGGTGATTAAGTAAGAGGTAATGCCAATGCTCATGTCCACCGCACTCACGCCCATGGACAATGCCATTTGCGGCAAGGCCGTGTTGATGACTGAGCCGTCCAGATTTTCCATGAAAAAAGCACTGGCCACGATGAGGGGCACAATGTGTGAGGGTTGGAGGAGTTCTTTGAGTTTGGACATGGAAAAGCATTGTAGGTTCCAAACGAACACAATGATGCAAGTGCTCACTCAGACTTTTCCCTAGTTCTGGCTAAATCAATGCGTCAGTGCTATCCTTGAACCCATGGATACATTAGCCGCTTTGGCTTCAATGCTTCCAGTAGCGTCCAAGACAAGAAATTGAACCCTTTAGGATCCCCCATGCACGTTGCTTACCTGTGTGTTTTATTGGCTGGAATCACGCCTGTGATTTGCACCGCCATTGCCAAGTGGCAGTTCAAAGATTTTGATAATCACAACCCCAGAGAGTGGTTGAGCCGCCAAACTGGCTTTAGAGCCCGGGCCAATGCGGCGCAACACAATAGCTTTGAGGCGTTCCCTTTTTTTGCGGCAGCGGTGATCTTGGCCACTTTGAGCGCGGTCGATAGCCCTCGAGTGGACCAATTGAGTGTGGTGTTTATTGCTGCACGTTGGCTGTATGTGTTTTTCTACGTGACTGATCGCCCAACGCTCAGAACCATTTGCTGGACCGTGGCATATGTTTGTGTAGTGAGTCTGATGGCTTTGGCCATCTGAGGCCACAGATTTTTTAATCTTCGGGCTCAATCGACCACCAATTGACAAGGCGCTTTGACTTGGTTGGTCTCGCGCATGGTCTCGCAGTACTGCAAGGCTTTTCGCTCTCCCTGGGCTGACATTTTGATGAACACCGAGCAACCATAGGCCATCTTCCTCTCATCGGTGCTGCTGTCAAAGGCCACTGCGCAGTGGCCAGTGTTACCCATATCGGGTTTTTGTTTGGCCCAATAATCGTACAAGGGACTGGGTAAATCTCGACTCCGAATGGTGGGGCCAGCGCTGTGGGCTAGGGTCACCTCAAGCATCATCCCTGCTGCGACCAAGGTCATTGTCAAAGGTCTTATAGAAAACATGTTTTGAAAGCGATTGAGAGTCAACAAAAGGGTGGATTGCATCGTCAAGGCCTTTATCATGGTATGAAATCTATTCTAAGTCTTCAAAGTACTTTACAGTTTGAGCTAGCTCAGATGTCATCCATTGAACGACCTCAAGCGTTGTATTGACAACAGGTTAAATCCCATTGACCTGCAAGGCCAAAAGACCGAAGATGCAATTCTTGCCAACCCAAACAGCCTAATTCGAGGAGGCAACATGAAAAAATTAACTCTTTTAATATTCACAGCGCTTACCCTTGGCGCGAGTGTATCGAGTCAAGCGCATGGCTTTGGCCATTTTGGTGGGGGTCATGGGTACGTTCGTGGTGGCTACTACGGTGGTTGGGGGGTCCCCTTCGTCGCGGGTGCTTTGGTGGGGAGTGCTGCCTATGCGGCCACTTATCCAGCCTACAGCCCGGTCTATGTCAATCCGCCCGTGGTGGTGAACCCAGCCCCTGTGTACCAAGCCAGTCCTGGCGCACCTGTTGCTTACTACTGTCCAAGCTATCAACAATACTATCCCCAAGTCGCTACTTGTCCGGTGCCTTGGCAGCCCGTTCAGTAAGGGCTTATCCATTTCCGTGATACTAGGGTGAGGTCCATTTGAGACTGCGTTGCCGCTGCATTGTTGATTATTTCTCTTCACTTAAGAAAACCCCAAAGTCCTTGCCTTTGGGGTTTTTGCGTTGGGGCGGCAGGAATGATTCGAGTGGGTCGGACTCTCATTCAATTTGTGCAACAAACTGGCGCACGATGTCACAAGGTTCAAGGAAGGGGACACACATGGTTGGTCTGTCCATCTTATTAGGACTTGCGAGTTGGGATGCAGTGCAATACCTGCTCGATATTTGCTGGGTGTTTGCTCGAAAAATCAGTGATCCACCAAGGGCAGGGTAGCTTTTACTTTGAAAAATGACTAAAGATTGGCCAAGCTTTGAAGCCTTTTCTCTCCTGGCCGGTCTGAATATTTTTCAAGACGAGAGAATGTTTCAATCTCAACTTTGGCGTCTCTTTTGTGACCATAAACGTTGACCTTTAGCCATGCAAGCTCTTCTCTCAAAGCTTGCTCAGAGGATAAAACGCGACTCCAGCACTTGATCTCCCCATTCCAGCGATAGGACCGACTCTTTAAAAGATCTTTGCTCTCAAACGGAGAGCCAATGGCATAGACCTGGTGCTCGGTTTTTTCAATCGAGTCAAAGAGAGTTTGGGCCACGGTTTGATCTTCCAACGCCAAGTGCATATTCAAGACTTCCAATAGCGCCCAGCAGTCGGTCACTGCACGGTGGGCTTCATAGAAAAATCCTTGGAGCATTGTTAAATATTCCAGTTTTGCTGAACCCACTCCGTTGGCTCTCCAGTTCACATCGTGAATGCTGCACCCCCATGGCAGGGTTGCAAAAATCGGCCATCTGTTTTCAACAAAGGGACGATCAAAGCTTGCGTTGTGGGCAATCACCAAATTCACACCTTGAAGTAACTCATGCACCACTCGGTCGTCAATTTTCTTACCTTTGACCATCTCATCGGTGATGTGGTGAACTTGAGTGCTCTCAGGGGGGATCGGGAATCCAGGGTCCTCCAATTCGTTGAACACTCGCGAGACTCGCACCACCTTGGCGCTTTGTAATTCGTATTCAAAAACAATCATTCCCAACTCAATCACCCGATCACTTAAGCTGTTCATGCCCGTGGTTTCGGTGTCCAATACCACTCCCTTTAAGGTGCTCAGATGCTCGGCAGATGAGTCATCCGCGGTGAGCCATGGTGTTGGGCTTAAACGGCGCAACACCTTGTAGTCCGGGTTGGCTTGCAGGGCGCTTACAAGGGCAGGCCAGTCTTGGCTGGAGATGTCATTGGGATGAGGAATCATGTCTAGGCTTTTAAAAATGGGGGACACATTGACTGGGGTGCTTCGACCCATTGAGGGGCAATCCATGATGAGTCAAATGCAGGTGATGGGGGAACCCCAAGCAAATGTCAGCGGCACACTCAAGTGTACAAGGTCAACGTGCTCTCTGGCTCAGGGAAAAAAATCACTTTTCGTCTATCATTTCACTGCAGATTGCTTTGGGCTTGTCCGACTTTAACGAACATCGGCAGTGTGAGCCCAATGAGTGTGAGTGAGAGTCCGGCCACAAGTAGCACCAAGCCAGAACCCCAATAGGGAATAAGTTCCGTGCAAACAACGACCCCCAAGGACTGTCCCCCAAACAAAATGCATGCGAAAAGGGCCATGCATGTGCCCCTGCGATTGGGGTCAAGTTGAGTGGCCAAGGCTTGCATGGTGTTGTGAAACATAAAGAAGCCAAATCCTGCCAAAGTGAAGGCCAAGATGTCCACTCTCCAATCGGGCGCAAAACCAATGGACCCGTAAGCAACCCCAAAGGCAAGGGTCCCCAAGCG
>DAISKH010000171.1:0-6370 GCA_036821105.1 Limnohabitans sp.
TTAAACGGGTAAGTTTTTTTCGTAAACCCACTCCTCCCGTGAATGCGGTGAGTCATTCCAGTTCTGCACCGTGAATTTCTTTTTCTTTGACCTTGTCTTTTGCGCATGAGTACAAACTTTAATTCTTCGGCGGGTGAGTCATTGAGCTCACCCACACCTCAAACTCGGGAAACCGAGCACTCTCAACAAGCTGGACTCACGCATTTGCCACGCGCTGCCAGGAGATTGTTGGCACTCCTAGAGCGCATCCCTCACGGGACATTGAAGTTAACGGGTCCACACGGCTATGAGCGAGTGTTTGGTCAAGATACGTCTGGCCCCCAAGCTGAGTTACAGATCAAAGACTGGCGTGTTTGCCAAGAAACCTTACGGTTTGGAGACATTGGGTTTTCGGAGAGCTATTTCCAAGAGCTTTGGAGCACAAACGATCTCACAACGCTACTCAATTGCCTTTTGATGAACCGTCACGCTGTTGAGGAGGCTTTGTACGGCGCTTGGTGGGGTCGATTGGCGTATTCGATTAAACATTTCTTTAACCGCAATACCAAAAGTAAAAGTCCTAAAAACATCCAAGCTCACTACGACTTGGGAAATGGTTTTTATCAGTTGTGGCTTGACTCAGGGATGAACTATTCTTCGGCTTGGTTCAACGGCAACCCTTCGCAAGAGTTACAAGAAGCTCAGCTGGCGAAAACCCGCAGGGCACTGAGAATGGTGGGACTGGGGAACCAGCCCAACCAGCGGTTGCTGGAGATCGGGTGTGGATGGGGAGCACTTGCGGAGTTGGCTAGTCTTGAGTTTGGGGCTCACGTGACAGGAGTCACACTGAGCAATGAGCAATTGGCCTACGCCCAGGAGCGCATGAATAACGCAGGGGTTAATGCCGATCTCCGACTACAAGACTACCGAGATATTCCTGGACGAGCCCAATTCGATTGTGTGTGTTCCATTGAAATGATGGAGGCGGTGGGTCGGGAGTATTGGGAGGAATACTTCGCCACCATTCACCGTCAACTCAAGCCCGGTGGCTTGGCGTGTATTCAAACCATTGTGATTGCAGACAAGTTTTACGACCGCTACTCCAAGGGCTCAGACTTTATTCAAGAATATATTTTCCCGGGTGGTTTTTTACCCAGCCCATCAACCTTTCGAGATGAAGCAAAGAAGGCTGGATTTTTCGTTGTTGATGCCTTTGAATTTGGCCAGGACTATGCCCATACATTGAGGCTTTGGGCCAATCGGTTTGAAGCAGTCAAGGCCAAGGTGAGGACGCTTGGGTTTGATGGACGCTTTGAACGCATTTGGCAATTTTACTTATCGTATTGCGAAGCTGCCTTTACCCAAGGGAGCACCAATGTCATTCAATTCACCCTTAAAAAGCTCTAAAAATCTCTTGCCAGGGGCTCTCTAGGGTGCCTGGAGTACACAGAGCGCGGGTTCGGATCAGTGTGTTGTGCTGGAGTTTAATCAACTTGGTGAACTGAGGAAGAACTGTGAATCTGATGAACTTTGCCCGCTCAATTTCCTCCTTGCCTCGGTTGGTGAGGTGGGTTGTTGTTTTGATATTGCTACCTCTGCCTTGTTCTTGGGCCGTGGATGAACCCAATCGTGACTTGCAAAAGCTCTCTGCCTCTAGTCAGAATTGGCCATTTGTTCAAGAGTCCGTGGACGGTTTGAGTCGCAATGGCTATAGGCTCTTGGGCCGTCACGACTTTGATTATTTTGGGTTGAGTATTTACCGAGCAGCGCTTTGGGTCTCTAACCGAGCGCCGTCCAGTGCCACCTTGGATTGGCGAGATCAGGAGTGTTTGTTAAGTCTTGAATATCGAATGAGTTTTACCAAAGACGTGTTGGCCAAGCGTTCTGTGGAGGAGATGACTCGCCAGCGTGAGCTCACTGCGTTGGAGCGAGAGAAGTGGTTGGCAGCTCTCTTGTCTGTAATGGTGGATGTGAAACCAGGGGACCGCTTGACGGCCCAATTTATACCGCCCACACAAAGTCTTAAAGAGGCTTCACCACAGACATCCACTTTGGCTCAGAGCCCTACGCCTAAACCAACCTCTCCGATGGCGAGCGGGCTTGAGACGCCATTTTTTGGCGCTAAAACTGGGGCACATCTTCAACTCTGGTTCCAAGGACGCGAGCAAGCTCAGGCTGTCAAACTACCTGACATTACCGACCCAGAACTGGCAAATTTGTTCATGGGCATTTGGCTCTCGGCCAAGACATCTCAGCCCAAGATGAGAGAGGCGTTGCTGGGTATCGCGCCCAATAAGTCTCAGGCGCAGTCAAACCAATGGGCCCATGAGTGAAGATCGAGAAAGGCACGCCTAGGCCTGGCATAAGCGATCAAGGCTTAAAGGGCGATGTCTTGTTGGGCTTTATGGCAATGCCTTTGGCCTTCTTGGCGTTGCCTTTGTATGTGTATTTGCCTCATCATGATGTTCAAGTCCTCGGGTTGCCCATGGCCCAAGTGGGTCTCATGTTTTTGATCGCACGGTCCTTGGACGCCATCAGTGACCCGTTGTGGGGGGCGATGTGGGACCGTACATTCAAGCGCCGTCACTCCCAGGTCTTGCTCCTTTGCACCGCTTTGTCGATGGTCTTGTGTCTATGCTTTTGGGGCTTATTGTTCCCCAAGGAAAGTTGCCAATGGGTGACGTCCCTTGGACCCAAGCTTACGGAAAATTGGAGGGGCGTGTTGGTACGAGAGGAGGAACTTTGCTCGAACACCGCATTGAGCTCGTGGATTGGAGTGTGTTTACTGTTGGCGGGTCTGATGTACAGCGCCTTGGTGTTGGCCCAACAAACTTGGAGCGCGCTCCTCAGAGGGGGTGCTTTGGTGCAAAGCCGCCTAGCCGCTTGGCGTGAAACCTGCGGGTTGTTGGGGGTCGTTTTGGCCTCAGCACTTTGGCAAGAGACCCCACTGCAGTGGAGCGCACTCGTGTTTACGGTCTTAATGACATTGGCGATGCTGATGTGGATCTCCCTTGCATCTCCACCGATTAATCCAACCGTGTCCTCTCACCCCGTTGCACCAGCACCAGCACCAGCAACAGTGTTTGAACAAGAACAACCACAAGAATCAAAAGAATCAAAAGCATCAACAGAACCACAAGAATTACCAAGGGGGCAAATGTTGACGCCCAAAACTCTGGGCAGTACTTGGCGCGCGAGTACGGTGGCCACCGTACTCGCGCGCCAAGTACTGCCCAGAGTTTTGGGCGTCAACATTTGCCCCCTTGGTAATTCTTGTGGTTCTGTTGATGCTTTTGATTCTTTTGATTCTTGTGGTTGTTCTTGTTCAAACACTGTTGCTGGTGCTGGTGCTGGTGCAACGGGGTGAGAGGACACGGTTGGATTAATCGGTGGAGATGCAAGGGAGATCCACATCAGCATCGCCAATGTCATTAAGACCGTAAACACGAGTGCGCTCCACTGCAGTGGGGTCTCTTGCCAAAGTGCTGAGGCCAAAACGACCCCCAACAACCCGCAGGTTTCACGCCAAGCGGCTAGGCGGCTTTGCACCAAAGCACCCCCTCTGAGGAGCGCGCTCCAAGTTTGTTGGGCCAACACCAAGGCGCTGTACATCAGACCCGCCAACAGTAAACACACTCCAATCCACGAGCTCAATGCGGTGTTCGAGCAAAGTTCCTCCTCTCGTACCAACACGCCCCTCCAATTTTCCGTAAGCTTGGGTCCAAGGGACGTCACCCATTGGCAACTTTCCTTGGGGAACAATAAGCCCCAAAAGCATAGACACAAGACCATCGACAAAGCGGTGCAAAGGAGCAAGACCTGGGAGTGACGGCGCTTGAATGTACGGTCCCACATCGCCCCCCACAACGGGTCACTGATGGCGTCCAAGGACCGTGCGATCAAAAACATGAGACCCACTTGGGCCATGGGCAACCCGAGGACTTGAACATCATGATGAGGCAAATACACATACAAAGGCAACGCCAAGAAGGCCAAAGGCATTGCCATAAAGCCCAACAAGACATCGCCCTTTAAGCCTTGATCGCTTATGCCAGGCCTAGGCGTGCCTTTCTCGATCTTCACTCATGGGCCCATTGGTTTGACTGCGCCTGAGACTTATTGGGCGCGATACCCAGCAACGCCTCTCTCATCTTGGGCTGAGATGTCTTGGCCGAGAGCCAAATGCCCATGAACAAATTTGCCAGTTCTGGGTCGGTAATGTCAGGTAGTTTGACAGCCTGAGCTTGCTCGCGTCCTTGGAACCAGAGTTGAAGATGTGCCCCAGTTTTAGCGCCAAAAAATGGCGTCTCAAGCCCGCTCGCCATCGGAGAGGTTGGTTTAGGCGTAGGGCTCTGAGCCAAAGTGGATGTCTGTGGTGAAGCCTCTTTAAGACTTTGTGTGGGCGGTATAAATTGGGCCGTCAAGCGGTCCCCTGGTTTCACATCCACCATTACAGACAAGAGAGCTGCCAACCACTTCTCTCGCTCCAACGCAGTGAGCTCACGCTGGCGAGTCATCTCCTCCACAGAACGCTTGGCCAACACGTCTTTGGTAAAACTCATTCGATATTCAAGACTTAACAAACACTCCTGATCTCGCCAATCCAAGGTGGCACTGGACGGCGCTCGGTTAGAGACCCAAAGCGCTGCTCGGTAAATACTCAACCCAAAATAATCAAAGTCGTGACGGCCCAAGAGCCTATAGCCATTGCGACTCAAACCGTCCACGGACTCTTGAACAAATGGCCAATTCTGACTAGAGGCAGAGAGCTTTTGCAAGTCACGATTGGGTTCATCCACGGCCCAAGAACAAGGCAGAGGTAGCAATATCAAAACAACAACCCACCTCACCAACCGAGGCAAGGAGGAAATTGAGCGGGCAAAGTTCATCAGATTCACAGTTCTTCCTCAGTTCACCAAGTTGATTAAACTCCAGCACAACACACTGATCCGAACCCGCGCTCTGTGTACTCCAGGCACCCTAGAGAGCCCCTGGCAAGAGATTTTTAGAGCTTTTTAAGGGTGAATTGAATGACATTGGTGCTCCCTTGGGTAAAGGCAGCTTCGCAATACGATAAGTAAAATTGCCAAATGCGTTCAAAGCGTCCATCAAACCCAAGCGTCCTCACCTTGGCCTTGACTGCTTCAAACCGATTGGCCCAAAGCCTCAATGTATGGGCATAGTCCTGGCCAAATTCAAAGGCATCAACAACGAAAAATCCAGCCTTCTTTGCTTCATCTCGAAAGGTTGATGGGCTGGGTAAAAAACCACCCGGGAAAATATATTCTTGAATAAAGTCTGAGCCCTTGGAGTAGCGGTCGTAAAACTTGTCTGCAATCACAATGGTTTGAATACACGCCAAGCCACCGGGCTTGAGTTGACGGTGAATGGTGGCGAAGTATTCCTCCCAATACTCCCGACCCACCGCCTCCATCATTTCAATGGAACACACACAATCGAATTGGGCTCGTCCAGGAATATCTCGGTAGTCTTGTAGTCGGAGATCGGCATTAACCCCTGCGTTATTCATGCGCTCCTGGGCGTAGGCCAATTGCTCATTGCTCAGTGTGACTCCTGTCACGTGAGCCCCAAACTCAAGACTAGCCAACTCCGCAAGTGCTCCCCATCCACACCCGATCTCCAGCAACCGCTGGTTGGGCTGGTTCCCCAGTCCCACCATTCTCAGTGCCCTGCGGGTTTTCGCCAGCTGAGCTTCTTGTAACTCTTGCGAAGGGTTGCCGTTGAACCAAGCCGAAGAATAGTTCATCCCTGAGTCAAGCCACAACTGATAAAAACCATTTCCCAAGTCGTAGTGAGCTTGGATGTTTTTAGGACTTTTACTTTTGGTATTGCGGTTAAAGAAATGTTTAATCGAATACGCCAATCGACCCCACCAAGCGCCGTACAAAGCCTCCTCAACAGCGTGACGGTTCATCAAAAGGCAATTGAGTAGCGTTGTGAGATCGTTTGTGCTCCAAAGCTCTTGGAAATAGCTCTCCGAAAACCCAATGTCTCCAAACCGTAAGGTTTCTTGGCAAACACGCCAGTCTTTGATCTGTAACTCAGCTTGGGGGCCAGACGTATCTTGACCAAACACTCGCTCATAGCCGTGTGGACCCGTTAACTTCAATGTCCCGTGAGGGATGCGCTCTAGGAGTGCCAACAATCTCCTGGCAGCGCGTGGCAAATGCGTGAGTCCAGCTTGTTGAGAGTGCTCGGTTTCCCGAGTTTGAGGTGTGGGTGAGCTCAATGACTCACCCGCCGAAGAATTAAAGTTTGTACTCATGCGCAAAAGACAAGGTCAAAGAAAAAGAAATTCACGGTGCAGAACTGGAATGACTCACCGCATTCACGGGAGGAGTGGGTTTACGAAAAAAACTTACCCGTTTAA
>DAISKH010000172.1:0-5711 GCA_036821105.1 Limnohabitans sp.
TCAAAGCTCAGGAATCCTCCTTTTTAGAGCAAATGCAAGCAAGCCTCTCGATCCTCGGGGGCGCGGGCGGGTATGTGCCACCTGGACATGATTTGGGGTCATGTCAATTCAACTCGGTCGTCAAGCAAGTGTGTGGAAACGCATGGGCTGTGACGCTATCAGATTTTTTATGAATCAGATCAACACTTCACTGCCTAGAAAGAGATTACAGCTTTGCGTTCAAGCTCAAGAAGAAGCTTCTTGGAGACAACACATTGACCAATAGCGGTCCAGCGACTGAGGGCCCCGCAGTATCAGTGATTGAAGTGTGATTGAATAGGTTGGAGATAGACAAGCCAAGTTTGATCTCATTCAAGATCGTTGTATTGTCGATAAATTTATAGATCGACAAATTGGAGTAGTTGTAGGCCGGTACAAAGTAGTTCACTCCATCTGAACTGCCATTTTTACCTTGGTACTGACCCCCCACGAATTTGGTGGTGAAGTTCCCACTCCAAGAGCCGCTTTGATAAATCAATCCCATGAGTCCTAAATAATTGGGAGCAAAAGAAAGGGTGTCTCCAGCTTTTTGAGTGGCAGAGGTGACTGCATTGGTCTCAAACTGGGCCTTAATCAACGATGCGTTGGCAAAGAAGTCAATCTGCTCGTTCACTCTTTGATGTCCCTCAGCCTCAATGCCTTTGTAGCTCACTGCACCATTGTTGATGAACTCGGTATTACCTGAGACCACTACTTTGGAGAAATAGTTTTGCAAGTCGACCTTGTAAGCGTCGATATTGAGGAGACTGTCTTTGGTATGCCAATTCCATCCCATCTGAACACCCACACCCGTCTCTGGCGCAGCTTGATTGGAGAGCATGGGAGTAGAGGAGTTGAAGTAACTTAAAAGAGGCACGATGGCGCCCTTGGACCATTGTGCATAGGCGTAGTGATTGGAGTCAACGTCGTAATGCGTCTCAAGGCTTGGAAGGGTTGAGGAAACACTTTTACCGATGACCCCGTTGGTGCCCGGCAAAGATGTTGGAAGCGTTATACCGCTTAAAGAGCGGTCAACCTTTTGGTAGCGCACTCCCGACTGGAGCATCCAGCGGTCATCAAGGTGCCATTGAGCATCAATGAAGGGTTGGATCGTGCGAAGTTGGTCATTGAAAGCGTATAGAGTGGCATTGTTGCTGAGCTTATTGAGAGGATAGCTCTGCTGAGTCACCAGGTCCAACGCCTGACGGTATTCATTTTGATGACTCTCCTCAACCCACAATCCGAATTTGAGATGGTTTTGACGAGCGGCTTTTAAGCCCTTGGAAGATGTCTCAATAGGCTCGTCTGTTTTGAAATCCATGGCCAACACATCACCCTTGGTTCGGTAAGAGTTGTAGGTCGCATTACCACCAATGTCGTTGGGGTTGACTCCAAAACCAGTCCCAATCTTTGAGCTCGTGGGGTCTCCATTGATGCCCAATCCGTCACTCATATAAGCATAGGTGTAGAGTGTGTTTTGCAACTCAATATTGGGATTGAATCGGTAGGACTGCTTTAGATATTCAAAGTCTGTGTTTCGAGTCGTACTTGAATCACCAAAAAAATTGGGATCCAATGGGTTGGCATTAAATCCTGCCCCAGTGCCTGATTGAGCAATTTGTGTGGTGGTGACGCTTGGAGGGTTATTGAACTGGTAGGCGTCAAGTGAGATCAAGGCGGTGAGTTTGAGCTCTCCAAACTGGCTGACGCTTTTAAAGAGGAGATCACTTTTCTGGCCACTTGCATAGCTCAATGCACCATTTGATCTCATGCTCTCAGCGTTGATCAAATAAGCTGTGTGCTCATCAACACCCGGGTTCGGAGTGTTGAATTTCACCCCTGCCAATTGAGTACCAAAGGATCCTATTGCCCCATAGACTGATGTCTCCGAGGCTTTGGGTATGTTCACTGAAAACATATCCAATGAGCCCCCTAGGGTGCTGTAGCCCAAAGAGCTTCCGGTTCCTGGACTTCGGTCGACGGACAAGTGGTCCAGGCTACCCACTGGAAAAAAAGATGTGGAGTGATGTTTGAATGTATCAGGGTCTTGTAGAGGGATTCCGTCCATCGTCACATTGAACTGTCCGTCAGTGAATCCTCTAAGAGACATGTTCTTGGCGGCATCAAAGCCGATCCCATTAGGGGCGCTGCTCACAAAACTTGGGGTCAGGTTGGCAAGACTCCCAAAGTCTGCCATAGGGGTTGCTATCTCTGTGAGGGCGAAGTTGGAGAGAACCGATTTCGCCCAAGACTGATCCTCTAGATCCATGGTCAAGGAGGAGGCAATTTTCTTTTCTATGACCGTGATTGAATTGAGCGCTTGACTCGCTTGGGCCTGAGCGAAACTTTGAGAGCAATGAATCAATACCGCAAGCCCAATGAAGCCAAAGAGGCAAAGCTTTGGGCTAAATTTGTTGGTGTTTTCAAAATGACTGATTAGCATTTGAACAATCAAGAACCAAATTCAAGTGTTGAGTGAAGAATCAAAAATTATTTTATGAAGTTCTCGTTGTTTTTATATTTCTAAATCGTGACATCTAAATATTTTTCATAAATCTCTATTTGTCACAATGAATTCACACTTTGAATAGAACATGGCCAAACTTAATGTTCTGGAACTGAATATGAAACATCAATTCAAACTTATCGCTGGTGTAGCTTCCGCTACATTGTTGTTGTCCTCATGTGGGCAGTCCAACAATGGTCCCGCCCTCGGAGCCCCTAATCCCACGATCGCATCAGCGCCTACCATCACCCTCCCTACAGGCCAATTGATCACACCTACAGCGGCCCCCAACACCACCTACACTTTGCTTAAAGCTGGCTTGAGTGATTTTCCAAATCTTCCTGCTGGTTTTGCCGAGTCCACTGCACTGAGCCCTGATGGCAAGACTTTGATGGTGGTAACCTCGGGCTACAACTATGTAACTGATGCCAAGGGTAACTATTTGCCCAACGACTCAACTCAATATCTCTTTGTCTTTGACGTGAGTTCGGGCACTCCTGTACAAAAACAAATTGTCAACATTCCCAATACCTACGTCGGCTTGGCCTTTTCAACGGATGGCAAAACAGTTTATGTTCCTGGCGGGTCAGATGACAATGTTCACGTCATCCAAAAAAATGCCGCAGGACTTTGGGCGGACAACGGTAGTCCGATCCCACTGGGTCATAATAACAAAGGCAACGGTAACAATGTTGCACCCTTGGCCTCGGGCATTTCAGTCACCCAAGACGGAACCCGTGCAGTGGTGGTCAATGCCTACAACGACTCGGTCTCGATCCTTGACTTGGTCGGTAACAAAGTGCAAAGTGAACAAGACCTGCGTCCCGGTAAGAGCGGTGGGTCGACCGGAGTCTCGGGTGGTCAGTACCCCAACTCTGTCGCCATTGTGGGCAATAAGACTGCTTATGTGAGCAGTGAGTTGGACCGCGAAATTGATGTCGTTGATATCTCAGGCTCAACCCCATCGGTGAAGGCTCGTATCCCCGTTACAGGTAACCCCAATAAGATGGTGCTCAATGCTGCACAGACGACCCTTTATGTGACGAGCGACAACTCTGATGTGGTCTCTGTCATTGATGTGGCCAGCAACAAAGTGACTGCCACTGTCTCAACGGTTGCGCCCACCAATGTGGCAGTCACCATCAACCCCGCTAACTTCCCAACAAGCAACTTCAAGGGTGCATCTCCCAACGGTATTGCCATCTCTCCTGACCAGTCAACCCTTTATGTGACCAACCGTGGCACCAACTCGTTGGCGGTGATTGCTTTGGGTTCTGCACCAGTCGTGACAGGATTGATTCCAACCGGATACTACCCCTCCGATGTGAGAGTCTCTGCGGACAACAAAAACCTCTTCATCCTCAACTCCAAAACAGTGCCTGGTCCAAACACCGGGAACTGTTTGGGTTACGGAACTGTGCCATGTCCAGTGGTTGCCAATTTGGCCAAAGCTTTGTCCTTTGCACCTAATCAGTACATTTTGAACATCACCGGTTCCGCTCTTCAGTCCTTGCCTGTGCCCAGCAATGCGGACTTGTTGGGTTTGACCAATCGGGTCGCCACTAACAATAACTTTGGTTACACCCCCAGCGCCAACGATGTGTCAACCATGACAGCTTTGCAAAGCAAGATTCAACACGTGATCTACATTGTTAAGGAAAACCGCACTTACGATCAATTGTTGGGTGACTTGGGCAAGGGTAACGGTAACCCCGCTTACACAGAATTCCCACAAAAGACAACGCCCAACTTCCACGCTTTGGCCAATAACTTTGTGAACTTTGACAACTTCTACTCCCCAGGGGACGTGAGTGGCAATGGATGGCCCTGGAGTATGTCTGCCAAGGAGTCTGACGCCAGTGCCAAAATGTTAGCCCCTGAGTACGCTGGTACCACAGGTTCTTATGACTGGCAGGGCTTGAACCGAAATATCAACGTCGGTTTGACCGGTGCTGCACGTGTTGCATCAAGCTACTTGTACACTACCGTTGCACCCGATGTGCTCCCGACTTCAGCCGACCGTGCTGCGCCAGATGGTCCCAATGGTGAAATTCAACAAGGCTACATTTGGAGTGCAGCGCTCAGGGCTGGCAAAACCATTCGAAACTATGGCTTCAATTGTGACTTGGTACTCTACAACAGCCAAGTCTTGAAGTTGGGTGTGGGTTTGCCCATCGATACCAACCCCTTTGTCAACAACAAAGTTCAAGCCTCACCGACCAACCCCCAGTTGGTGGGCAACACCGATCTCTATTACAGAGCGTTTGACGATAACTATCCTGATTTTTATCGTGAAGCTGAGTGGGAGCGTGAGTTCAATGGTTATGTTGCCAACAATAACTTACCCAACTTGACCACCATCACGTTGATGAACGATCACACAGGAAGTTTCGGAACCGCCATCAGTGGTGTCAATACGCCTGAGCTACAAATGGCAGACAATGATTATGCTGTTGGTCGTCTCATTCAAGCTGTTGCCAATAGCAAATACGCCTCCAATACTTTGATCTTCATTGTTGAAGATGATGCCCAAGACGGTTCAGACCATGTTGACGCACATAGAAGTCCCGCCTTTGTCGTGGGCCCTTACGTTAAACAAGGTGCCACAGTATCCACCAACTACACCACGGTGAACGTTCTTAGAACCATCACTGATATTTTGGGACTCAATCACTTGAGCTTGAATGATGCAAATGCAGCGCCGATGACCGATGCATTTGATTTGAGTAAAACAACGTGGAGTTTCACGGCCACTGCCTCAAGCCTTTTAAAGGGCACTTCATTGCCAATCCCCAGTGGTACCCAGTATGCAAAGGCTGCAAAACCCACTCACACAGCAGCCTGGTGGGCCGCCAAAACCAAGGGGTTTGATTTCAGTGTTCCTGATCATCTCGATACCAACGCTTACAACCGCATTTTGTGGGCTGGTTTGATGGGCGATAAACCTTATCCTCACCGCGAACAAAAAAGTGTTTATGACACTCAAGATGATGATCATGACGGCGATGAGGGAGATCACAAAGCCCCGGTCAAACCAGTGCGTCCTCAAGAGGTGTTGCCTACTTCTTCCAATAAGGCCAACAAACCTGGTTAACCTTAAAGTCTGAGCGAACGGGCTGAATAAGTTCAAGGCCCGTCAAAAACCTTCCCACGCCGTCAAGCTTGGGAAGGTTTTTTTAGTCTAGTC
>DAISKH010000172.1:5721-6341 GCA_036821105.1 Limnohabitans sp.
TTACTCTTTAATTGGTGAGGTCAGACTTGGACGTTTAAGGAGTGGCAATCGGTGGCTTAGGCTTTCTTGGTGCTGTCGATGCCAGAGCTACTACCTGTCCTATTTTGACCAGCGTTCCCAGGTACTGTACCTTTTTTGTTGGCATTCTTGGCATGAGAGGACGTGTCCAAAGATGCGTGAGTCGTGCCTGCTTTGGGTAATTTTTCATCAGCCTTCACGTTCAATGCAGGATTTTTTGAGATCGAATTGACAGAGACGTGTTTGGCTGGTGCAGTGGGAGCTGCAGGTGTCGCGGGGACAGCTTTAGCAGTTGATGCAGCAGTTGGGGCAGACATTGTGGTACTGGCTGCTTTTGCTGTTGAGCCCGTTGGGTTTGACGCAGTGACGGCAGCTGAACTGACGGGGGCCTTGGCTGTGTGCTCCGTTTTCATGGTCTCACTTTTCGCACCAGGCTTTGCGTCTACGGCACTCTTAGAGACTTGGGTTGATGCAGCAGGGGTGGCTGCGGGACTAGCCGCGGGGCTCGCCGCTTGTGTGCTCGACGCAAGACAGTAGCCAGTAAATGAGGTGAAGGCAATGGCGGTGATGAAGAGCTTGTTCATGTTAAGTCCTTTAATTTG
>DAISKH010000173.1:0-6303 GCA_036821105.1 Limnohabitans sp.
GCATGCAGACTTTGCTCAACTCATGAAATTGCTTGAGTCGCCTCAGTTTTTTGTGAAAGTGAGCGGCATTGACCGCGTGGACTCACGTTTCCCCTTCAAAAACCCAGCCCACCCCTACCAGGCGGGGATTACCTTGGCAAAATTATTGGTTAAGACCTATCCCCATCAATGCGTGTGGGGCAGTGATTGGCCACACCCCAATCACACCCATATCCCAGACGATGGGGTGTTGGTGCAGGCCTTGAGCCAAATCGCCCCTACTCAGGAACTCCTCCAGGGGTTGCTGGTGAACACGCCGCAAGCACTCTACGGCTTCAAGGCCTGAGCTCACTTAGACAGTATTTCTTTATTTTTTATTCGATTGAGACCCCATGGACACCCAAGAGACTTTGCAACTTTTACCGCCCCAGCAGCGCCGCTTTAACGACCGTGTTGTCTTTATCAGTGGGGCAGGCTCGGTTGGAACAGGTTGGGGCAATGGTCGCGCAATGGCCGTATTTTTTGCACAAGAGGGGGCCAAGGTTTTTGGACTTGACGTTAAGCGCGAGAATATGCAAGAGACGCAGGCGTTGATCCAATCCTTTGGAGGCTCCTTTCACGCTCATCAGTGCGATGTGACTTCTAGCCCCTCCATGTTGGAGGCGGTGACTGCCTGTGTGGCCCAGTGGGGCCAAATCGATGTTTTGATCAACAACGTGGGAGGCTCAGCCAAGGGTGGGCCGGTGGAGATGAGTGAAGAGGTGTGGGATTCGCAAATTGATCATAATTTGAAGAGCGTGTTTTTGGGTTGCAAGCATGTCTTGCCCCACATGATCAAGGCTCAAAAAGGAGCCATCGTGAACATGTCCTCGACCTCTGGCATCCGCTGGACGGGTTCAGCCCAGGTGGCCTATGCGGCCACCAAGGCCGGCGTATTACAAATGTCCAAGGTCTTGGCGGTGCAATATGCCAAGCAGGGTATAAGAGTGAACTCCGTGGTGCCAGGACAGTTGCACACCCCCATGGTGGAGACCCGTTTGGCTGGGCAACGCACGGGCGGTGACGTCACAGCGCTCTTGGCCCAGCGACAATCCCGGATTCCATTGCCCTTCATGGGCGATGGTCGCGACTCAGCCCACGCAGCTCTCTTTTTGGCCAGCGACGAAGCCCGCTTCATTACGGGCACTGAGATCGTGGTTGATGGGGGCATGTCAGCTCGTTGTGATTAGCGCGCCGATGTGAGACATCCCCCAAGCGGAGGGGCGTGCACTCGGGAGAAATGCCCTCGCTTGAAAGAGTTAAGGTGCATTTAAAGACGCTAAATCGATTTTTTGTTCTGTTTCTTTTTTTTTCACTATTTTTCCTATGAGGCCACTATGAGAATTTCACCCATTGAACCCGGTACTCGTCCAGAATTGGCCGAACACGAAGCTCGGATCACCGCTGAGCGTGGACGTGTCTCAGGCTTGTACCAAGTGCTCCTGAATAGCCCGCCTATTGCCCACGGATGGGAGCAAATGCTCTCTGCAGTTCGCAACCGCTCGAGTTTATCGGCCGATGTGCGTGAGCTCATTATTTTGCGGGTTGCAGTCTTGAACGACGCCATGTATGAGTTCAATGCCCATGCGCCGATTGCATTGAAAGAAGGGGTATCCCAAGAGGCCATTGATCACGTCAAGGCCATGCCATTTGATTCCCATCACCGAGCCATTGAGGCTGCCACGCATTTGTACACCCCCGTTCAGATTGCCGCTCTCAAAATGACCGACACCATGACCCGAGAGATCAAAGTTCCCGATGCCTTATTCGATTCGATCAAAGGGTTTTTCAATGATCAACAAAAGGTTGATTTGGCTGCAACTGTGGGGGCTTACAACATGGTCTCGCGCTTTTTAGAAGCACTCCACGTGGGGCATTGAGCCGTGAGATCGACTCTTCAGGCACTCACTCATCGCTTATTGTTGAGTGTGGTGCTACCAGCCCAAGCGCAATTCTTGTTTGAGCAGCAGCACTGGGCTCAACAATGGGGTGAGGAGTTACCCGCTCTGGTCAAAACTACTTTAGATGTGGGGGCAAGCCGTGCTGATTTTGGGCTCCGTTTGTCTCGCTTGGCCTTATTCAATACCAAAGAGGTGCAGGGGGTGCAAGAAGGGCAGGGAGGGCAGGGCAAGGCTGGAATATGGGTCTACCTCTACCTTGACTTTGATCAAGCACAAGAACTCAGTTGGGCTCAATTGACCAATCTTCAAAACCCATTGCAGGACTATTTCTCCAATATTTTTAAGCCTCAATGGATGGCAAAGGGACTCGAATTGCCTTTTGAGAGCTCAGTGAGCTTATCGCGCTTGGAGCTCAAGCTTGATTTGAAGGGGAAGGATTGGGGGCAAGAGCCAGGTGTGCACTATGTGGTTCAAACTGACGTTGAGGAGGGCTGGATGCCTGAGATCGAGGCTTGGTACGACCGTGAACACATGCCAGGCTTGGCCCGCGTGCCTGGGTGCATGAGTGCCAAGAGGTTCATCAACCATGACTCAGGCGCGCGCAGTTTTGCCTGCTACGACTTGGAGAGCGCTTTGGTACTGACTTCAAAGCCTTGGATGGATGTTAGAGGGACAGAGTGGAGTTCGCGCGCTCGTCCACATTTTGTCAATCCACAACGCCTCATTATGCGTAAACTCTAATTCGAGGGTGTTCTTGAACGCCCCAAGGGTCTTTGAGCTTAACGAATCAATTGGGCAAGATGGACTTGACGGCCGAGGTCGTGGCATGCACACCCGTTGAGATCACGTCCACAGTACCTGAGACCACCGCATCGGCCACGCTCAAAACAGTACACCCTTGCAAGATGAGAAGCGCAGCACCGAGCGCAATCAATCCCAAGTGCTTTAGGGGGCGGGGGAGAATTTGGGCGAATTTCATGGATAGTCTTTCTAGTGACGTTGGGTGGCATGACGAGTGGAGTTTTGCTCCACCGGAAAATAGGTGTAGTCTAGGCAAAATTAAGCCTAGGACGGTCAGCGGAGGTTTTGGGGCTTAACATACAAATGATACTGGATTGGGCCCTATCGCTTTTATCACCCAAGTTTAGGTTGAATTTTCTTGGTAGAGGCTTAAAACTGGGACCTCTAAAACGTTAGAATCTACTATTTGGAGCGATACGTTATGCGCCTACTAGGAAAAGCGCTCACCTTTGACGACGTGTTATTGGTGCCGGCATACTCTGAGGTCTTGCCCAAAGACACCCAACTCAGTACACAATTTTCACGTCGAATTACGCTCAATTTGCCATTGGTATCGGCCGCAATGGACACGGTCACCGAGGCAAGACTAGCGATCGCCATTGCACAAGAAGGTGGCATTGGCATTGTTCATAAGAATTTAACCATCCAGCAGCAAGCGTTGGAAGTCTCTAAGGTCAAACGCTACGAGAGCGGTGTTTTGCGTGACCCTGTCGTCATTCCGCCTACCTTCACAGTGCGTCAAGTCATTGAGTTATCAGAGCAACTCGGTGTATCGGGCTTTCCTGTGTGCAACGGGGGAGTGGTGGTGGGGATTGTGACAGGACGAGATTTGCGTTTTGAGACTCGCCATGACCTGTTGGTAACAGAGATCATGACCCCTCAGGAGAAGTTGATCACCGTGCCCGAAGGTTGTTCACCTCAAGAGGCCAAAGCACTTTTGAATAAATACAAGCTAGAGCGTCTGTTGGTGATCGATGACAAATTTGTGCTCAAGGGCTTGATCACTGTCAAGGACATCACCAAGCAGACCAGTTTCCCCAACGCTGCTAGAGACTCATCGGGTCGCTTGAGAGTGGGAGCAGCTGTGGGTGTGGGGGAGGGTACCGAGGAGCGAGTTCAAGCTTTGGTAAAAGCAGGCGTGGATGCGGTGGTGGTCGATACCGCCCATGGGCACAGCCTTGGAGTCATTGAGAGGGTTCGCTGGATCAAACAGAACTATCCGGATTTGGACGTGGTGGCCGGCAACATTGCAACCGCGAGTGCGGCGCGTGCCTTGGTCGATGCCGGTGTGGATGCTGTTAAGGTTGGTATTGGTCCGGGCTCCATTTGCACGACACGTATCGTGGCGGGTGTGGGGGTACCTCAGATCACTGCGATTGACAATGTTGCACGAGAACTCTTGGGCACGGGTGTGCCGTTGATAGCGGACGGTGGGATTCGCTACAGCGGAGATATTGCCAAGGCCATTGCTGCGGGAGCATCAAGTGTGATGATGGGCGGTATGTTTGCAGGAACAGAGGAGGCTCCAGGGGAGGTGATTTTGTACCAAGGTCGAAGCTATAAAACATATCGCGGGATGGGCAGCATCGGCGCCATGCAGCAAGGCAGTGCAGACCGATACTTCCAAGAGTCGAGCAGGACCAACCCCAACGCTGACAAATTGGTGCCTGAGGGCATCGAGGGCCGAGTACCCTACAAAGGCTCGATGGTGAGTATCGTGTATCAAATGGCGGGTGGCTTGAGGGCGAGTTTGGGATACTGCGGCTGTGCCAGCGTTCAAGACATGCAATCCCGGGCTGAGTTTGTCGAGATCACCACGGCGGGTATTCGTGAGAGTCATGTGCATGACGTTCAAATCACGAAAGAAGCACCGAACTACCGAGCTGACTGAAAAGGTTAAGCGCTGGTGAGTATTGGGAGGCTAGGCTTTCATTTCATTGGATATTCGCATTCGGGCTCAGAGCCTTCAAGTTTTCGAGAAGACTGAGTGTCTAAATTTCATTTTTATTGATTGATCCATTTTTAAATGCAACATCAAACTATTCTGATCCTGGACTTTGGCTCCCAAGTGACTCAACTGATCGCTAGGCGTATTCGTGAAGCTCACGTCTATTGTGAGGTTCACCCCTGTGATGTGAGCAATGACTGGCTCCTCGAGTTCTCTAGCACCCATGATCTAAAAGGGATCGTGCTATCGGGCTCACACGCCAGTGTTTATGAGCAAGATTCAGACAAAGCGCCCTCTAAAGTCTTTGAGCTTGGCTTGCCGGTATTGGGTATTTGTTACGGCATGCAGACCATGGCACTCCAACTCGGTGGACGTGTTGAGCGGGGTGATCAGCGTGAGTTTGGTTCTGCACAGATCAGAGCACATGGCCACAGCCCACTCTTGAACGGGTTGGCCGATGTGACCACCCCAGAAGGTCACGGCCTACTGGATGTCTGGATGAGCCATGGAGACAAGGTCGTAGAAATGCCGGAAGGCTTTCAATTGATGGCCAGCACCGCCAGTTGCCCCGTAGCGGGGATGTTTGACCTCAAGAGAGGTTTTTATGGCGTGCAATTTCACCCAGAGGTCACGCATACGAATTTGGGTCAACAAATTCTTGAGAGATTTGTCCTAGAGATCTGCCGTGTCAAAGCTGACTGGATCATGAGTGACCATATTGAAGAGGCTGTGAAACTGATCCGCGAGCAAGTCGGGAACGAGGAGGTGATTTTAGGGCTCTCGGGTGGAGTGGACTCCTCCGTCGCTGCCGCCTTGATACACCGAGCGATTGGAGATCAACTCACTTGCGTTTTTGTGGACCACGGTTTGTTGCGTTTGAATGAAGGTGACATCGTGATGGAGATGTTTGCCGGTCGTTTGAACGCCAAGGTGGTACGAGTGGATGCTAGTGAGCTTTTCTTGGCCGAACTCAAAGGAGTCAGCGACCCAGAGCAAAAAAGAAAGATCATCGGCCGCGAATTTGTTGCTGTCTTCAAACAAGAGGCTGCCAAATTAAAAACTGCTGGCGCCAAAGGGGCGCAATGGTTGGCTCAAGGCACGATTTATCCTGATGTGATCGAGAGTGGGGGTGCTAAAAATAAAAAAGCTGTCACCATCAAGAGTCACCATAATGTGGGTGGTTTACCAGAACAACTGGGTTTGAAATTGTTAGAACCCTTGAGAGACCTTTTTAAAGATGAGGTGCGTGAGTTGGGAGTCGCACTGGGTTTACCAAGGGAGATGGTTTATCGTCATCCATTTCCGGGCCCGGGTCTAGGCGTCAGGATTTTAGGAGAAGTCAAAAAAGAATATGCTGACTTGCTAAGGCGTGCCGATGATATTTTTATCAATGAATTGCGTGCTCATATTGACTCCGAAACTGGTAAATCCTGGTACGAATTGACCAGTCAAGCATTCGCTGTTTTCTTACCCGTGAAAAGTGTAGGTGTGATGGGCGATGGTCGAACCTATGAGTATGTGGTGGCTTTGAGGGCAGTTCAAACAAGTGATTTTATGACGGCCGATTGGGCCGAGTTGCCCTATGGATTGCTTAAAAAAGTATCCTCCCGCATCATTAACGAGGTAAGGGGAATT
>DAISKH010000174.1:0-4490 GCA_036821105.1 Limnohabitans sp.
CACTTGAAGAGCCCCCAGAGCTCCCTGAGCCCCCCGAGTCTCCAAGCCCCAAGCTCGTGATTCCTGTGCTTCGTGTGAACTCGTTATAAAACCAATCGGCCCCTTCTTTAACCACCCCTTCGGGTGCAGAAATCTCTGTGATGGGCACATTGGCCAAGGCTTTTTGCATGAAGCCGATCCACACCGGCAAGGCCAAGCCTCCTCCAGTTTCTCGTGAGCCCAAGTTTTTAGGGGTGTCATACCCAATCCAAGTCACCGCCGCCAAGGTCGGCTGAAACCCCGCAAACCACGCGTCCATGGAGTCGTTGGTGGTACCGGTTTTGCCGTAAATATCGGGTCGCTTCAAAATTTTGGTGGCCTGTGCAGCGGTCCCCGAACGGGCCACCTCTTGCAACAACTGACTCATCATGAAGGCGTTTCTGGGCTCCACCGCTTGGGTGCTCTCATCAAGATCAATGGGGGTGAACTGCGAGAGTACTTTGCCCATTTGGTCCGTCACTTTCGTGATCAAGTGTGGGTTCACTCGGTAGCCACCGTTGGCAAAAGCGCTGTAGCCCACCACCAGTTGAAGGGGGGTGACCGATCCCGCGCCCAAGGCCATGGTGAGGTAGGGCGGGTGGCGCTCGGGGTCGAAACCAAATTTCGCCGCCCAACTCTGGGCATAGGGCGCTCCAATGGCCTGCAAGATTCGGATGGAGACCATGTTCTTTGATTTTGCCAATGCTGTCTTCAAGGGCATAGGGCCCTCAAACTTGTTGTCAAAGTTCTTGGGCTCCCAGGCCTGAGAGCCCGTGACGCTCGCATCAAAAAAGAGTGGCGCATCGTTCACCACAGTGGCGGGGGTGAATCCCTTTTCCAGTGCGGCGGAGTAGATGAACGGCTTAAAGCTCGATCCTGGTTGGCGCCACGCTTGGGTGACGTGGTTGAATTTGCTTTTCTCAAAATCAAAGCCCCCCACCAACGCGTGGATCGCCCCGTCCCTGGGATCCATCGCCACAAAGGCACCTTCGACCTCGGGCAATTGGGTAAGAAACCAAACGCCCTTGTCATTTTTAGCAATCCTCACCACCGCACCAGGTCTGAGTTTGATGTTCGGTGCCGCCTTATCCGATAAACCGGATTGGACCGGCTTTAAGCCGTCACCCGTGACCTCAATCACTTCATTGTTTTGGCGCATGACGCGCACTTTTTTAGCACTCGCCTCGATCACCACGGCAGACAGGAGGTCTCCTTTGTCGCCTTGCTCCAAGACCACGTCAGAGACCACGTCCTCGAGCTCGCTACTGGCCCCCGGGGTACTCGCCGCTTTGGGGGCGGGGAGGTCAATGAATTTCTCTGGCCCGCGGTAGATTTGACGCAACTCGTAGTCCATGATTCCGCGGCGAAGAGAGGCATAGGCGGCCTCTTGCTCATCGGCATGCAAGGTAGTGAAGACGTTTAAGCCGCGGGTGTAGATCTCTGGGCCGTACTGGGCAAACATCAATTGGCGCGCCATCTCGGCCACGTATTCGGCATGGTTTTGCGGGGACGTGCTCAAGCTCTTTAAGTGCAACTCCTCGGCCTTGGCCTGCTGGGCTTGCTCTTTGGTGATGAAGCCGTTTTCAAGCATTCGCTCAATGATGTACTGCTGGCGGGTTTTGGCGCGCTTGGGGTTGGTGACAGGGTTGTAGGCCGAGGGCGCTTTGGGTAGCCCAGCGAGCATGGCCGCCTCAGCAATGGTGATGTTCTTGATGGGTTTACCAAAGTAGGTCTCACACGCCGCGGCAAACCCATAAGCGCGTTGCCCCAAAAAGATCTGATTCAAGTAGATCTCAAAGATTTGGTCTTTGGTGAGCATGTGCTCGAGCTTGAAGGTGAGGAGAATCTCGTAGATCTTTCGCGTGAAGGTTTTCTCAGAGCTTAAATAGACATTGCGCGCCACTTGCATGGTGATGGTCGATGCACCTTGGCTCTTGGCGTGTCCCAAATTGGCCAAGCTCGCTCGCATGAGGCCGATGTAGTCCACGCCGCCATGTTGGTAAAAGCGCGAATCTTCAATGGCCAAGACGGCATCCTTCATCACTTGGGGGATTTCTTTGAAGGGGGTTAAATTGCGCCGCTCTTCACCGAACTCGGCGAGTTGTTTGCCCTCGGCTGAGAACACCCGCATGGACAATTTGGGCCGGTAGTCCAAGAGATCGGTGACATCGGGGAGTTGAGGGTAGGCCATGGCCAGGGCTATGCACACGAGCATCAATATGGTCAGGCAGGCGGCCGCGCCAAGACCCATCGTCCAAGCAAAAAAGCCAAGCAAGAGGCTCCACAAATTGTGGCTCGGTGGGGCTTTGACGCTTGGTTTGGCGCCAGCGTCACCAGCGGGTTTGGAGTCTTTGGGGTTAGGGCTATCGGACATGGGTGGCTGGGATGGCATTCGATCCATTGGGTCGCACAAGATAGGGAGTCTACCTCTCTTCGGGCTGTCTGGGTTGAGTGCGTGCGGAGGGTTTAAAATGACTGGATTGGTCGCCCTTTGGGTGCACCGCAACAACCGAATCAAAGGGGTCTACGCCGTGTATGTATTGGTGGGCTTGCCTGGGAGTGGAAAGTCCACCGTGGGTCGGCATTTGGCAAGAAAGCTCAACATCCCTTTCCTGGACTCCGATATGGCCATTGAGCAACATTTGGGTTGCACCATACGAGAGTACTTCGAAGTGGAGGGGGAGGAGCGTTTTCGCGAAGTCGAAAGCGAGACCTTGGAGCGTCTTTTGACTGAGGAGACGGGCGTGCTCTCCACCGGCGGCGGTGCAGTGATCAAGCCCATTAACCGTGAGCGCTTGCGGGCCAGGGGCACGGTGTTTTACCTCAGAAGCACGCCAGAGGATGTGTTTCGTCGCTTACGGCATGACCAAAGTCGGCCACTCTTACAGGTATCGGATCCGATGGCGCGTTTGCGTGAACTTTTTGCGGTGAGAGACCCCTTGTATACACAGTGTGCCCATCATGTGATTGAGAGTGAACGACCCCACGTGGGGGCGTTACTCAATCTCATCATGAAGCACATTGATCCTTTATCGCTTGCGCCCACTTCCATGGGCACATGAAAAGATAAGCAGTGAGCAAATGAGCAAATGAGAACAAATTCAACCTGAATCCTTTCTCTCACTCCATTCACTCCAGTCACACGGTTCATACGGTTCATACGATTCACACTTTTCAAATTACTCCATTGGCTGACTTAACCCCCTTCACTGCCTCAAAAGCCTTGGCCTCCTCGAGCGCGCAAGACCCCACTCGCGCGCGCCTGACTTTGCAGGTGAGTCTCACGGACGGCGAGCAAAGTGCCTCTTCACGCGACTATCCCATCTTGATTGGTGCTGGGCTTCTCGCACAGGAGGGCAGTTTTCAGGATTTACCGAAAGCCCACACGGCACTCTTGGTCACCAACACGGTGGTGGGGCCGCTCTACGCCGCTACACTGCAAAAGGCCTTGACCCCCCACTACACACGGGTTTTGGTGCTGACGCTGGAGGACGGGGAGGGTGCTAAATCTTGGGAGACGCTTAATTTGGTGTTTGATACCTTGCTTCAAAACGGCTGTGACCGCCAAACGGTGCTCTTTGCACTCGGGGGTGGGGTGGTTGGGGACATCACAGGTTTTGCAGCAGCGTGCTTTATGCGCGGAGTGCCGTTTGTTCAAATTCCCACAACCTTATTGGCTCAAGTGGATTCTTCAGTGGGTGGTAAGACCGCCATCAATCACCCCATGGGTAAGAATATGGTGGGTGCGTTTTACCAGCCGCGCCGTGTCATTTGCGACTTGGAGGTCTTGAGCACCTTGCCGGGTCGGGAATTGAGTGCGGGTTTGGCCGAGGTGATCAAGTACGGGCCAATAGCAGACATGGCTTTCTTTGCTTGGCTGGAAGAAAATCTGGATGCCTTGATGGACAAAGACCCGGGGGCTCTGGCACAAGCGGTGGCGCGCAGTTGCGAGATCAAAGCCTGGGTGGTGGGACAAGATGAGCGCGAGTCTGGCATGAGGGCCATTTTGAACTTTGGTCACACGTTTGGCCACGCCATTGAGAGCGCCTTGGGCTTTGGTGTTTGGTTGCACGGTGAGGCCGTGGGATGTGGGATGGTCATGGCCGCAGAGCTCTCGCACCGTTTGGGCTTGGTGGAGCGGGCCTTTTGTGATCGACTCAAAGCACTTATTGAACGTGCGGGCTTGCCGGTCAAGGCTCCGGACTTGGGTGCGGAGGTTTATTTGGAGCACATGCGGTTGGATAAAAAATCCAAAGCCGGTGAGATTCGTTTTGTGGTGATTCGTGAGCCTGGCGTGGCCCAGATCGCATCCGCCCCTGATGAGTTGGTGTGCCAAGTGATTGAGCATTGTGTGAAGTCACCATGACGGATGATTTTGATTCGAGATTGGCCCCCTACGCCAGTGACCCCTACACTCTCGTGGGCGCTTGATCCCTGAGCAGCCCGCCCCCACGCGAAACGATTTTCAACGC
>DAISKH010000174.1:4500-6300 GCA_036821105.1 Limnohabitans sp.
CGTCGGGCTTGGCCCCGTATGCCAGCTGCCCACTGCACTCGCGCGGTCGGCGCATGGCCGAGATGCCCGCGCCCACGCGCAATGACTTTCAACGCGACCGTGACCGCATCGTCCACTCCAGCGCCTTTCGCCGCTTGGTCTACAAAACCCAAGTTTTCTTGAACCACGAGGGAGACCTCTTTCGCACCCGGCTCACGCACTCCTTGGAAGTCGCGCAATTGGCGCGCTCGATGGCCAGAAGCCTTGGCTTACATGAGGACTTGGTGGAGGCGATCGCCTTGGCCCACGATTTGGGACACACCCCGTTTGGTCACGCCGGCCAAGACGCGCTTAACCAATGCATGATTGACTTTGGGGGCTTTGAGCACAATTTACAAAGTCTTCGAGTGGTGGATTTTTTAGAAGAACGCTATGCTCTTTTTGATGGCCTGAACCTCACCTTTGAAACCCGAGAAGGTATTTTGAAACACTGCGGTTTGGCCCAAGCACGGGAGCTGCAAGGGCGCGAGCCCGGGGGCGTTGGGGCGCGCTTTATCGACCGCACCCAGCCCAGTTTGGAGGCCCAGTTGTGCAACTTGGCCGATGAGATCGCCTACAACGCGCATGACATTGATGACGGCGTGAGGTCGGGACTCTTGAGCACAGAGCAGTTGAGGCAGAGCGTGCCTTGGTTTGAGCACTATTGCAGCAAGACACTCTCTTTGTACCCCAAGATTCAAGGCAGGCGTTGGCTCTTTGAGACCATCCGGCTGATGTTGTCTGAGCAAGTCTACGATGTGATTGAGACCACCCGAGCCGCCTTGGCTCCACTGCACTTGATGAGCGCCAATGAAGCGCGCGCTCATCCTGGGCCATTGGTCATGTTCAGTGAGCCCATGCAAGAGGCGTCTTCGGCGTTGAAGCAATTTCTCTCGGCCAACTTGTACCGTCACCCCCGCGTTTTGTACACCACCGAACAAGCCAAAGAGATCATCAAGGATTTGTTTTTGGCCTATTTGCACACGCCCTCAGAAATGCCCGAGTCGTTTCATGCTCGCCATGATCGGGAGCGTGCCGTGGCTGATTACATCGCAGGTATGACAGACCGATTTGCCGCCAAGGAGCACCAACGCTTGAGTGGTTGGAGTCCATCGAAAGCTGGGGGCGAATTACCGTTGGATCATCAACCGGGTTTGGGGTTCGGAAGGGCCTCTGCTGGCAAGGAAGAGTGGGTGGGTTTACCGCCCAAGGGGTCATGGTTGTCCCATGAGGACGCAATCAATGACTCAAACGCTTCGAAGCTAAATTTGAAGCTAAATTCGAAGCCAAATTCAAATTCAAACCTAGACGGTAACTTAAATTCAAGACCCAATTCAGGTCTACTTCCACCCGCCGATCCGAGCCATCCTTCCCCGACGGGAGACTCCCCATGAACGCATGGGTCACGTCGGGTTTTTCGCTTACCAACCTTTCTTTAGGGTCTCAGGCATGATGACTCAAAGGCCTAAAACAGCCGATCAGCCAACCGATCAGCCAACCGATCGAGCGTCTTATCAAGAGCGCGGGTTGGTGGCGGCATTTTGGGTCGTGTTGGCAGGGGTTTGTGTGGCCATGCACATTGGTAAGCTTCCCCCTGCCTTGCCGGTTTTGAGGATTGATTTGCACGTGAGTTTGGTGCAAGCTGGTTTTTTGTTGTCCATGGTGCAACTTGCAGGCATGACGCTTGGGCTCACGGTGGGGCTCTTTGCTGATGTCTTGGGTCTTAAACGCTGCATGCTCACGGGCTTGGTGCTGCTGGGATTGGCCAGTGCTTTGGGGGCA
>DAISKH010000175.1:0-1506 GCA_036821105.1 Limnohabitans sp.
GCTGCGCAAGTTTCTTTGTTCAGTGCATTGACACTTCCCCCAATTGAAAGCGCAAAACTGGGTGTACCTGTGACCAAATTACCGCTCACCCCCAAAGGATTGTTCCAAGCATCCAAGATGTTGGCACCGTCCCACTTCAAGGGTTGATTGAGGAGAGACATCCCGTTAATCACCGAAGCACTCAAACCCGTGTAACTCCCGCTTGAGGAATAAAAGGTTTTGATTTTGGAGACCATGTAACTCACCGCTTGCACTGTGTCGTTGCTTTTGTTACTTTCTTGTGCTTTGCTTTGGCGATCCAAAATCAATGCCACACTCGCCGCGATGATGGCCAGCACAATGATGAGCTCAATCAATGAAAAGCCTCTTTCGAGTTTATTTCTCTGGGTCATGTAACCTCCATTTGAAAACCAATGCTGAGGTCTTCATTGGAACCCGAAGTCTTCATTTTTTTTCAAGGAAAAAACAAGGCTTGAGACTGTCTTTCAAGGTTTGGCTTTAGAAATATTTAAATCAACTTGGATCAATCCTTGATCAATCCTTGATCAATCCTTAATCAATCTTGATCCCTGCTTGAAGACCTATTCAACACTTCAACCAAAATCTAGAGACAGCCCTTGTCTCAGGAATGAATTTGCACCAAGCTCATCATTGATGAGTAAATCCAATACACCACCAAGCCCACCACGATCAGCATGGCGTTTCCCAGACCATCGGCGAAGACCAGTTTGACATGCGACTTGGCGCGCGCTCGCATCTGCTGGGCCATGCGCTTCAAAGACAAGGCCGTGTCTGTATTCAGACCCTGGGCCACGATCATCCAGCGCCACTCCAGCGCAATCATGTCCAAATGGGCCAATGCTTTTTCTGGGCGCATACCCATCTTGAGTGAGAGGCGCAACTTTTGACATTGATGGTGCATATAGGGGCTGGCTGAAACCGATATTTGCTCCAATGCCTTCGCAAAAGGCAAACCCGCACTCACAAACCCTGCAATGGCACCCAGGAGTTGTGCTGCACTTAGACTTGCATAGAGAGTGAAGGGGAACATGTGCCGATCCATGGCATCTCGCACTCGACCAGTCCACCTGGGTAGCACTTTCAGTATGACCAGCATCACCCCTGCGCCCACCCCCAAGACTCCTAGCAAAAGTACCAACACGTGATCAGCCACAAAAGCCAACAGTTGAAGCTCTTGAGGCCAAAGAGAACGGTCTCGGTAATGCTCAAATTGTGGGAGGATCTCAATGGAGAAATACATCATCAGGGCTACCAAGGCGAGTGCATACCCAAGGGGCTTGGCCAATGCCCCCCAAATTGCGCCCTCCATCTCTTGCCTCGCCTCAAGTAAAACGCTCGCTTGCTCGAACCCAAGTGCTAACTCGCCACTCAAATCGGCTGCCTCGATCAGCAAAGCCTCAGCTGCCGGCACCAAACCTTGGAGCTCGAGTCCCAAGGTACGTCGTCTGTGCGGGGCCCAACGAGGAGCACTTGCATTTACTCGGG
>DAISKH010000175.1:1516-3441 GCA_036821105.1 Limnohabitans sp.
GCCAAGGGGTGACGAATTTTTTCAAATTCATATTGCAAAGTCTTGACCGCATCAAAGACCGGTACCCCGTCTCGGCTGAGCCGGGCCATGGCCCTGTACCACTCGAGCCGCTCCTGAGTTAGACGACCTCGGTACCGGATGACTGTCCAGCACACGCGAGCAAGCTTGGTGACCTTCAACAAAAGAATGCGCAGGAGCCCAAGGCTTGGTTTGGATACGACTGAAGGAGCTAATACTTCTTGAATCAGCATGAAGCCACCGCTTTGGGGTCTGAAAGTTCCTCAAACAATGATTCCTCAGGCAAAGATTCCTCCAGGCGCAACGGCCCCATCCAGCGCTCAATGTCTCGGGGATCCAAAAGTCCGACGCGCATCTTTGAAATGGCGTGGGAGAGTGCACTCACCCCAAGCCCTTGAATGTGACAACCCGCGTGCGCCTGCCAGTGAGCACGGGCAGAACCCAAATCACCTCTTGCCAGGTGATCAAGAAGGGCTTGATCAGGCAGTAAAACCTCCGCGCAAACGGTTCTACCCACAATAGACAAATGATCACAGACTGCGCACCCTAGGCCACGCACGCGCACATCGTGCACCAACAAATCAGCACAGGCTCTCACACGCTCATAGGTGTCTTGGCGCACACGACCCGATTCAAATGCTTTCAAGATGGGCTCGGAGCAGTGGGGACACAATTGCGGCACCAAGCGCTGAAAAACCACTCCTGAGATGAAGCCTTTCATCAACAGCACACTTGAAGGAACCCCCAACTCTCTGAGTCGTGTGAACACACTCAGGGCTTCATAAACATGCAAGGTGCTCAAGGTCTTGCGACCTGAGAGAACCAGTTGTTTGATGTTTTGAGCGCTATCGCTGTCGTTGACCTCCCCAACCATCACCACATCGGGGTCTTGCCTCAAGGTAGCCGCTACGAAAGTTGTGAAGACAGATCCATCTTGACGGTTCATCAAATCCCTCCTCGCCTCGGGCACGCCCATCTGACAAGCTTGAGGTATCAAGTACTCGACGGGTCTCTCCACCGTGATCACTTTGATGCTTCGACCGCGCTGCTCAACAATGCGTTCAATAAAGGACTGAAGCGACGTGGACTTGCCACTATTGGTGGGCCCCGCCAGCAACACGGCCCCCTGCGCGCCAACCAGCATCTCCTCTATGCAAGTAGCCTGCTCGGGGGTATAGCCCATCTCCTCAATAGGCCGACGGGTAAGCGCGTCCATCACAAGTAGGCGAATCACTACATGAAAGTTACCGGAAGGGTGAATGGGAGCACTTGAGAGTCTTAATTGAACATGCTGACCCTCAGGTGTGTGGTGTTCAATCACCGCGTCTTTGACTGTTTTTTCATCCCACGTGAGTCCCTTGTTATCCGAGTCAGCGTGCACCCCGTAGAGCACATTGCACATGTCCATGGCGCTTTTAGCGGAGATGCTGGGCTGCTCCATTCGCTCGCCATGAATTCTGAAGTACACCCGAGCGTAGGCACCGCGAGTCTCGATGTGAAGGTCACTGGCTTTTTTGGCAAGAGCAGAGTTGATGATGTGCCAAGCTCTAGATTCGACTTGGGTGTCCTCCAGGTCTGGGGCCAGCTCATGCGCAGCGTGAATGCTTTTGATGATCTCTAGACTGGCCACCCTCACCTTGAGGCTCACCAGCCCCAAGCCCAGCACGCGACGCCTCAGTTCAAACTGCGCATGAGATCCTAAATGTGCCTCATGCACCAGCAACGTGGCCTGAGAATCAGAGGTTTTTATGACCGCAAAATGCTCTTTGAAACCGACAGAAATATCGTGACCTTCAAAGGCAATGTATTGTCCCTGCGGGACATCTTTCATCTCCCTTACATCATGAGACAGCAAGGGCTCTTTTCGTGCCATTGGAGACCCAGCAAGTGAGGGAGTTGGGGAGCTT
>DAISKH010000175.1:3541-6204 GCA_036821105.1 Limnohabitans sp.
CAAGGGCTCTTTTCGTGCCATTGGAGACCCAGCAAGTGAGGGAGTTGGGGAGCTTAGCTCTTCATGTGCAACGAAAGAAATGCTGAGAGGAGTGCTAACAGGAGTGCTTATAGGAGTACTCAATTCAGGCGTGATCTTCAGTTCAATGTTCCCCCCATAATCTATTGCACTTCGAGCGAACTCGCTTATAGGTGAGCCTCTTTTAGCAAGTTGCAAAGTGGGCTTTTTACCCAGATTGGAATATTTTGATGCCCACACTTTGGACTTATCCATTGATATGCTCCTTGGATCAACCTCCTCTTTGGAGAGAGCAGTCCTTGACCCTAAAGCACTCATGACTACAGCGCTTTGAATTTGAGTTTGAGTTTGACTTAAAGCTTGATCTTGCGCAGATTGAAGGTCGGAGCTTAATGAGAGGGGTGTGTCATGGGCGTTGTTGGATGATTGAGTTAGCTTAGGATTAGTCGTGATCTTTGGGATCTTTGGGATCTTGGGGATCTTGGATGTCTTCTCTGTCCTGGCTAGTTTGATTGACCTTGTGACAAGGGCTTCTTTTTGTGGCACCTGTTTAAGCGAGACCGCAGGTTCGATCAAGGACTCGTCGATTTGCTTTGAAGAGGGAGAACTTTTTATAGAGACTGGCATGGACAAACTCCTTCAGGGTTGAACAAAAACATATTCGCCTCGCATCTCAAGGGACTGATGTGGGACGTATTGAATGGAGGTGAGGAGCAAATGGTGCGATTGAAGTTGCTGAGCGAATTGAGCGGCCTCGAGTAAGTGAGTTTTGGCCAGAAATGGCATCCGCCAAGTACCCTGATGAGCAATGACTTTGGGCGCTTCTAGGTCGGGTGAATGCAAACCCAAAGAGGGTTGGGTGCTTGCCATAATGGCCTGAGGCGCTTGGATCGTGAAGCCCAAATGGCGACGAGCAAAGTCCCCTCTTGAATCCAAAAGCCATTCGTCCAATTGCTCCTCGCTCATTAGTCTAGAGTGGCGCACCAAGGGTAGATTCAATGCCAAGCGAGAGGTGGCCAATAAGTCGGCCCTTAGCGGCTTTTGAATGAAGGGCAATTTCAACTGATCCTGAGTTTGAGTGCCCAGTCCCTCCCCTACCCACGACACGGAACACTCAAGCAAGGTGCAATCAATGTGGTCAATTCGATAACCATGGATACTCACAGGCCAGGCATGGCGAATTTGCTCAAAAGCTCCCCACAGGCCCCAAGGCTCAGGCGCCAAAAGTAGCGCCTCTTTTTGAGCCAAGACACGTGCTCTCCAGTTTCGCTCAGCTGCCAGGTTTTGCTGCTGCACCTCTTGTTCTTGGGCCAGACCTTGGAGCTTTTTTTGAGTATTGGCTTTGAGCACTTGGGCTTGGGTAATCAATTGCCAGCGCTCTTGTCCCCAAATCATCAATGCACCGACAAGAAGCAACACTGCAACACTTCTCAAAATCAACTGCACCCAGGTGAGTGAGCTTTGGTTTCGCAACTTCGGTTTTTTGCTCAACACAAAGGACTGCAGGAGTTTTCCCGTCAAGGCAAGAGATTTTTGCTCTAATGGGCTTGGCCATAGGAGAGCTTGAACGCTACCCTCATTTGGAGTCAGAAGTTTTTCCTCGGTTGAATTGACCGTAAGCCAACTCAACCGAACGATAGGCCATCCGCTCAAACTCTCTAGCCAAGTGTTGGTGGTTCTCTCAATATCTAGAGTAGACACCATTAGATCAAAGCCCGCCACGGGTAGGCCCAATTTGAGCGCACACAACCAACATGCACCCTCACCAATGTCGACAATCACAATTGCTGTGGGATAAAACTGTCCCAAGACCAGAGCACCCGCATAAACTTTGGTTTGCACAGGTGGGTGAAAGCCAAGCCACACCTCACCTTGGTGAATAAAAGCCACGGCACTCAAGGAGCTCTGGCGTTTAAGGGCGGGTTTTAGCTCTTGAGATTGGGCCATCCACTGCCATTCCATACCCAGTGCCAAATCCATCCCTTGAAGATTGAGCACCATGACTAATCCTTGGAACCACTGGGGGTTGGGGAGGATAAGGACCGTGGTTGGAGAGCGAGCACTGGCTTGATAGGATTTGTGGAGTCAATGCTTTTGCGGGTCAATGGAGCCGTGTTGGCGCTAGACAGATTTACGCTAGACTGATTTGCATTAGGCTGATTCACGGTAGGTTTGATCTCGCTACCCTTGAGTCCACCGACCTCTTGGCCTGAATTGAGAGTGGCTTTTGAAATTGGCACATACGGTTGTGGGAAAGACACACGGGGCAAAGAGCCTAGGAGTTCAAGGGGCAGCGGGGTCGGGTTTGAGGCGTTCGTGGCAGTCCCCATGAAGTTATTGGCGCCAGAGTTTGCATTACCTCTTTCCTGTGCGGCATTTAAAAATTTCAAATTCAATACCTGTGACTTTTTGCCTTGAGTCCAAAGCACACTCACGCGTTCTTGAGAGATGCTTTGCACAGAGAGATCGCCCTCCACTTGTTCACCGCTCAAAAAATTATCCTGCACTCCTTGCCCCAGATCCAATCGGGCAATGAAACGCCCCGACACCCCTGCGATGCTCACGATTTGGGGAAGGCTCAGGCTCGGTGCCTGATGCACTTGTCGTAAGGCGTTGTGCAACTCAGCCTCTTTATGGAGCAACTC
>DAISKH010000176.1:0-3219 GCA_036821105.1 Limnohabitans sp.
CCCCTGGACGCTTTGAGCCCAGAGGCCATGCAGTCGCTTGAGAAGAGCTTGAACAGTTTGAGCTTTTTAAGCCAAGAGGTCAAGGGCTGGTAGTCTCCTCTTTGAGCCAGCCCAAGGCGAAGGCTTCTGAGTTTATGAGCCTTCTAGCTTTCTAGCCTTCGAGTAAAGCTCAACCACTGAGCGTTGATATTGACCCGGGCATCAACCATGACAAAAATACGTTTGTATTCATTTGAGTCTCCTTGGCCAACACAAACTAGACTTGGGTCAATCCTAGGAGCAAAGGGCATTGAAGTTTTAACTGCTGCATTTTGCAGTGGTTTTGCAAGACGGTGTGCCCTCTACTTGGCCGGCTACTTGATGTGTTTGACGTTCACGTGGGCTGCAGACTCTGGTGCTGAGCCCACGATCCGAATCTTGATCCCCCAACCCCCAGGTGGCTCCATGGACGCCAATATGCGGGCGATGTCGATGACACTGGAGAAGGAGCTCAAATCCAAAATCATCATCGACAACAAGGCCGGCGCCAATGGCATCATTGCTGGCGACATCCTCGCGCATGCACCGGGTGATGGACTCACCTTGCTCTACACCTCCAACTCTTTTGCCAATAACCAGTTATTGAGTAAGAAGCTTCCCTTTGATGTTGTTCGTGACTTCAAAGCGGTGACTTTGGCCGCCACGATGCCAGGTTATATGGTACTTGTGAATTCCTCAGTGAACGCCAAAACATTGGCTGAGCTCGTTGCCGCGAGTCAAAACACCGATAAACCCGTACGTTTTGGCTCGGGTGGTATTGGCAACAGTCAACATCTTTTGGGCGAGCTCTTGAACGCCAAAGCTGGAGCCAAAATGCAGCATGTTCCCTACAAAGGTCTCGCCCCGATGATGACCGCTTTATTAGGAAACGATGAAATTCAAGTGGCGTTTTCAGCACCCTCAACCGTACTGAACTACATCAAGTCTGGCAAATTGAGGGCTTTGGCGTACACGGGCTCCAAGAGATGGTCCGGTCTACCCAATGTCCCCACAGTGTCTGAGGCCGGTATACCCGGATTCCTTTATGAAGCGGCATGGCACGGTGTGTTTGCCCCAGCCTCAACTCCTAAAGCCGTGGTGGATAAAATTCAAATCGGCTTTGCCAACGCTCTCAAAGACAAGCGCGTGAATGATTTCCTACAAGGCGGAGGCTATGAGCCTGTTGGTAACTCCTCGGCTGAATTCGCAACATACTTAAACGCCTACCTCAAAGACATGGCGGAAATCTTCAAAATTGCCCACATCGAAGAGGAATAATGTTTTGGACTCATTAAAAATTGGCTTGGCAGGTACAGGGCGCATGGGCTGCGCCTTGGTGGAGAGACTCTTAGGACTCGGGCACTCCGTGACGGTTTGGAACCGAACCCCAAAAAAGCTTGAACCCTTAAAGACATTGGGTGCCCAAGTTGCATCCTCCCCCAGCGAGTTGGTTCGCCAAAGCGATTTGATCATGACCATCTTGACCAACGAGGCCGCAGTGCATGCGCTTTATTTGGCCGAAGATGGATTTCTAAAAACTGCGGCACCAGGCAAATTGTTTTTAGAAATGAGTACCCTAAGACCCACGGTTCACGAGCAACTCGCACCCCAGGTCTTGGCCAAAGGCGCCTCTTACATGGACTTTCCGGTAGGGGGTACGGTGGGACCCGCGAAGGCGGGCCAACTGTTTGGATTGGCGGGTGGCAACCCAGCAGACTTCGAACGTATTTTGCCTCTCCTTAAAACCTTGTGTCGTCGGGTGGAATATCTCGGTCCGGTGGGATCAGGCGCGAGAATGAAACTGGCCATGAATTTGATGATGCAAATTTGCTGGCAGTCCTTTGGCGAGGCATTGTCACTGTGTAAACCTTTGGGCCTATCGCCCGAGAGGCTCATGGACATCATGAGTGAGAGTTCGGGCATGCCCCATGGCCTCAAGCTCAGACTGCCCATGATGGTCAAGGCCCTTCATGGTGAGCCCATCGCCCCCATCAATTTTGATGTCAAATCGGTCAGAAAAGACATCAACCTAATGCTCGACGAGGCTCAACATATGGGCATCCAATTGCCCATGGCAGAGATGGCCTTGAGCTTATTCAACAAAGTCAGTCGTGAAGGCCGGGGTGACGAAGACTGCGGAATGCTGCCCATGCGTTGGTATGAGTACTCAACAGACATGCGCCACGCTCAACGCCCCCCCATCAAGCTCTACATGGGGGATGTGTCAGGGAACTCCTATAAGCTTCGAATCTTATTGAACTTGATTGGTCTTCACTACGATTCCATCTTCATCGATTTTGAAGCGCATGAACACAAAAAAGAACCCTTCACACTCTTAAACCCAAGGGGTGAGGTGCCCGTCTTGGATGACAACGGAACAGTGCTGTGGGACAGTGGTTCGTGCTTGGTCTATCTTGCCCGCCAATATGGAGGTCATCAGTGGTATCCAAGTGACCCCATGCAAATGGCGGAGATCACCCAGTGGCTCTCTTTGGCAGCCACAGAGATTCAGTGCGGTCTCCAGTATGCAAGACGTGGAGTGCTAAGGGGACGATGGACATTGGGGCCCCTTGAGAAGGCGCAGGCCTTTGGCGAGGTAGCGTTGAAAGTGATGGAGCAAAGACTAGCCACTCACCAATGGTTGGCCTTGGATCGGCCGACATTGGCTGACATAGCTTGTTTTCCCTATGTCGAATCTGCACCTGAAGGGCATACTGATTTGAGCGGCTATCCACACATTGGCCAGTGGCTAGAGCGTTGCCGACAAATCCCCAATTGGCCTGAGCGTTTGGTCCCATTGACTCACGCTCATTGAGGGTGAACAATCAAAGGGGTGGTTCTTGGGGGCAAATTGTTGCTCATCGAGTCCCCATTGTTGAGCACCTTGGGTGGCCCACCGCGGGGAGCACCCGACGTTTCAGTTTTTTAGAAAGTCACCATGAACAAAGCACTTCTCCTCGGCTTAATAGCCAGTTTGAGCTTGGCAATGGCGTCTCAAAAAGCCATCTCAGAAAACGCCTACCCCAGTAAAACTGTTGATCTGATCCTCCCCTATGCAGCAGGGGGTGGTGTCGACGCCATGGCACGTGCATTTGCCAAAGAGGCGTCCAAAGTCACCAATAGTTCTTGGATCGTCACCAACAAGGATGGGGCCGCGGGCTTGATTGGATTTAGCGCATTGGCCAACGCATCCCCCGATGG
>DAISKH010000176.1:3229-6180 GCA_036821105.1 Limnohabitans sp.
CCCGATGGCTACACCCTGGTCTTCTCGCCCGCATCGCCTTTGGTGATAGCGCCCTTCCTCACCAAAACCATGCCCTTCGATCTGGCCAAAATCCAACCCGTGTGCCAAGTCTTTGAGAATGTTTTTGCCATCGCAGTGAGAAACGAGTCAAGCATCAAGAGTTTTGCCGACTTGGTGAAAATGGCCAAAGACTCTCCCGGCAAACTGAGCTATGGACATGCGGGCACGGGCAGTGTGCCTCACCTGTCGGTGGGCACCATCGAGAAAACACTGGGTGTTCAATTCAACGCCATTCCCTACCGAGGGGATGGACAACTCTTGCCCCAATTGTTGGCGGGGGATATTGATTTTGGTGCCCCCGCCCTCTCCTCCATTGCGGGGCGCAACTTGAGGGTCTTGGCCGTGCTTGCAAGCCAACCCCAGCCCGGTGCGCCAGAGGCCCCCACCATCACCCAGCTCGGGGTGGGCAGTGTGACGCCTGGGCTCAACGGCATTTACGCCACCAGCGGGACACCACAGGCCATCATTGAGAGGCTCCAAGACATTTGTGCCAAAGTCACCAACGAAGAAGAATTCAAGAAAACGGCAACCACCATGGCGCAGACCCCCGCTTATTTGGGCATCCAAGCCTTCACCAAACGCATCGCCGATGTCTCAAAAATCAATGCTGACATTGTTAAAACCATGAAATTGGAGAAAAACTAATGGACTTCTCACGCCTTCGATTCATTGACATCTCCATGCCGCTAGAGAACGACATCAAGAGTGATCCCGATTTTGTAAGGCCCAAAATTGAGTACCTCAAGCACGATGAGACAGTGGCTCGGATCCAAACTTTCTTCCCAGGCCTAAAGGCTGAAGATTTACCCGATCAAGCGGGTTGGGCCTTGGAGAAAATTCAGCTCACCACACACAATGGCACTCACCTCGATGCGCCCTACCATTTTCACCCCACCATGAACCATGCCAGTGGTCATGCAGAACCGGCCAGTACGATTGATGAAATTCCACTGGACTGGTGTTTCCGACCCGGGGTGAAATTGGACTTTCGCCATTTCCCAAACGGCTACGTGGCCACGGCCCAGGATGTTGAGGCAGAACTCAAACGCATTGGCCATGAGTTAAAGCCCATGGACATCGTCATCGTGAACACCGCCGCCGGAATGCGCTATGGACACGATGACTATGTGGCCACCGGGTGTGGAATGGGGCGCGAAGCGACCTTGTACCTCTTGGAGCGCGGTGTCAAGCTCACCGGAACCGATGCCTGGAGTTGGGACGCTCCTTTTGTCTACACCAATGAAAAGGTGCAAGAAACGGGCAATAAAAAATTGATCTGGGAGGGCCACAAAGCTGGGCGTGACATTGGCTACTGTCACTTGGAGAAACTCCACAATTTAGAGTCCCTCCCCTCGCATGGGTTTGTGGTCAATTGCTTTCCCGTCAAAATCAAGGCAGCTTCTGCCGGCTGGACTCGAGCAGTGGCCTTGATGGGGCTTTGATCCTCTGGGACCAGTCACGTAAGCTCAGTGAGCCTCAAACTCTTTTTCCAAGTTGAAAATCTGAGCACGGCTCACCTTCTTCAAGTGCGATTGAAGAATCTTGTAGATATCGAGATCGAAATCAGGTCGCGCTTGACTGAGTAAAGACCCAACATCATCAGCACTCTTAGCACAGCCATAATAAAACCAGTGATCCACCACATGGAGAACATCGCCTTCTTGGATCCCAATGGCGCCAGCGTAGGGCCAGGTTTTAACCTTCATGGCTCCCAAGGCGGTCGTGAGTCGCAGGTTATAGAGATTGGCGGACTCCAAACCAACGCACGCTCCCTGACAACGCTTTAATTGGTGGGCAAAACAAGGTTGAGATGGACCCAGTCTCTCCAAGCCCATCAACCCTTCGCACAAGCTGTGTTGTTGACAAAGTGACTTTAATGCATTCTTGGCCATACGTTGAGAGGCAAACAGCCCATACAAATGCTCTTGACGCCCCACATCGAGTTCACTCTCACGCAGCATGTGCGCTCGCAAGTAGCCCTTGTCATCGGGCTTGAGTGTCCAGGCACACAACTCTCGAGTGCGTCGGAGTTTGACGTTAAAGCTAGGTAACTGCTCCTTGATCAACTTCGACTCCAAAATCAAAGCACCCAATTCGCCTGAGGTCACTCTCCAATCGATGTGCTTGACTTGAAGGGCAATTTTCATCTCTTTGGCCTTGGACTTAGATCCTTGGAAATGACTCAACACCCGTGTCCTTAGGGTATTGCTCTTTCCAATATAGAGGGGAAGTTGCCCATCTCCGTAGAAAGTATACACACCGTGCGTGTCCGGCATAGCATCGATCACGCTTTGATCAATGTGAGGGGGAAGCGATGCTTTTTTGGTTTGCTCAAAGACTTTTTGAGCGAGAAGATCTGCACCAAATTGCCTCTCGCACACTTGCCAGAACTGCCACAATACATCTGCATCTCCCATGGCCCGGTGGCGATGGTGAATCACAAGTCCATGCGTCTCAATCAAGGTATCCAAATTGTGCCTGGCTTGCAATGGAAAGAGTTGCCGGGATAACTTCACCGTGCACACCATGGGAGACTTGAACTCCATGTCTAGGCGTTTAAACGCGGCTTTAATAAAGCTGTAGTCAAAATTAGCGTTGTGGGCAACGAAAATCTTTCCCTCCAACTCTCTCCACAACTCGCTGGCCAATTCATCAAACGCAGGTGCACCCTCGAGCATCTCCGGACTGATTCCCGTCAAGCGTTGTATGAACTCAGGAATGTCCACACCAGGATTGATCAGCCTCTCCCACCGGGTCAAAGTCTCGTGATCCCAAGTGATCACGGCGATTTCAGTGATGCGGTCACGCTGTGAATTCGATCCAGTGGTCTCAATGTCTACAAAGGCAAGTGGTGCGAGGGTCTTGGGCATGAATTGCTTTGATCTATGGAC
>DAISKH010000177.1:0-6061 GCA_036821105.1 Limnohabitans sp.
CAAGAGTGCAACGGCTTCGAGTGCGTAGGTCATGGCAAAGCTTCGGTCAAAGATGGTGAGTGAGAGTTGTCTGAGCTCTCTCGCGCTGGACCATTTGAGCTCAAGGTGGGGGAGTTTGGTTTGAATCTCGGAGATCACTTGGGCTGGATCAGCATCTTTATCCAACCACACCGACAAATTGGTGCGAGACCGGTCCAGTGTCAAACGCTCGTAGTCTGCCACCGAGATGACCACCGAGCCGTGTTGACGGCCATAGTCCCTGAAAAGACCTGCAACCCACACCTTTTGAGCTCCTTGGGGGGTGAGGGGCAAACTCGCCTCTTGACCCGCTCTCCAACCATAAAGATCCGCCATGGCTTCTGAGCCAAACACAATCACCCGTCCCTCAGTGACTCCCTCTGGCATCACGACACTGCCAATCAAAGCCACCGACTGCTCGGGGTGCTGAAAATCCACGGGCTTGGCCATCAACGTCACCTCAGGTCGGTCAAAGGCCATGCGCACCGTTCGAATCCGAGTGGACTGGACTCTCAAGACTTGAGGGACAGAGGCCACCAGAGATTGCACTGAAGGGTCAAAGCCGGGTTGATCTGAGGTGGTGGAAGTCATGGTGTAGAGGTCAGCGGGGAGAACCACGAGTAACCAATCCGCCACCGACTCCCGAAAACTGCTCACCATCACCATCATCGCCACGGTCAAAGAAAATGCCGCCACGGTTCCCTTGATCAAGGGAGAGGACTCCGCGGGGGCTTGGGAGAGTCGCCAAATGGCCAGCCGCAACACTGCAGGCACATTCACATGAACATGTACGGGCTCAGGTGAAGACCCAGTCGCTTGTGCATGTGAAGACCTATGTGCCAAAAAGCGAGAAGCAAGACCCCAGCACTTTGCTGTCCCCCAGGGTAAGGCCAATAAACCCGCAGCAATCAGCGCCGCAATCGAGCCGTAGGCGGCCCAAGGCAACTCATCAATGGAGGGCAAGAGTAGTAGCAAAAAGGAGATCGTGAGGGTTATCAAACTCCACTGCAGTGAAGGTTGGTTGAGAGAAACTGTTTCCGCCTGATCTCCCTTGAGCACCCCCATGGGGCGACGCCAGTTGATTTGAAGAAGTGGCCACCAAGACGCTGCCAATCCCATGAGAAAGGACGCAAAAACCAAAGCAGCTACAGTAAAGCCATCGATCACCATGGGTGTTTCATGGCTGGAGAAATAACGCCCTCCCAAGTCTCCACCAAACCATTGCATCAAAAGATAGGCCAGCAGTAAACCAAGACCCGCCCCCATCACTCCTCCAAGGAGTCCAATCAAAGCACCTTGGGCCCAGACGAAACGTTTGAGCCAGGCCTCACTTGCCCCCAACACTCCCAAGAGTCCCAAGGCTGAACGCTGACGAACCACGGACAAGTTAACGGCCGTTGACACCAAAAATCCCCCCGTCAAGAAGGCAACCATCGCCAAGACTGACAAATTGACGCGGTAGGCTTTGGAGAGTAAAGACATTCGCCGATCCCGGTCCTCCAGGGTGACCAATTGAATCGATTCGTTTTGTGCCTTGAGTCTCTCTCGTAAGCCTTGGGGCGTTTGCCAAGGAAGTAGGCGAATATCCAAGCGTGAGACCCAGCCCACACGATTAAAGGCCCATTGCGCGCTACCGATGTCCATGACGCCCAAAGCCTGCGAGCCCACACCGGGGACTTCGCCTTTGACAACCAATTGCACACTCACCCCTCCCAAACGCAAGGTGAGTTCTTCTCCAACATGAACATGCAACTGCTCCAAGGCCGCATTGGACAAAAACAAGGCTTTGGGGTCAAAGAGGTCACCCCTTTCTAGAGTCGCAAACGGCATTAAGGAAGGAGACACCGAGGCGGCTTTGAAGATATCAAGCCCCAAAACCGTCAACCGATCCGTTTGAACCACCAACACCGGGCTCACCGCTTGAATGCCCAACTCTGTGTGCTCTTCATCCCATCTCTGCACTTGGCGGTCGTCCATCTCTCCCATGGGCGCCACCAATTGGGCGGAAGCTTGGCCGTTCAAAGTGTCCAATGCTTCCCCAAAAAACGCCAATGCAGAATGATTCACGGTGTGAATGGAGACCGCCAGCATCACACCAATGGCCACCATGCTCAAGGCCACCAACCACCGACCCCATGCATCGAGGCACACGCTTTTCAGTAACCACCAAAAAAGCAATGGGTTGCCTCTCATCATCATTGAACCAGGCCTTTGGAGGTGAGTCTCAGGCACTTTCCCATCGAACGGGCCGCATCATCCGAGTGTGTGACCAAGATCAAACTGGTTTGTCTGGCTCGGCACAAATCAATGAGTAAGGACAAGGCATGAGAGGCGGTCACGGTGTCCAAGTTTCCGGTGGGCTCATCGGCAAAGATCACCTGGGGTTCATGGACCAATGAACGGGCCAAGGCCACACGCTGCTGCTCACCGCCTGAGAGTTGGGCGGGTTTAGCCTCCAAGCGGTGTTGAAGCCCTAGGTCAGTCAATAGTGAGCGGGCCGCCTCGGTACTGGCGCTCTCAGTTTGTCCGCCGAGCAACAGGGGCACCATGACGTTTTGCAAGGCCGTGAGGTGGGGCAACAAGTGAAAGGCTTGGAACACAAACCCCATTTCTCTGAGACGACAGGTGCGTCTTTGCTCCGGGGTCCAAGAGGCGGTGGATTGCTCCATCCAGAGGACCTCGCCTTGGGTGGGGACTTCAAGCCCCGCCATGATGTTGAGCAAGGTGGATTTGCCGCAACCCGACATGCCCTGGATGGCCACATGCTCGCCTCGTTGAAGTTCAAAATCAAGGCCTTCGAAGAGCCACTCACCAGGAGAGTAGGCATAGCTCACGGACGACAAACACAATATGGCCATAAATGAAAAGTAGATTCAAAAAACGAAAACGAACACGAAAGCTGATAAAAATACAAAAAAATTCAGGCTTAGGCCGGAGGTGATCAATAGACAGTGAGCAGACCGTGAGCAGACTGTGAACTGACAGTGATATGAACACCATTATGTTCTAAGCCCATTTTTTTCTCTTTTTTGAGGTTTTTGAATGAGCGCAGGCGCCAAAGGGAAGATCATGGAGTTGCATTGCATTGCACTTCCATTCGTTTCATTCCATAGTGAGCGTGACATTCTCACTACCCCATTCAAAACATCAAACTCGGTATAGAACATGGCCTCTGAAGGGCTATTGGTCACAGTTTGAATCTGATTAAAATCCAAATATTGAGTAATCAAAGACAAAACCGTCAAAGACAACAAAGGACAAAGAGGTCTTTTAAAAATGACCTGGATTCAAAAAATCAAACAAACCTATGACGATGTCTTAAGTTTGATCAATGCCTACCTTCGATGAGTCAACATTGACAGACTTAAAGCCCCTCCCCACCGACTAAAGACCTGATGACTGAACCAAGCGCTTTGCACTCTTCCTCCTCTCACCCAAATTCTCACCCCAAATCTCCTCCGAACTCCAATCACAATTCCCTCCTCTATTCGAATCATTTGGAGCGCGAATTACGCTCTGACCATGCCGGAGAAACTGGTGCGGTCTACATTTATAGGGGCATTGTGGCGGTGGCCAAGCTTAAAAGATCGCCTGAACTGATCGATTTTGCGATGAGACATGCTGCCACAGAGGAAGAACACTTGGCACTGATCGAGAGTATTTTGGAGCCAAGATTACGGAGTCGCTTACTCTTCGCTTGGCGTGTAGCAGGATGGTTAACAGGCGCCTTGCCCGCATTGTTTGGCCCCAAGTCAACCTTTGGAACCATCGCAGCGGTGGAGACCTTTGTTGAGCAGCACTACCAACAACAAATTGACCATTTGAAGGAAACCCAAGAACATCAAGAGTTGTTGAATCTTCTGATTCAATGCCAAGCCGATGAAATTCATCACAAGAACGAAGCCAAATCATTGGTCAATGGCAGTGGCTCGATGCTTTTGCGCTTGTGGTGTTGGTTGGTGGGTCACGGTTCGGCTGCAGCAGTGTCATTGGCACGCAGAATTTAGCCCTCCCTCCCCTAAGGAGGTCTTCACCATGAAAAACCATCTAGCAGTTTTACTTGTTCAGCTGTGAATGAAAAGCGGCCCTACCCTCTATCGCCGTCACCTCTTGACTGGCAATCTTCCAGACGGCACGCTCAAGATCAGACTCTTTAAGTTCTGGCAGTTCTTCATACTCTTTGAGTGAAATGATGTATGAGTCCACCTTGGCCAAGTTACTGCCAAAGTGTTGACGGTTCTGGCTCATGGGCTTTCCTTTTTTAGAAATAATATTGAACATTGCTAGTCAAACAGAAATGAAGCTTATCCATCCTTGCTAACCCATGCCAAAGTAAGATGAGAACAGATCGGTGTTTCACATCCCCAATCTAACACAACTTCAAACTGGCCTTGCGTACAGATCAAAATCCCTTGCCGACGAGTTCTATGGTCAACTCTCGCTAGAGGGTGATGCGTGTGAAGTGGATTCCTTGAGCTCCAAAAACTTACCCGCCATAGTGGGGTTGTTTTTGGTGAGTTTTTTGATGGTCACCTCTTGGGCTTTGTCGTTGGCGAGACGCAAATTTTTATCCGTGCTCAGCAACGCCTCTTTGGTTTTTTGCAGGTGATCGATCGATTTGTCAATTTCCTCGATGGCAGTCTGAAATTTACGAGAGGCAAGGTCATAGTTTCTGCCAAAGTTACTCTTAAAGCTCTCGAGCTCATTCTCAAAATTGGTGATATCGATGTTTTGTCCCTTGATGAGCGCCAATTCGGACTTGTATTTAAGGGAATTCATCGCTGCGTTTCTAAGTAGAGTGATGAGGGGCAAGAAGAACTGGGGCCTCACGACATACATTTTGGGGTAGCGGTGAAACACATCCACAATCCCCGTGTTGTAGAGCTCGTTCTCAGGCTCCAATAGTGAGACCAACACCGCATACTCGCACTTCTTCTCGTTCCTGTCTTTGTCGAGTTCCTTTAAGAAATCCTCGTTCTTACTCTTAGTAGTGGTTTTGTCGCTCTCATTTTTCATCTCAAACATGATGGAGACAATCTCAGTCCCCGCCTCGTCATTGTCCCGAAAGATGTAGTCTCCCTTACTTCCCGACTTGGCATCGTTGTCTTTCTCAAAATACGCATGAGGAAAAGCCATCGCGCGCACCCGGTTGAACTCGATCTCACAGTGCTGCTCCAAGGACTCCCCCACCATCTTGGTCGAGAGCCGAGCTTTCATGTCTCTGAGCCGTTCAATGGCATCGTCCCGGTCTTTGATTTGTGTTTCGTACTTGTCTTTAAGGGACTGCTCAACTTGCTGCTGCTGAAGGGCCGCTTGGGTCAATCCAATTTTGAGCTCATCGCGCTCTTTCTCGACCTCCATGACCGCTTGGGTCACAGCCAACTGTTGAGAAACAGCCAGTGTTTCAAGCTTGGCCTTTAAATCTTGGATTTCTGAGTCTTTTTTGGCGGCTGCGTTTTGTAACTCAGACAAGAGTTTGGCTTCAGCGAGCTCTAAAGCATTCTTTTTTTCTTGGCGCAATTGCTCCAATTGATTGGCCAAGGCATCGCGCTCTTTCTCGAGAGCTGTTTTGGCCTCCGTCACGGCGAGCTTCTTCTCCGATTCGCCCGAGTCGAGCTTACCTCTCAGCTCTTGAATCACCGCATCCTTGGCCGCTTGCTCGCGTTGGAGTTCAATGGCGAGTTGAGACTTGGCCAATTCGACGGCGGCGAGCTTTTCTTTCTCGGCAAGTTCCAAGCGGTCGTGGAGTTGCTGATCAAACTCGCTATCTCGCACTTGCTTCAAGATATCGGCATAGCCCGTCTCATCGACTTTGAAGGCTTTACTGCAGTGGGGACAAATGATATCGTGCATGTGCAACTCTCTTTGATTAAAAACGACGAAAAACCCAACCAATAGACTGATAAGAGCCGATAAGAGCCGATTTGCATTTTAAAAATCGACAAGCTCAAAATATGAGCTTAAGCACACTTCAATCGAGTCATTATTGCTTGACTTCAAGACGGGTGACGACACCCTCCATCATTCCGGGGAAATAGACCAA
>DAISKH010000178.1:0-5973 GCA_036821105.1 Limnohabitans sp.
GCCAATTGGTCCAAAAACTGGTTGTACTTGAGGCACACCTGATGAGCAGGACCACTGGCTTTGACCTGGCCATGATCTAGCCAAATGGCTCGTTCACACAAGGACTCGACTTGGTAGATGTTGTGAGAGCAAAAAAGGATGGTGACTCCCTTATCCTTTAAGGCCATGATCCGGTCAAAGGACTTCCGTGCAAAGGCACCGTCCCCCACCGACAAGGCTTCATCAATCACCAAAATATCGGGCTCAACGCTTGTGGCGATCGAGAAAGCAAGCCTCACATACATGCCACTTGAATAGGTTTTAACTGGCTGGTCGATGAAGTTCTCAATCCCTGAGAACTCAATGATGGACTGCATCTTGTCCTTGATCTCTTGGGGACTGAGCCCCAAGAGGGTGGCATTCAACTCGATGTTCTCTCGGCCTGTGAAGTCCGGGTTGAAACCGGCCCCAAGCTCAAGAAGTGCTGCAATGCGCCCTCTCACCTCTACGGCACCACTCGTCGGTTGCAGCACTCCACAGATGAGTTGCAGCAAAGAGGACTTGCCCGCCCCATTGACCCCCACAATCCCCAACACCTCGCCTCGGGAGAGTTCCAATGAAACGTCCCGCAAGGACCAAAACTCTTGGTAGAAATGTGCCTGCACTTCATCATCATTGGTTTTAACGCCCGAGCCATTGTTCAAACGGGGAACGATCTTCTGGAATCCCAAACGGCGACTGAGGGCCAAGGCTCGGGTGAATAAAGCTTCCTTCAAACGGTCCACCGGTTGGGAATAGACCCGGTAGCACTTGCTCACCAATTGAACTTGGATGGCCCAATCGTTGTGTGGGTTCAGTGTGTTCGGGGTGTTCAAGGTGTTGCCTTCACTATCATGAGAAGGAGCCTCTACTGGAAGAACATTGAAGGGCGCTTTAGAGGACATCCGCAAAGCCCTCCTTGGTCCAGTCAAAAAACTTGGCCCCGACCAGTGCGACCAAGAGGCTCACTCCAGAGTAGATTAACCAGCCGCTCCAGTGGGGCCAAGCACCTGCAAAAATGACATGGCGCACCTCTTCAACCACAAAGGTCAAGGGATTCAGATAAAGCCACGGCCCCCAGGACGCAGAGATGGTTTTAAGGGGATAGAGAATCGGTGCAGAAAACATCAAGGCCGTCACAAGCCAACCCATGATTTGCCCCAAGTCCCGCACAAAAACCCCCAAAGCTGCGAGGATCCAAGCGAGCCCCAAGCTCATCAAGGCCAATGGCAGGAAAAGAAAGGGCAACGTGATCAAGGAAGCGTGCAGGTTTGCCCCCAAGAGGATGAGGCCAGCGAGCAACACCACTGCGCTCACGAGGAGCTGAAAGACGCTGGCAAAGACCACGACTGCGGGGAGTACATGCAAGGGAAACACCACTTTTTTGACCAAATTGGCTTGCTGTGTCACGACCAGACACGATCTCACCAAAATATCCGACAAAAAGGCATGCAATAGGAGTCCGGTGAACAAGATGATGGCGTACTGCGAGTGCCCAGCACTGTTGGCGCTCCCATCTCCGGGAGGGTTAAACTCTTCTCCCCACTGGGACTTGAACACCACGGAGAACAAGAAGGTGTAGAGCACCACATTGAGCACAGGCGTCAAGAGAGACCAAAATAAGCCTAAAAATGAACCTTTGTAACGCATTTGGATATCCCGGCAACCGAGTTGCCACAGAATGCGCCAAAAAGAAATCATGGATTGAGGGGTCATGACGAAGGGGAGGTAAACCAGCAGAAAAGGAGTGAAAGATCTTGAAGTGTATCCTTAAGGACAGACAAGTGAGCCGTGAGCCGTGAGCCGTGAGCCGTAAGCAGTGAGCAGTGCAACCTGTTCCAATGAAATTTGGGAGAAGGTCCTTTTGTTTTTAAAATCTCCACTTTTAGGCAAATGACTACTTAGCCACCAATTAGAGTTCGAACTCTAATTTTCGGACCCCTCATTCAATACATTTGAATCAATTGAATTGAATTGAATGGAATTCAAGTCTGATCTTAAGTTTGCATTTACTTTTTCTGCCCCCAACATCATCAGGTCACACCATGAACAGCAACCCCTTTAACTTTGACCCCTCCCAATTGAGCGACAAAATGAAAGAGTCTGCCCAGCAAATTTGGCTAGCAGGCTTGGGGGCATTTGCCAAAAACCAAGAAGAGGGTAAAAAGGTTTTTGAAAAACTCGTCGACGATGGCCTAAGCCTTCAAAAAAAGACCCAAGAAGCTTTGCACGAGAAGGTGAACATGGCGAGTGAAAAGATCACCGAAATGGCCTCCAACTTGAAGCCTGACCCCACGGTGCATTGGGCCCCATTGGAAGACCTCTTTCACAACCGGGTGGCCAAGGCCAATGAAAAATTGGGTGTTCCTGATGCCGCTGCTTTTGAAGCCCTGAGCCTTAGAGTCCAAGCCCTAGAGAAAGCCCTGGGACTGGCTCAAAAAACCCAATCCACTCAATCCTCTCAACCCACTTCATCCAAATCCACGACTGCGTCAAAACCCTCTGCGGCGAAAAAAACTACACCCAGGTCCACCAAAACCAAAGGTTTGTAAAGAGTTGAGTTTTACAAAAGCGATGCAAGATAGATCAAGGAAACTCTCCCCACCCCTGAAGAAATTTCCGATTGATCAAAATTCCCCAGAAGGATTGTTTAAACCGTGTTCCTGCAACGATTTCCACTCCAAAAATTCTGAGGGCCTGAGACCGTAACGCGCCAATGAACCCAGATGGAGTCGACTCAATTCTTCCACGACCAAGGCTTGGACGCTGGATTGATCGGCAAGAGGAACTACGCTGGTGACTCGCTGGACTATTTTGACCAACGGTTCTTCATTGGGATGTTGGATGACCTCTTGTATAGTCTCTTTGATGAATTCACGCCAAATCAGACGTTGTGGATCAGGCTCTTGAACATCTTTTTTGATGGCCAAATATTCCTGTGTCGATCGCTCATACGCCCAAACATACAAGTCCCTCAGGAGCTCCACTCGCGTCATCTCATAAACCCCCAAGGTTGCACGACTGTATGCGCTCTCAGGCACACCCAAAAAGGTCAGCGGACACAAGTTGGCTCTGAACAAAGGCAAATTGGCCATCAATCGTGACGTTCGTTTGTTCACATCGGCAAAGGGCTGAAGATAGGATAAATGAACCATCAAAAAAAACGACTGCTCAAAGGGATCTAGAATCAATCTGGCCTTGCTGAGCAAAAGATCGAGCTCTGTGTCAATTTGTTGTGGCGTTGACAAAGGGCGATACATACTTTTACCAATATCAACCGCATGTTGCCGAATACGTCCTTCGTCGCTTGCATTGGGCAACAAATTTTCTGCCAATGTGCTGTGCAAGTTCATCAATGTATAGCGGTTGAATTCTGCCGTCTCCATATTTTCAACCAATAACTCGATGGCTCTTCGGTGGTTCAATATCATCTGTGTCTCACTGGTCGCTTTGCCTCTTGCAACCTTACCTTGCTCCAATAGATTGCGTGTATCGAGCAAGCTGTAGGTGTTGCCTTCCAAGTGACTTGAAGCCCACGACAAATCCACCAACAAGCGCCCTAAAATCCCTCGGCTGTACGTCCCTGCTGGTTGGACCGCATTGACCACGCTACCCATCTTTTTCAACTGAAGACGTAGTGATGGTGACAAATACCAAGTCTCGTTGGGTTTGTAGTCGTGCAAGAAATCGCTTTGGTACCCCACTGGTTTTCGAGCCTCTAAGCTCATATCGACGTACTCCAAAATATCTTGGCTGTCCACAGATACTGGTATTTGACTTGGGAAATGATCTACATTGCGGTCCCTTGTTTGTCCCATTTCCCAAGCACTCGAAGGCTCAACTCTGGCCACATAGCGTCTTGCCCGACCATGACCAACAGCGATGATCTGATCCTTGGCCAGGCCAATCGAAATTTGGCGCTGGAGAGTTCTCTTGGACACACCAGGATGTTGTTTTAAAAGCTCAGCCGCACCGATGCCATCGGTGGACAACTGAATGCTTTTCAAAATGGAATCCAAGCTTGCGCTCATTGATTGGGTGCGATTAAAATACTTTGGCACGATTATGGCACGATTATGGCGCGATTGTGGCGCGATAAATTTAATCGCGCCAAACCGCACTCCTACCTAGAGCAAATTTGATAATAGACACTACAGTTGATCAAAAATATTAATTTAATCATAAAATATTATTATTTAAATACTAATTTATTGATATTAAAATTTAAGTATTAGAATTTAAAAACAATCTCAACTCAATTAGGTTTTCCCACTACACCTTTGCTGGGTTTTAGGCTAGAGTCCTAAAAACCCCAATTCCCGTGGCTCCCAGCCACCACCTGGTACCGTCTCCCATGGCTAAAAAGGCACCTCGCCGTACTGCGCAGCGCATCTTGAGCACCACCTTGGCGCTCTTTAATCGCTTTGGCGAGCCCAATGTCTCCACGACCCTGATCTCCTCTGAGCTCTCCATCAGCCCTGGAAACCTCTACTACCACTTTCCCGCCAAAGACGAACTCGTGACTGCACTCTTTGAAGAGTATCAGGGCAAGTTGTTCCCCATTTTGGCAGCCGGCGCCCATGTGAGTGATGTCGAAGAGGCTTGGTTTTTCCTGCACTCCCTCTTTGAGCTCATCTGGGAGTACCGTTTTCTCTACCGGGACTTGGGGGACTTATTAAGTAAGAACCGCCGCCTAGAAAAAGAAATCAAAGACATCTTGCTCCTCAAAACGAGCGCTTGCCGTGCCCTCCTTCAAGGACTGGGTCACCAAGGGCACTTGCACATGCAGACCTCGGCGAGGGAGATGTGTGCCACCCAAATGGTGGTGATGCTCACTTGGTGGCTCTCCTTTGAGTTTGCCAAAGATCCCCGCCATGCCTTAGAAGACCACAACGCCCAGCAAGCCCTGCTGCGCGGCGCCCAACACGTCTTGAGTCTCTTGGTCCCCTATCTGGAAGGGGCCTCACAGGCCCATTTGCTCGGTCTCATCCAAAACTACAGCGACGAGTCACCCCGCCCCACCTCCTCGGCCTCCTGAAACCATCAATACACTTAATACACTTAATACACTTAATAGACTTAATACAGGTGAGCATGTCCCCCTATTAAGGGCCCTCATTTGCCTGTGCGCTCGAGATTCTCCTACAATGAAACATCTACCTCTTTGACTCGCAAGACCTCACTGCGCTTGAATGCGGACCCCTTCCATTTCGGTGCGTGAAATCCATTGAAAGCCAGCCATGCATTTGCTCGACTCCATCGTCTCTGAAGCCGCCCCACTCACCGCGATCCGGCGTGACCTCCACGCCCACCCTGAGTTGTGCTTTAAGGAGGAACGCACCAGCGAGACTGTGGCCAATTTACTCAAAGGCTGGGGGATCCCCTATCACACAGGACTGGGCACCACGGGGGTTGTGGGTGTGATCAAGGGTCGTCTTGGCAACAGCGCTCGCGCCATTGGTCTCAGAGCCGACATGGACGCTTTGCCCATGAGCGAGAAAAACCGCTTTCCCCACGCGAGCGTCCACCCCGGTCGCATGCACGCGTGTGGTCATGACGGACACACCACCATGCTCTTGGCCGCTGCCCAGCACTTGGCCAAACACCCGGATTTTGATGGGACGGTGTATTTGATTTTTCAGCCCGCCGAAGAAGGCGGTGGCGGTGCACGCGAGATGATCAAGGACGGTCTTTTTGAGCGCTTTCCCATGCAAGCGGTCTATGCGGTGCACAACTGGCCAGGCTTGGCCGCAGGTCAATTTGCCTTGAGCCCGGGCCCCGTGATGGCGTCCTCGAACGAGTTTCGCATCACCATTCGGGGTAAAGGCTCCCACGCCGCACTCCCGCACAACGGCGTGGACCCTCTTCCAATCGCTTGCCAACTCGTACAAGCCTTCCAAACCATCATCACCCGCAATAAGAAGCCCGTAGACTCAGCCGTGATCTCGGTCACCA
>DAISKH010000179.1:0-5964 GCA_036821105.1 Limnohabitans sp.
GAGTCAAGAGAAGAGGTCATGCATTTCAAATGCATGGGCTCACCTTGGTGTCACAAACCGAAAGGTGCCTGTTGCGTGCGCACAGAGCACTTGCTGTGCATCGTAGACCTTGGTTTCGACATAGGCCATTTTTGAGGTGCGGTGCAGTAAATGGCCACGGGCTTTAAGGGCTCCACTAGCTGGGCTAAAAAAGGTACTCTTCATCTCGATGGTGACTACGCGAAATGCAGGATCAACGCTTCTTGCCGCACACGCCATGCTCACATCCATCAACGTCATTAACGCTCCCCCGTGCGTTACTTGGTGTGAGTTAAAGTGATCAGCGGTGGGTGTGTAGGCCAAAACCGATTCACCCCCCTCAAAGTGCTCCAATTGGAAACCCAGAAAAAAAGCAAAAGGAATGAAAACGCCAAATTCTTTTAAAAACCGCTCATAAGCGGCCTGCGATTTGGGATCCATTCTGGGTGATAAACCACTCACCAAATGTTCTAAAGGTTCAGTGTTATTTGAAGTTTGATGAGTTTGATGAGTTTGATTCATGGAAGTGTTCTGGGTCATCCCTAGGCGGTGAAAGGTCCACGAAAAAGTGACCCCATTGAGCGTATTGTCGCTAGTGATGGATGATAGTCAAGTGATCATGACTGAACAAGGGGATCAGGCTTACTTGAATTAGAGTACACACACTTAGTGTCAATTAGGCAATCGGTAGTCGGCCAGCATTTCGCGAAGTCGAGTTTTAAGCATTTTACCCGTGGCTCCAAGTGGAATGCTTTCAACAAACACCACATCGTCTGGGATTTGCCATTTGGCGACTTTGCCCTCGTAATAGGCCAGCAGCGTCTCCCGACTCAACTCAACATCGGGGCGTTTGACCACCACCACCACGGGCCTCTCGTCCCACTTGGGATGGGGCATTCCAATGCAAGCGGCCATGGCAACACCGGGGTGAGCGACTGCGATGTTTTCGAGCTCAATGGAGCTGATCCATTCGCCTCCAGATTTGATCACGTCTTTGGAGCGATCCGTGATCAACATGAAACCCTCGGCGTCAATGGTTGCGACGTCACCTGTTGCGAACCAACCATCTTGTAACGCGGAGTGAGTGTCCTTGAAATATCGTTCAATCACCCAAGGGCCCCTCACATACAAGTCTCCATAGGTCTTTCCATCATGAGGTTGTGTCTCGCCATTGTCTCCGACGATTTTCATCTCGACTCCAAAAATCGTGCGTCCTTGTTTCACCAAGAGGGACATTTGCTCCTCCTCACTCCAGCTCAGGTGTTTATTTTTTAAAGTGCACAACGACCCCAAGGGTGAGAGTTCGGTCATTCCCCATGCATGCAGCACGTCAACTCCAAAGTCATTTTTAAAGGCTTGGATCATGGAGGGCGGGCATGCAGAGCCACCAATGACTGTACGTTTGAGATGATTAAACCGAAGTCCCTTGGGGGTCACATGGTTCAAGAGCATTTGCCATACCGTTGGAACACCTGCTGCAAAAGTGACCTTCTCTTGCTCAATGAGTTCATAAACCGATTCACCATCGAGCGCGGGTCCTGGCATTACCAACTTGACACCGACCATGGCGGCAGCATACGGAATACCCCAGGCATTGACGTGAAACATGGGCACGACTGGCAACACGCTGTCTTTGGCGGAGAAGTTCATGACATCTGGCAATGCGATGCCAAAGGCGTGTAACACTGTCGAACGGTGGCTATAAAGAGCTCCCTTGGGGTGACCGGTTGTACCGCTGGTGTAGCACAAGCTAGAGGCCGTGTTTTCATCCAACTCGGGCCATATGTATTCATCTGAAAAGGGTTCAATCCAAGATTCATAGGGCACGCAATCAACCAGTTCGGGGTGATTGGCCAAGGTGTTGGCATCACAAAGTGCAACCCAAGTTTTGACGCTTGGACAGCGCGCTTTAATCTGAACCACAATGGGTGCAAAACTCATGTCAAAGCATAAAACTCGATCCTCGGCATGATTGATGATCCAAGTCATCTGGTCCACATGAAGCCTTGGATTCAAGGTGTGAAGCACACGGCCCGAACCACTCACTCCAAAATACAACTCCAAATGCCGGTAGCCATTCCAAGCCAAGGTGGCCACTCGTTCGCCTTGTCCGACCGAGGAGGAATCCAATGCGTGGGCGATTTTTTTGGATCGTTGGGCCACTTGTGCCCAATTGGTTCTGTGAATGTCCTTCTCAACACGTCTAGAGACGATCTCGGTATCCGCGTGGTTGACCTGTGCGAACTCGATCAGGTCCGAAATCAATAGGGAGTGCTTTTGCATCAATCCAAACATGGCAAGTCCATTCTTTCTTGTTCAAACTTCGGTCGTTGTATTGCCTCATCAAGGTGACATCAACATGGCAATTCAAGTCGCTAATTTAATTCAGATTTGGTACGCCAAGTTGATTGGCGTGCCTTGGTAAACCCTAGAGTGGCAACAAGGTTTCTTGTTTTTAGCGACAATGAGGTCAATTCACCTGTTCAATTATCAATTTAAATGTAATCTAACTATCAATACAAGTCCATCAGCAGTAACAAAGCATACACGCTCGAGCCTCAATACACCCTTACCTACCCCCATGACCCCTGAAACAACAACGCTATCTCGACAACCCGCCTTGAATTTGACTTGGCAAAACGGTTTTGCACAACTGGGGGAGCGTTTTTATACCCCTCAATCAGGAACTCCTTTGCCCCATCCCCAATGGGCATCCCATAGCCCTGAGGTCTCTGAACTCCTTGGGTTTCCTGAGAATTGGTTTGAACGAGACGGGATACTGGATGCGTTCAGTGGAGGCCCCGCACTCCCAGGTATGCAAACTCTGGCAAGTGTTTACAGCGGACATCAATTTGGGGTCTGGGCAGGACAGTTGGGCGACGGTCGCGCTCTTTATTTAGGGGAGTTGCAAACTCCCAGCGGAATTTGGGAGATTCAACTCAAGGGTGCGGGCCCGACCCCTTACTCTAGACGAGCGGATGGACGAGCTGTGCTGCGCTCGAGTATTCGCGAGTTTTTGTGCAGTGAGGCGATGGCTGGACTCGGGATCCCCACCACCCGAGCTTTGAGCCTGGTGCACTCTCCCCTTCCCGTCAGACGAGAGGAGATCGAAACGGCTGCTGTTCTTGCTCGGGTGGCACCGTCCTTTGTCAGATTTGGCCACTTTGAGCACTTTGCGTCCATTGGAGACTTGGCTGCACTCAAGGACTTATTGGAATACGTCTTGAGACTACCTCACTTGAAGTTCCAAGATTACTTGCAAGGGGCCAAGCTCACGGATCTCTCCACCCGGGAGAAGTGCTTGGGGCTCATTGAGGTGCTTACCAAGCGGTATGCGCATCTTATGGCCCAGTGGCAGGGAGTTGGGTTTTGTCATGGTGTTATGAACACGGACAACATGAGTATTTTGGGGTTGACCTTGGACTATGGCCCGTTTCAGTTCATGGATGGTTTTAATCCCATGCACATCTGTAACCATACCGATCAAGAGGGGCGATACGCCTATGCTCGACAACCCAAGGTGGCCTATTGGAATCTCTTTTGTCTTGGACAAGCATTGATGCCTTTGATAGAAGACTCTGAGGCAACTGTGGCTGCTTTGGAGAGCTATAAAACTCACCTGCCCCAAGCGATGGAGGCCATGTATGCGAAAAAACTGGGCTTAATCAGCGGTTCGTTGGGGCATCCATCCTTAGAGATGCTCAATTCAATCGAAAGCTCTCGACCGGTAATTCCCTCGGCCACAGAACTGGCTGAGGCTATACTTGAGTGCATGGCCAAAACCCAGGTGGATTTCAGCATTTTTTGGCGCCATTTAAGTCTGGGAGTGAGTGAGTTTGCAACTCGTGGAGAGTCCAGTTTTGACAGGACTCGAGACTTGTTTCTTGAGCCCTCTCAGTTTGATGAGTGGTTGAAAAGATATTTAAATGCTTTGCAAAGTCAAGACTTGACTGCCAGTGCAACAACAATGCTTCAAACCAACCCCAAATTTGTGCTGAGAAATCATCTTTGTGAAATTGCCATTCGACAAGCCAAATCCGGCGACTTTCAAGAAGTTGATCGACTTTTAACCCTTTTAAGTAAGCCCTACGACGAAAACCCAGAGTTTGAGGCTTATGCAGACCATCCGCCCGCTTGGGCACAATCCATCGAAATCAGTTGTTCATCATGAAAATTCAAAAATCAGACTTGGAATGGAAAGCACTCCTCGAGCAAAAAGGCGCTGAGGCGGTTGCTTTTGAGGTGACTCGGCACGCGGCCACCGAGCGTCCTTACACAGGGCGCTATGAGCAGCATTGGAAAGACGGTAAATACCACTGCATCTGCTGCGGTGCATTGCTCTTTGATTCAAGCACTAAATTTGATGCGGGTTGTGGCTGGCCGAGTTTTTTCCAGGCCGCTCACAATGACGCCATCAAGGAGTTGGTGGATACCAGTCACGGCATGCGCCGTGTGGAGACCGTGTGTGCGCAGTGTGAAGCCCATTTGGGTCATGTTTTTGAGGACGGTCCTGCGCCCACTGGACTCAGGTATTGCATGAATTCTGCCTCCTTGGATTTCAAGGACCCCAAAGAAGGTAAGCACGACAAGGCTCCCGAATGAAGCTATTTCTGGACTTCTTTCCTGTCGTCTTATTTTTTATTGTTTTTAAGTTTTTTGATGTCTTCACCGCCACCGCGGTGGCCATTGGTGCAACTGTCCTACAAATTATTTGGCTCAGAGTCAAATTCGGGCGTGTTGAGATGATGCAATGGATCAGCTTGGGGCTCATCAGTGTGTTTGGGGGAGCCACCTTACTTCTTCACGACGAGACCTTCATCAAATTCAAACCCAGTGTTCTCTATGTGGTCATGGCCTTGGCTTTATGGGTTGGGCATTTTGGATTTGGCAAAAACTTCCTTAAAACCTTGATGTCTGAACAAATTCAAGTCCCGGAACAGGTTTGGCAGGTCTTGGTTCACGCATGGGGAGCTTTCTTTTTGATGATGGCTGGACTCAATTTGTGGGTTGCCTATAACTTTGACACCAACACTTGGGTGAATTTCAAGCTCTTTGGTGGAATGGGCTTGATGTTTGTTTTTGTGGTTTTGCAAGCGATCTATTTAAGCTCCAAGGCCATCTCACCCCCAGAGGAGCAGGACTCGTCGCACACCAACCTAGACCCACAGTTATCTTCTGAAATGAAGGGTCAAATTGCAAATCCAGGCAGTTCAACTGCTCACGAACACCCAAAAGGACCTTAGAGGCATGCCCATCACTGCACAACTGATCCAAAGTCGTCTTCACAATGCCTTTAACAGTATGGATATTGAGGTCTTCGATGAAAGTGCAGCACATGCTGGGCACATGGGGTCCAATGGCTCGTTGACGGGTACGCATTTTCGAGTGCGACTACCGGCGGCTATTTTGTCGGGGAAGACTCGCGTTCAAAGACACCGCGAAATTTATGCACCCCTGCAGGACTTGATGAATCAAGGCCTCCATGCTTTGGCCATCGAGATTTTGGATTGAGAGGCCATGATTGAGAGAGCAAAGGGGCTATTTGTCCCCGTCAAATCGGGTTCTTTGAATGTAAATATCGACTGCTTCCTCGCCAGTGTCACAGGCATGGTCTAGAATGCATGTGTTTCGAGTACCGCGTGTGTTTCTTTGAGCCAAGACCCCCCCGCCTTGCTTGACACCATCTCAACAAGATTGGTTGCCTTTTTTCCCCTCGTTTGTATTGTTTTAATCAAGAGTAATTCATGAAAAATCATTTTCTATCTCTGGCCTTGACCCTGACACTGGGCTCGTTCGCAACCGGTGCTTTGGCACAAAACATTGCCATTGTTAACGGCAAAGCTGTCCCCAAGAGTCGTGTTCAAGCTTTGGCTCAGCAACTCGAGCGCTCAGGTCGTCCCATCACCCCTGAGATTGAGGGACAGATCAAGGATGAGGTCATTGCGC
>DAISKH010000180.1:0-3416 GCA_036821105.1 Limnohabitans sp.
AAATCTACTGCGACATCGTAAACCTCACCACTGATCACACGCACCAATTTGCCTTGGGGATTTGGGTCTTGGTAGTGAAGACCTCTGAGCACGCCTTGGCTTGATCGGGAGTGGTTGTCTTGGACAAAGGTGTGGTTTACCCCGCAGGCTACTTCGAAATCGGCTTGATTAAAGCTCTCGAAAAAAAAGCCTCGCTCGTCTCCAAAAACTTTGGGCTGGAGCAGTAAAACTCCTTCTAGGGGTGTTTGCGTGACGGTGTAGGCCATGGGTTGATAGGTTACGCTAATTGGAGGGATTGAAGGGATGGCGTCGATCAATTAGCCTGATGAGTTGTAAGTGTGATTGGAATTTAACTGTGTGACAGTAAGCTCAACAGGTATTGACCGTAGCCATTTTTAGCAAGAGGTAGTGCCAGCTTTTCAAGATCACTCTTATTGATCCAGCCTTGTGAAAACGCAATTTCCTCGGGGCAGGAGACCATGAGGCCTTGGCGTTTTTGAAGGGTTGCAATAAAGCTCGAGGCTTCGAGTAGGCTGTCGTGTGTACCCGTATCGAGCCAAGCGAAGCCACGTCCCAACACTTCGACATTTAAGCGTCCGCTCTCCAAGTACATCCTGTTCAAATCCGTGATTTCTAGTTCACCTCGGTGAGAGGGTTTGATGTGGGTGGCCATTTCACAGGCTTCGCCATCGTAGAAATAAAGTCCAGTGACCGCGTAGTTCGATTTGGGAGCTTTGGGTTTTTCCTCGATGGTGAGAGCCTTTTGGTGGGCATCAAAGTCCACCACACCATAACGCTCAGGATCGTGCACATGGTAGGCAAAGACGGTGGCGCCACTTGTTCGTGCATTGGCACTGGCGAGTTGCTTGACCAAATCGTGACCATAAAAGATGTTGTCCCCGAGCACCAAGGCGCTGTTGTCATGACCAATGAAGCTTTTACCGATCAAGTAAGACTGAGCGAGCCCATCGGGGGAGGCTTGAACGGCGTATTGCAACTCCATGCCCCACTGCGAGCCGTCACCCAAGAGCTCTTGAAACCTGGGTGTATCGCTCGGTGTTGAGATGATGAGCACCTCGCGAATACCGCTCAGCATCAAAGTGCTCAGCGGGTAATAAACCATGGGTTTGTCGTAGACGGGGAGCAGTTGCTTGGAGACTGCTCGGGTCGCGGGATAGAGTCTGGTGCCTGAACCACCCGCCAAAATCATGCCTTTTCGGTTCATCTCACCGACCTTTTCATTATTTTTAATTGGTTGATTTTAGATCCAGTTGGCCAATATCTTGAGCGAACTTCGAGAGATAAGTTTGATGATATTGGTTGGTTATGAATAAATACGTTGCAGCAAAAAAATTAATCTACGCAAAATATAAGGCGAATGATTTGATTTTATTCGCAGATGACCTTATGATCTACGCATGAAAAGCGAAGAAAAACTCTACATCTGGCAATCTGAAGATTGGCCGAATTGGCGATTTGACTTAGCCGACTTGAGCGAGCCACTCGCACGTGCCAGCCGTGCACAAGGCCACTTGCTGGGTCGTTTGGCCGATGTTGGGCTAGCACAGCGTGATCAAGCGAGCTTCTTGGCACTGAGTCACGATGTGATTAAAACCAGCGAAATTGAAGGTGAACATCTCAACGTGCAATCAGTGCGTTCATCCATTGCGCGTAAATTAGGTGTTGATATTGGTGCAATGTCCCCTGTTGACCGAGAGGTGGAGGGAATGGTTGAGGTGGTGATGGATGCCAGTGTCAATTGCCAAGACCTCATCACTCAAGAGCGTCTTTGGGGTTGGCACGCATCATTGTTTCCAACTGGCTTCTCGGGACTCAAGCGTATCACCGCGGGTTCATGGCGCCGTGACGAGTTCGGTCCCATGCAAGTGGTCTCTGGTCCTATGGGGCGAGAGCATGTGCATTATCAAGCACCCCCAGCTGAGCAGTTGGAGTTTGAGATGAATCTGTTTTTGCAGTGGGCCAATAGCTCAACCGATGCGCCTGCATTGATCAAAGCAGGGTTGGCGCATTTTTGGTTGGTCACGCTCCATCCTTTTGACGATGGCAACGGCCGAATATCTCGCGCATTGGGAGATCTTTTTTTGTCGCGTGCTGATGGTTGTCCGCAACGCTTTTATAGTTTGAGTAGTCAAATCGAGAGAGAACGCCAGACCTATTACGCCATCTTAGAGTCGAGCCAAAAAGGAGGCATGGATGTCACGTCGTGGCTTGTTTGGTTTTTGGGGACATTGGAGCGGGCTCTCACCCAAGCAGAGCTGAGCTTGGATGCTGTACTTGCCAAAGCTCATTTTTGGCAGCACCACCATGCAGTGGTATTCAATGCCAGGCAAGTGAAATTGCTCAACAGATTGTTGGATGGATTTGAGGGCAAATTGACCGCAAGCAAATGGGGAGCGATCGGCAAATGTTCGCATGACACTGCCCTTCGAGATATCAACGAATTGGTGGCCTTAGGGGTATTGAAGAAATCCACTTCGGGCGGGAGAAGCACAAGCTATGAGTTTGTCGCCACCCATGAAAAAAAGTGAAAACATAATTGATTGATGTGTCGTAATCAGCACTTGTCATCAGAGTCGGTGCACAAGCGAGGGAGAGTTGACGTTGAAGTTTATTTAACTTCGCACTATTTTTACCCGAGTGTCTGAAGCTCTTTCAAGACACTGAGAACCGCTTGGTCCCAAAGAGGAGGTTTGACATTGAACTCAGCTTGCAGCTTCTCAGTGCTAAGCACACTATAGGGCGGTCTTGTGGCCTTCATCGGGTATTGATCAGTGCGGATACCGTGGACTGATCCATGTTTCACGCTCAAGGCAAAACCCAATTCCCGGGCTTTGTCAAATATCAATTCTGCATAGCCATGCCAAGTGGTTTGGCCTTGACTGCTTGCGTGATAAAGGCCCCAGGGGGCTTTGTTTTTATCCTTCAAGCACTGCGCCAGTGCATCCAGGCTCATCTGGGCCAACCATGAAGCCGGGGTAGGGGCTCCCCACTGATCGGCCACTACATTCAGAGTTTCACGATCAGCGCCAAGCCGTAGCATCGTCTTCAAAAAGTTTTGACCCTTGGCACCCATGAGCCAGCCAGTCCTGAAGATCAAATGCTGGATGTGGCTAGCCTGAATGGCCATTTCGCCAGCCAGTTTGCTGCGACCATAGGCACTCAATGGTGCGGTAGCATCGGTCTCGACATAGGGTGTTTTTTTCTGCCCATCGAACACAAAATCAGTGGAGTAGTGCACCAAGACCGCTTGGGTCTTGGCGGCGAATTGGGCTAAACACTTGGGCAACTCAGCGTTGATTTGAAACGCTTCATGCTCGTGGTCTTCGGCCAAATCAACCGCGGTATAGGCACTGGCATTGAGGATGATGTGAGGAGACAGTGACTCAAGCCGAGTA
>DAISKH010000180.1:3516-5943 GCA_036821105.1 Limnohabitans sp.
GCCTCAAGCCTGTCCCGTCTTGGCGCTGTACTGCTGCTGAACCCAGTCGCGGTAAGCACCCGATGTGATCGAGGCCACCCATTCGGGATGGTCGAGATACCAAGTGATGGTTTTGAGGATGCCACTCTCGAAGGACTCTTGTGGAACCCAACCCAAATCGCTCTTGATCTTTCGCGCATCAATGGCGTAACGGCGATCGTGCCCGGGGCGGTCTTTCACAAACGTGATTTGATCGCGATAGGACTTGCCATTGGACAGGGGTCTTAATTGGTCCAAAGTGGCGCAAATGGTTTGCACCACTTCCAAATTGGTTTTCTCGTTGTTGCCGCCCACGTTATAGGTTTCTCCCACAACACCCTTCTCTAGGACACAGGCAATGGCCAAGCAGTGATCTCTCACATAAAGCCAATCTCGGATTTGTTGACCGTCGCCATAAATAGGCAAGGGCTTTCCGGACAAGGCATTGTGGATCACCAATGGGATGAGCTTTTCAGGGAAATGAAAAGGCCCGTAATTGTTGGAGCAATTGGTGGTGAGAACGGGGAGGCCATAGGTGTGGTGCCAAGCCCGGATCAAATGATCTGCCGATGCCTTGCTGGCCGAGTAGGGGCTATTGGGCTCATAGACATGCGTCTCTGCAAAACCCGGCTCATGCGGTGCCAAGGAGCCAAACACTTCGTCGGTGCTGATGTGCAAAAACCTGAAGTCTTGCGGTTGGCCTTGACCATTCCAGTAGTCCCTGGCGGCTTCAAGCAAGTGAAAGGTCCCCATGACATTGGTTTGTAAGAACTCAATGGGAGAGTGAATCGAGCGGTCCACATGGGACTCGGCGGCGAAATTGATGATGGCTCTGGGTTGGTGCAGGGCCAACAATTTGTCTAGGAGTGACCGGTCAGTAATGTCGCCTTGCACAAAGGTGTGGCGAGCGTCCCCTAGCACAGACTCTAGATTGGAGAGGTTGCCGGCATAGGTGAGTTTGTCCACATTGACAATGGGCTCTTGGGAGCCTTCAAGCCAAGTGTGGACAAAATTGCTGCCAATGAAACCGGCGCAACCCGTAACGAGGATTGTCACTTCTCTTCGACTTCCAAGACCGTATTGCGAATGAGCTCACGGAGTACTTTTTTCTCAGGAAAACTCAACGTTCTCTCCAAGGTTTTTCTCACCTGCAAGAGGAGATGGCGGTCAATCTCTTGGGGAATGCCACGGCTGGCTTGAAGCTCTTCTCTCAAGTCTTCCCTGAGGTCCTCGGGTTCTTCAGACCACCAGGTTTTGACGACCTCTTCGAACTTGGGACGAATGGCCTCCAAGTCCACGGGTGCTGCTGCAGGGGTGGAGCCATTGCCAGCGTTAGCGGCATTGCCGTGTCCTTTGCCATGGCCTTGGGTCAAGTCGCGGGCGGCTTGGGCATGAAGGATGATGCGTCGGTCGGCTTGTGAGAGTAAACGCACCCAACCTGGATCTTCCTTGGCCAATTGGTCCATTTGGCGCACTGACTCATCGGTCAAGAGGTGAACAGCAATGCCACTCAATTGGGCGTCATCCACGAGACTTAGGAGTCTTTCATCGTCACTGGCGATAAAGAGGTGTTGGCAAGCGCGTCGCTCGGTGATCAATCGAAGATCATGGCTGATGCTGTGAAAGAGGGAAATACCGCCATCCACTGAGTGTGGAACGACGCTTCGGTGAATTTGATCTGGGGGATACTGCCCATCGTGTTTGTCGGCATACCAGTAAACGCGGTTGACCTCCATCATCAAGCCGTTTTGAATTAAGAGAGAACTCAGCACATGGCTTAGTGCATGGCGGTTCACGCCGCCGTCACCCATGGGCTCATTGATTTGACCCAATAGCCAGGCGATGTAGCGCGCGTCGATCAGGGCCATGCAAGAGGCATTGGCTTGGTTTTGTTCAAAACGTGTCGATTGATTCATAGGAGCGTCTCGTTTCATATTCGCTGTGTGTAAAAGTAAAAATTGAAGTGTTGAAAAAGCCCACCCGTGAGCCACTCAAGCGCCATAAGCCCCAGTGTTTAACCGAACCGTGAATACTAGGAATGAAGGAACAAGGAGTAAATAAATGAAACGCTGTAAGAAGCAGACTTAAAAGGTGTAGCGATCTGGCCCATCAATAATTGAAGGCCTAATTGAATTTTAGTCCTTTTTGGTGATTATTTTGAAAAAAATGCGATTTATATGGTTTTTCTAAAAAGTTTTGTTGATTTGAATGTAAATCTTTAATGAATCAGATTTCAAAAAAAATGAGACTCGACCAAATTGAAGGCATAAAAACTCTTCAAACTATGCGCCTAATTCACCTCGGTGCGAGTTGCTGTAGTGGGTTGTAGTGGGGAAGTTGGAGGTTCTATCCACATCTTTTCACTCCCTCAACAATATCTGATGCATCCAATTAATAGAGTACTATAAG
>DAISKH010000181.1:0-4508 GCA_036821105.1 Limnohabitans sp.
ACCCAGGCATTGGCAAATCAACCCTTTTACTCCAAGCGCTTGATCACTTGGCACGAAACGAGACCCCTGCTCTTTATGTGACGGGCGAGGAGTCTGGACCGCAGGTGGCGCTTCGCGCCAAGCGTTTGGGACTGGTGGCAAGTCCCGTGCTAGTCATGGCCGAGACCCAACTCGAGCGCATGGTGTCGGCCTTGGAGTCGAGTCACCACCGAGTCGCTGTGATCGACTCTATCCAGACGGTGTACTCCGACCTGCTATCAAGCGCACCGGGCTCGGTCTCGCAAGTCAGAGAGTGCGCTGCACACCTCACCAGACTGGCCAAAGCACGCGGAATCACCATCATTTTGGTGGGCCATGTGACCAAGGAGGGAGCTTTAGCCGGTCCGAGAGTGCTCGAGCACATGGTGGACACGGTGCTTTATTTTGAAGGTGACACGCACTCGAGTTTTCGCCTGGTGCGGGCCATCAAAAATCGATTCGGTGCAGTCAACGAAATTGGTGTTTTTGCGATGACTGAAAAAGGCCTCAAAGGTGTGAGCAACCCGAGTGCTATCTTTTTGAGCCAACACCCTGAACCCGTTGCGGGCAGTTGTGTGCTGGTGACGCTGGAGGGCAGTCGACCCTTGTTGGTCGAAATTCAAGCCCTGGTGGATTCGGGAGGACCCAACCCGAGGAGACTGTCAGTGGGCTTAGAGCGCGATCGCTTGGCCATGCTCTTGGCTGTCCTTCATCGCCATGCAGGGGTGTCGTGTATGGACCAAGATGTGTTTGTGAACGCGGTGGGCGGGGTTCGCATCAGTGAGCCCGCTGCCGACTTGGCGGTTTTACTCTCGATTCACAGCAGTTTACGTGGCAAACCCCTCCCTAGAGGTTTGATCTCCTTTGGTGAAGTGGGCTTGGCTGGGGAAGTGAGGCCTGCACCGAGGGGTCAAGAGAGGCTTAGGGAGGCTGCCAAACTGGGTTTCACCCATGCCCTCATCCCCAAGGCCAATGCCCCCAAAGGCGTGATCGAGGGGATACAAATCACGGCCGTTGACCGTGTAGAGGAGGCCATGTCTTGGGTGCGAGAGCACCAACAAAACTAGCCTCCAAAGTCTTCGAGTGTAGGTCCTGGCCGACAGTTAATTTGCGCGCTCATGCCAAGCTGAGGTGAGTCAAGGGGGTACTTTGATGGCCATTAAAATCAATTTTTAGAGTCCTATTCCTTAAAGCTTTAAGACGCTGGGCAAAACCGGCTTTAAATGCTTCCAACAGAAACGAGAATTAATTTGTCAACGCTTTTTCAAAACATCGCAGTCCCACTTGCCTCACTGGCTCTATTGATGTGGGCCTACATGAGCTGGAGTTGGATGGGTCTAGCCATGACGGTGACCGCCATGGTGATGTGGTTGCTCCTTCATTACACTCGGCTCATGCATATCTTTAAACAAGCCTCCCTTCGCCCGATTGGACACGTTGACAGTGCAGTCATGCTCCATGTCAAACTCAAGTCCAACATGCCTTTGATCAAGGTGATTGCGCTTACCAAGAGTTTGGGAGCCGTTGAGGCGACTGAATTGGAGCCTCAAGGGACAGGGCCTTCAGGCCCAGAAGATCAAGGCTTGGGTGCAGGGATGCTAACCCCTGCTCAAGCGCAACTCAAGCCCCTTACCGCAAGCTTGGGGGGTGCGGTCAAGGAGGTGTTCATTTGGAGGGATGCACAAAACAGTTTTGTGCGTTGCGAGTTCGAGGGGGGGCGTTTGAAGGCCTGGTCCTTGACCCGACCCCAATCCGAGGATGACCAAACGCTCCAAGTTTCTTCCGACGCAAGCGCTCAACCCCTGTCTCATTGAAAGCAAGCGTTCAACTTGAATAAGCTTTTAATGTGAATATTTGGCAAGATGAGCGCGTCTGTGACCTCTCCTCTCCCTTGAGCCATGGGCCCGCCCTTTCTCTCGCGCCCAGAATGTCGAATTACCAGCCCCATTCATGATTCATGGTTAGAATTAACGAATTGTCAGTGACAATTCTCTTTGGCCATTGACCGTTTAATCAACCAAAACCGAGCACAGCATGAGCACTTTACCCCCTTCAATGGACGACCGCGATGGCAAAATTTGGATGGATGGCCATATGGTGGATTGGCGTGATGCCAAAATCCACGTGCTCACCCACACCTTGCACTATGGCTGTGGTGCCTTTGAAGGTGTAAGGGCCTACCCGACTCCCAAGGGCACAGCGGTGTTTCGATTACAAGAACACACCAAGCGACTTTTTAATAGCGCAAAAATCTTGCGCATGGCAATCCCTTTTACCCAAGAAGAGATCAATCAGGCTCACTTGAGCGTGGTGCGCGAGAATGATTTGAAGAGTTGTTACATCCGCCCGTTGGCGTGGATTGGTTCACAAAAACTGGGCGTCTCCCCCAAAGGCAACACCATTCACGCCATGGTGGCGGCTTGGTCGTGGGGAGCCTACTTGGGAGAAGAGGGTCTTGCCAAAGGCATTCGTGTGAAGACCTCGAGCTACACACGTCACCATGTCAACATCACCATGACCCAGGCCAAGGCGGTGAGCAATTACACCAACTCCATTTTGGCCAATATGGAAGCTGTCGAAGATGGCTATGACGAGGCGCTCCTCTTGGACCCCAGTGGTTTTGTTTCTGAGGGTGCAGGTGAGAATATTTTTGTAATCAAAGATGGTGTGATCTACACGCCTGATTTGTCAGCGGGTGCTTTGAACGGTATCACCAGAAATACAGTACTGCACATTGCTGAAGATTTGGGACTCCAAGTGGTCCAAAAACGCATCACCCGCGATGAAGTCTATATTTGTGATGAAGCTTTCTTTACAGGTACAGCTGCCGAAGTTACTCCTATTCGCGAGCTCGATCGTATTCAGATCGGACAGGGCGCGCGTGGGCCCATCACAGAAAAAGTGCAATCGGCCTTTTTTGATATCGTGAACGGTAAAAATCCAAAATACGCCCACTGGCTCACCTTGGTATAAGGCCAGCCAGTATTGACGGCTTGGACGACAACGATTCTTTCTGGAGGTTACCGTGACTGCATCCCCCGATATCTTGGTGCTTGAGAAGGATTTGAATTCCCATGGTGGCGTGTTTTGTCCTAGCCCCTTGGCCAACATGCCCATTTGGAACCATCACCCCAAGGTGTTTCTGGACGTTTTGACCACCGGTGAGGCGCGATGTGCCTATTGCGGAACGCGTTATGTCCTCAACACCGCCGCTCATCACCCTGTGGCATCTGATAGCGCCAAGGCTTGAGACGTTGATCCTTAGTCATTGGCACTTGGTCCATTGTCGATTGGTCCATTGTCTTGGGCTTGTTTTTAGTTCAAGTTTTGGTTTTGGACCTCGCTATACGGGCAATCAGCCCGTCACCCTCCCTCGATTGACATGACACGAAGCTTACTGATCGCTCCTCAATGGATTGGGGATGCTGTCATGACCCAACCGTTGATGGCGCGACTCCAATCTCGGGGAGAGCGTGTCACAGTGGCCGCCATGCCGTGGGTGGCCCCCATTTATGAGGCCATGCCAGAGTGTGAGCGTGTAATGGTGTTGCCCTTTAAGCGCGGTGCACCTGAGTTACTCAAACGTTGGCGTTGGGCTCGTGACCTTCGAGGTCAATTTGAGCGAGCCTATGTGTGTCCCAACTCCTTTAAAAGTGCATTGTTGGCGTTTTGGGCGAACGTTCAAGTGCGGGTGGGCTATGTCGGCGAGATGAGACGCAGTTTGCTCACTCACTCATTGGCCAATCCGCACAACCCTAAAGATCAACAAGAGCGTGCAAGCATGGTGTCCTTTTACGCCTCCTTGGCGCAAGACCCACTCACTGGCCAATTTCCATTGATTCCCAAATTGGAGTTAAAGAGCGAGGTGATTCTTTCGGCCTTGACCACCCACGAACTTAAAGCTCAAGGCTTTATCGTACTGGCGCCAGGCGCTGAATATGGGGTTGCCAAGCGTTGGCCCAGTCGTTACGCATCTTTGTTGTGTGGGTCCCTTCAAACGCCAGTGGTCCTCTTGGGCTCGGACAAAGACAGGGTCATTGCACAAGAGATTTTGCAAGGACTGTCTGAGGACACGAAAGGCTTGGGTCAAGGTCGAGTGGTTGACCTCACGGGGAGGACCACTTTGATCCAAGCCATGGGTTTGATTGCGAGTGCGCGGGGTGTGGTCTCCAACGACTCAGGCTTGATGCACGTGGCTGCAGCATTGGGTGTGCCTCAAGTGGCATTGTTTGGGTCCTCCAGTCCTTTGCACACCCCAGCCTTGAGTGACAAGGCGACCATGATCTGGCTTAAAACACAAAGTGACTATGGAGCAGATTTGAGTTGTGCCCCTTGTTTTAAGAGAGAGTGTCCATTGGGTCATTTTCGTTGCATGAATGACCTCGGGGTGGAGCGAGTACTCCCTTGGGTGAAGTCTTGGGACACGCCCTAAAACCAGAGCATGCGAGCACAAATTTCTAGAGGCTCAATCCTAAGGGTTCAGCCCAAAC
>DAISKH010000181.1:4608-5865 GCA_036821105.1 Limnohabitans sp.
CCCAAACATTCAGACAACGTTTAGACATCGTTTAGCCAATGTGCACCTAACGATCCCTTAAGGATCCCTTAAGGATCACTTAACGTTGAGGGATCGCCCTCGCAATCATTGCTCAACGGCTGGGTAAGCTCACCACAAAAAGGCTTCCCCCCCCGGCACGTGGCTCATGGTGGACTTCGCCTAGATGGCGTTTGGCAATGGACTGAACGAGAGACAAACCCAAGCCCGCCCCTTTATCGTTGTCGTGTTGACTTGCCAAGCGAAAAAATGGCTCAAAAATCCGGTCTCGTTGTGTCTCCGGTACCCCTGGGCCACGGTCGGCCACGGTGATGCGCACTTGGGAGGAGTGAAGTTGCTCCAGCGTCACCACCACCCCAGCCAACCCTCCCCCATGGCGCACAGCGTTATCGATCAAATTGCGCAGTAAGCGTCGCAAAAGCCTGGGGACACCCATCACTTCGATGGACTTGGGGTTGGCTCCAAGCTCCAATTCAACCCCCGCACGAGAGCACTCTTCGCTGGCCAAGCCGGTCAAATCAATCTCCTCAATGGCACCCAAATCAACGGCCTTGGCGTCAAGACGAGACGCTAGCAAAATCTCATCGATCAGTTGGTCCAATTCAGCAATATTTTGTTTGATCTCAGTTAGTCGCGTCGGGTCTTGTGTGTCGGGCATCAGCTCCAAGCTCATTCGAATCCGAGTCAGTGGTGTTCTTAACTCGTGTGAAGCATTGGCCAGCAAGGTTTTGTGGGACAAGACCAAGGCCTCGATTTGGGCCGCGGCGTGGTTAAAGCGCTGTGCGAGAAAACCAATTTCGTCCTCCCCCGTTTGTGTCACTCGAGCGGACAAGTTGCCCTCTCCCCATTCCTCGACACCGGACTGCAAGGCCTCCAAGCGGCGGGTGAGTCGACGCACAATGGGGTAAGTGGCCAAAGCCACTGCGATGGCCACCCAGGTGAGTAACCAAAAGAAACTCAAGGGCTCAAAAAAGTGATTTCTTCTGGGGTTATGGGGCAAGTGAACGTGAAGTATTTGACCATCACTCAAGGTCACCAAAAACTCAGGTCCAGGCCCATAATGCCCTTGTGCGGGAAGGGAAGGCGCGGCGGGGGAGTTGGAATTCTTGGGTGTTTCATCTTTTAAACCCTCCACGCCTGCGGGTTCACTGCGCTTGGCATACAGTTGAGGATCTTGGGCGTTGCCCTTTTCGTTAATGCTGAGTGCGATGGTGTTTTGCGCTTGCGACTCTTTGGAGG
>DAISKH010000182.1:0-5792 GCA_036821105.1 Limnohabitans sp.
TTTGGGGAAGGCTCAGGCTCGGTGCCTGATGCACTTGTCGTAAGGCGTTGTGCAGCTCAGCCTCTTTATGGAGCAACTCAATTTGCGCGTCCATGATGGCTTTTTGATCTTCGAAGTTGAGTCCTTGCGATGCCAGAGAAGCTTGAACTTTTTGAGCTATTTGAGCTGATTGTGCAGATTGAGCTGCTTGAGCTGGTCTTGGGGCGTAAACGGCTTGCACACATCCAAGCACCGCACTGACGAAGATCAATTTACCCCCTCTCCAGTCACGAACTGAGGTGCAGATCTGAGAAAGAGCGATAAAACAAAACCGATCACGCATGTTTGAACCCCGCATTGACCTCCACCACAATCACCACCATTTGGCGTGCTTTGTTGCTAGCAATCGACGCCCCTCCCCAACTCAAGGCCTGACTCAGCCCATCGCTTTGCTCATCAAAACCAAATAGCACAATGGCTTGGCCATCGTTCAAGAAAGCTTGTTGTTGGAGAGACTGGGACGCAATATTGGGGGTTTGGATGCCTTGCGCATTGGGCGTCAAGGGACTTGCCAATGAGGAGATTTGCATTTGATAGGACAACAAAATTCTGTTGTCCCCCAAGATGAGTGGAATAAAGTTGGCCGTGAAGCCCACGACCAAGGTGCCTGTGTTTTGCGTGACAGAGGTGCCCACATTGGCCGCCGTGGTGGTGGTGCTTGACGTGACATAAGTGATTTCATTGGCCACTTGAATCGGTGAAGGCTGTCCATTGACCGCCAAGACTTGGCCTTGTTTTTGCAAAGAAACTTTGCCAAATTGACTCAGCGCTTGGGCCACCACGTTTGAGCCACTAAAGCGAGCGCTCGCATTGGGCGCAGAAAACGTGAGGACCCCAGGCGTGTCCGCACCTGCTTGTAATGGAGAGGGTGTGCTAATTGTGGCTCCCAAAGCACTCAAGGGTTTATAGAGCAAATTAAGCCCAAACCCCAACGAATGCTGTTCATCCAAGGAGACACTGAAGATCTTGACATCGATCAAAACGTTGTGAGCAAAGCGCTCATTGATTGCACTCACATAACGCTCTATGCGCAGCAACGTTGCAGGCTTTGCAGTGATGGTGATCAACCCCAACTCAGGGTTGGCAATGGCCTCTCCACTGAGCGCAATCGCTGTCAAGGCTTGAGCAGAGGAGTTTCCAATTGCCGATCCCCCTACACCACCCACTCCACCTACTCCACCCACACCTCCTAACCCAGTACTTAAACCCGCTCCCGAGCCTAAGACTGCGCCCGAGGATGTGCTCCCTAAAGTGTTCGCGGCATTTGCACCACTTGTAAAAGCACTTTGAGGGGCCACACCCAGCGAGGACTCATTCAAAATGCTTTGAATACCTTGCATGATGGAGATCCATGGATTGATATTGAGTGTTTGGGAGACCGACACATTGCCCGCCGAGCCTGCGCTGGAGGACGCACCCGCGCTCCCCACCGTAGCGCTCGCACCCCCTGAGACCCCGCTCAAGGAGATTCCTGCACTGATCCTTTTCGCACCTGGGGGCAACGCCAATGAGACAGTTTTGGTTTCGTATCGATAAAACTCAACACTTTGCGTGCTGCTATTAAAGCGCCACGAGGCACTGATCCTCCTTGCCAAATCATCCATCAAGCCTTTAGCACTACCGTGGTAGTTCAGGTTCAGCGGTGTACTCGCCAAGAGATCGAGCCAACTCGATGAAGAAGACGAAGCGAAGGGCGTCGTGCGTCCCAATGCATTGGGAGATTGACCAACCCCGAAGCTTATTGGTAGCACCGAGCTTTGCGCCGATAAACTGTTGGACGCCAACGGCAAAACACCCAATTCATTGGCGCTCAATGCAATACCGAGCAACCCAGACAGGTTCTCCAAAACATCCATGAAGCTTTGATTGCCTTGGGTACGGTAGCTGATCGGCTCAGAAAACACCCTAGGAAGTGAAGATGTTTTCAGCTTCACTTCCTCTCCACTCACTCGGGGCGCATCGTTTTGAATCAAGTCTGCGCTCACGGCTCGATCGGTGAAGTCTTTCATCAATGATTGAGCCTGGCCGGAGCGAGCGTTCACGGCTTGCTCGCCAGGAAAACTAGAGCATGCAGACAAGCAAACCGAACTAATTGCGATCAACAACTGGGTGTATTTCTTGCGCTTTTTGGGCCCTGTCTTGGCGCTCAACCCAAATGGCTCTTTGTCATTATCAGTAGCGGGTGAAAGATGACTAATCATGCAGCACCTCCGTGGAGAGGACTTCCATCACATGATTGACTTGAGAGATGCGCAACTGAATGGGTTTTCCTTCTTGGCGCATGACTCGAACAAGCTCAATGACTGCGGTCACTGGCGCCGAATAGGCACGCAGGTCAATGTCCGCCACAGCTCGCCAACTTACATTGGGATACCAAATGAAGGTCCACCCTGCTGAGCCGGCCAGTGCCTCTAATGCCAGGTGAAGCAAATCTCCTTGGTGGATGGTTTGTTCTGTCAATACATGGCGCTTCATTTGATCTAAAAGGCTTGGCTCAGGAGCGCTTTGCACTGAAGCTGAGTGGATTTCACTCTCCTTTGTGGCGAAGGGACCCAAGGTCTCATGGCGGCCAATCTCTGGTGCAAGGTTAAGCTTTGATGCAGGGTTGAGCTCGGTCGATATAGCCCCAAAGGGATTGTTGGCGGCACTGGTTTGAGTACTAGGTTTATTTTGAGTTGTGGTTTGAATCATGGAATGATTTTTCGGCTGATACTCACCGATAAAGCTACGGGGGGCATCTTGAGATTCACGCCCCATCGCACCACTAGAAAACAGCCCGACACTGCACTGGCTGAGGACGAGAAAGATCAAACGTTTACTCAAGCCCCTCTCCTTTAGAGAGTAGCAATACGTGCCCCTCGTGAGTCACGCCCTTCACCTCAAAGCCCGCCTGATTGGCCCAAGTGATCAGCACCTTTGCAAGATCGACAAAGCTAAGTTGAGTCAACAAGACCTCTTTGACGATGGGCACACTGGGTGCATCGGTGGCCACCACTCTCCAGCCCTCTCGCTCTCCCAAGCGTTGAAGGGCTTTGAGTAACGTTTCATCACTCAACATCACCTTTGGCGAGGCTAAAGATTGAGAGAGTGAGGGTTGGCTCCACTCCAGCATGACTGAGTTCAGACAAGACTCATGGCTAAAGGCATTGAATTCAGCATCTGTGAGTTTGGGCTGAAGTTGGTGCTTGGCAAAGCCAGCTTTGAAGATGAAGGCCGCAAGATAATCCCAACGCAATGCAAACAAACTTGTCTCACTGGTGCTGGACTTCAAGGATGTTCTTGACTCCGCTAGTGATGGGGTTTTGCGTTGCCACAGGTTCAGGCCAGTGCTATAGGTCTGTCCTATGCATGAGAGCGACAATTGCGCCGCCTTTGGAAGGGTCTTTATCAATGAGCTCACACGCTTAAGGGCCACGGTTTCCAAGTGACTTTGCTTGGGTAGAAAATCGATAACGTAGCGGTCATGAAATTGAAGTCGTGAGTCAGCACTTTCATCTTGGCTTTGATGCTCAGCGTCTTCACCGAGATAGTGCAATGTGTCTCCGCTGACGGGGGCTGCATAGGAGTGCATCGGCGAAGATGAGATGGAAGGGTTCATCGTCTCAAAGCCTCGTGAGTTTGCCGTGCTGAGTTGACTTGGAGAGTTGGGTGCGACGCTTGAGAGTCGAGACTCAAAGCGGTTGACATTGGATCGAGATAAATCCCGAAAGAAGCCAGGTTCGACAGGCATAGAGGATGCTGAGGCTGACATCGATCTTGAAGATGCAGTTGTGAGACTTGGCACAGCATCATTTGCCGTTGAGCCCTCAGGCCGATTCAATCGAGTGGACCCACTAAACGTCTTTTCTCTAGCCAGTCCAGAGGAGTCTTTGGACACCAATTCATTTCTAATGATGTCAAAACCTTCATCCAATACGTGTAGCAAGAGATGCTCATACACCCCAGAGATGACCACAAAATCCCCTTCTTGCTTAAAACTCAAAGGTGTGTGCTCTCTTTGGGCCAACACCAGCGGATGAGCCCTTAACTCCTCAAACTGAATCCAGGTGTTCACACCATCATCAAAAACCTGGCTAGGTTGGTATTGCCCCACCCCAACGATGGTGTATTTGAAATTGAAGCCTGTGAGCCAACTCCCCTCCATGCCCTTGCCAAGTGAATTCATCCCCGCCCAAGACAGTCCAGTGCCAACACCACAGCATGATGCCAAGAGAGCCCAGAACGCCAAGAACGCGCCCCTAAAAGCATGACCGCTCGAGTGGCAAGGCATCGTGATCATGCGCATGAGGGTAAACCTCGCTCTGGAAAGACCAGGTCACGTCTCACCTCTACGTTGATTCGAGTCCCGTGCTGAACACTCAATGTGGGAGCCCAATCTTGATTGCGTTGCAAGATCTCTTTGGTGGTTTGCACAAAAATTTGTCCTGTGGCGCTGGGCTGTGTGTAGACCCCTTGGGTGGACAGATTTTGTTTGCTCACTCGGTCAGACAAAACACCAATGGCCAAGGATGCCCCATAAAGTTTTAAGAAATGGTTATTCACATCGGCTTGTGCGCCTGCCCCACCCATCTCGTCAGAGCCGTCAAATCCAGCCAAATTAAACGACCTTCCATCATTGAGAATCAAACGGGTAAATGCAAATAAGAGCCGTGACTGTCCGCCTCTGATCTCGTTGCTGTAGCGTCCAATGAGTTTGGATCCTTTACAAATCAAAGCCCTTTGCGAATGCACGGAGTCATACACCGTTTGGGCAACGGTGGCTGTGATCACTCCTGGCAAATCCGAGTTCACATCTCGCCCCAGAATGGCTGGGATCACACTGCCCTCCAAGATCGCAAGAGGACTCTCGATGGCGGCAGACCTCAGTGCGGGTTTGAGAGGGGATGGTGAGGTAGCTTCTTTTAAAAAAATACCATCTCTTGACCTCAAAGTGGCTGAACTTGATGGATCCTCCTCGCTTTTCATGGCCTGGCGAAGCAACTCCTCACCTCCCAAACCCAAAACGCCTTGAAGCCCTTGAGCTCCCGAGAGTAAGGCACTCTCTGGTGTGTCTCTTGGACGCTCAACGGTGGGGAGAGTCTTGACAGAACTTGGTGATTTTTGAGTAAAAGCCTGCAAAGCCATCAGCTCAGCATTTCGGTCCTTGAGCTCAGACAAGCGGGCCGTGGTGTTCTCACCCAAGGACAAGGCTTTCGTGTTTAATTCAGTAAGCTTGGGTGCTACTCGTACGCTGGATGAAGAGGACTGAGAGCCCGAGCGATCATCAAAATCGGCCACCATCATTTTGGAGTTGATCGCCTCCACCTCTTTGGCCAAATCCACAGTGTTTTGACCCGTGAGGGCTTCAAATTGAGCACCAGGCAAGGGACTTGAGGGGGAGTTGTTGCGCGCATAGGCGTGCTGAGTTGATAGCGTTGGGAGTGAATTGGAATTGGAATTGGAATTGGGGTTGACTGGAATCGGTGACAAAGATGACAACGGCGACAAAGCGGCCAAGGCAGACGAGGCAGACAAGGCAGACAAAGGAGCCGATGGGATCAATGCCGAGGTGGCGCTCACCTGAGCGCGCGACATTGGCTTGAGAGACGGCACAGGCTCACCCATGGCCAAAGGACTTCCCGCACTTTTACTCTGCCCGGGGTTAGCCCATGGCACATTGGCTTGAAGGCCCCCAGTGTTCACCGAGGGTGAAGGTGAGAGTAAAGATGTCGCCAAAGTGGAGGGCTCTGCGCCTGGTGAGCTAGAAGCTGGAG
>DAISKH010000183.1:0-5754 GCA_036821105.1 Limnohabitans sp.
TTTTGTTCATCTGCCCCCGCCTCGAGCCCCAAGTACTGCTCACCCAAGAGGCCACTGGTGAGGATTTTGAGAGAGCTGTCCTTGGGGAAGACAAAGTGCTCATCCAAGGCCAAATCGACTCGGGCTTGAAACGCCTTGTCATCAAACGTGATGCTCTCCACGCGGCCCACCACCACGCCGGCACTCTTGACGGCGGCCTTTTTCTTGAGCCCCCCAATGTTGTCAAAATTGGCCCAGACTGTGTAAGTTTTTTGCCAATTCACACTGAGCAAGTTGGCCGCTTGCAGGGCCAAAAACAAAATCGCCACCAATCCGATGAGGACGAACAAGCCCACCCAAACATCATTTTTTGATCGTTGCATTTTTGTTGATCCTCTATTTCTCTACTTACTGTAGCTCTACAAACTGAACATCCAAGCCGTCAAGATGAAATCCAGGCCCAGCACTGAAAGCGAGGCGGTGACCACCGTGCGTGTGGTGGCTCTGGACACCCCTTCGGGCGTGGGAGATGCCATATACCCTTGATAAAGGGCAATGAAGGTAACGGTAAAACCAAAGACAATACTCTTGATCACTCCATTGAGAACGTCTTTCCAGACATCCACACCGGACTGCATCTGACCCCAAAAGGAGCCTGGGTCCACGCCAATCATGACCACCCCAACGACCCACCCCCCCAAAATGCCCACGGCAGAGAAGACCGCTGCCAAAATGGGCATGGCGATAACGCCGGCCCAAAACCTGGGCGCCAAAATACGTTGCACGGGATCGACCGCCATCATGTCCATGGCACTCAACTGCTCTCCCGCTTTCATGAGCCCAATCTCTGCGGTGAGTGAAGTGCCCGCGCGCCCAACAAATAAAAGTGCACTCACGACGGGGCCCAACTCACGCACCAAGCTCAGTGCCACGAGAAGACCCAAGGCGGACGCAGAGCCGTAGCGCTGAAGCGTGTTGTAGCCTTGAAGTCCCAACACAAACCCCACAAAAAGCCCAGACACCGAGATGATGGCCAAGGAGTAGTTGCCCAGAAAATGAAGCTGATCTCGCACCAGCACCGAGCGTTTAAAGCTTGGGACCAGCGTCATCAATAAACGCACGAATAACCGAGCAGCGAGCCCCAAACTTGAGAGCCCGCTTCGGGTCGCTTGGCCCAAGTCGGCCAAAGTGTTGACCAATCTCTCAAGCCAGGAGGGTTGACTGGGCTGATTCATAGAGGTCCTTGGTGAGCGTTGCGCGCTTGGTGCTCAGAGACCGAAGCACTCTTAGGGACTTGGACAAAGCCCAGATCTTGGGCCCAGTCGGGAGCGGGATATTGGAACCGTACAGGCCCATCGGGTGAGGCACTCACAAATTGACTCACCAAGGGGTCCATGCTGTGCTTGACCTCCTGAGGGGTGCCTTGAGCCGCAATGCGACCGTTGGCCAACACGATCACTTGATCGGCAATGGCAAAGGTGGCTTCTAAGTCGTGGGAGACCAAGACTGTGGTGAGGCCCAAGGTGTCATTGAGTTGACGAATGAGTCGCGCAGCAGTTCCCAAGGAGATGGGGTCCAGCCCCGCAAACGGCTCGTCATACATCACCAACTCGGGATCCAAGGCAATGGCTCGGGCCAGAGCCACACGGCGCGCCATGCCACCAGAGATCTCACTCGGGCTCAGATCTCTTGCACCTCTTAGCCCCACTGCTTGGAGTTTCATCAATACGATGTCACGAATCATGGCCTCAGAGAGTTGCGTGTGCTCGCGAAGCGGAAACGCGACGTTGTCAAACACACTCAAGTCTGTAAAGAGAGCACCAAACTGATAAAGCATGCCCATCTGGCGCCTAGCTGCGTAGAGCGCTTTGTCGCTCAAGCTCTTAATCTCCTCGCCCTTCCAGGTGGCCAATCCACTATCAACTTTGTGCTGCCCCGCAATTAAGCGCAGCACCGTGGTCTTACCCCCTCCAGACGCACCCATCAGGGCGGTGACTTGACCGCGTGGGATGTGAAAACTCACCTCGTCCAAAATACGCCGCTCCGCATAGCCAAAGCACACGTCCTTGAACTCAACCAAAGCGGCAGTGTTGGAATCAAAGGTGACAGTCATGGTCGGGCAAAGCCTTGGTGTTCAGGCCCCTTCAGATTGAAGGGACTTGAAAAAACGAAAAGAATTCAAATTGTACTGGTTGAGGAACAATCTCGCTTGAAGCAAAGAAGTGCCTCGATCAGCTGAGAATACAAGTCCAAGTCGAAGATCAGAACTTGTAGCCAAACCAAGAATAAAACCAAAAAAATCTTAGACAGGACTGGGATCGCCACACGATAGTCAAACGACAGTGACACGACAGTCTCAGGACTATCCATAGACCACTTTGAGATCACACCAAGACCAGGTGAATGGGCACTCATGACAGCGAAAGACGTGGCCCCTTGGCAGGAGCCACGCAACCCGCTCAAAATTTGATGGAATTGAATTTAGCGCGGTAAGACCGAGCTGCCCATCAAAAACTCGTCCACTGCGCGAGCGGCTTGACGGCCCTCTCTAATGGCCCATACCACCAAAGACTGGCCGCGACGGGTGTCGCCAGCAGCAAACACTTTGGGCACATTGGTGTGATAGGCTGGAGAGGCAGGGGTGCTCTCGGTATTTGCACGCGCATTGCCACGGGCATCGAGCTCCACACCAAAGGAGCCCAACACACTGGCCATGGGGTTCACAAATCCCATCGCCAAGAGCACCAAGTCCGCAGGAATGGTTTGCTCGGTACCAGGGATTTCTTGCATTTTGCCGTCTTGCCACTGCACTCGCACGGTTTGCACCCCAGTGACCCGGCCAGCCTCGCCAATAAAGGCTTTGCTGGAGATGGCAAATTCGCGCTCACAGCCCTCTTCGTGGCTCGAGCTGGTTCTGAGTTTTAACGGCCAATAGGGCCAGGTGAGGGGGCGATTTTCTTCAATCGGGGGTTGGGGCATCAACTCGAACTGAGTGACACTCACCGCGCCATGGCGTCGACTCGTGCCCACACAATCACTTCCCGTGTCGCCACCGCCGATCACCACCACATGGCGATTGTCGGCACGCAATTGGTGTTGAAGGTTGTCGCCAGCATTGGCTTTGTTTTGTTGGGGCAAGAATTCCATGGCAAAGTGCACGCCGTCGAGCTCGCGACCTGGGATCTTCAGGTCTCGGGAAACCTCGGAGCCCGTGCACAACAAGACCGCATCAAATTCATCCATCAAAGCTTTGGCAGAGACTTGCGTTTGAGACCAGTTGGTGATGCGTTGGGCTGGGTCATTGGGATCGCTCTTGGGCCACTCGCCCACCAAAACGCCGGTCTTAAAGACCACGCCCTCGGCCTTCATTTGTTCAATACGGCGATCGATATGGCTTTTCTCCATCTTGAAGTCAGGAATACCATAGCGCAATAAGCCGCCGACACGGTCATTTTTCTCAAACACTGTCACCGCGTGGCCCGCACGGGCGAGCTGCTGGGCACTGGCCAAGCCCGCAGGTCCTGAGCCGACAATGGCGACCTTTTTCCCAGTTGGGGCTATACCTGTCATGGGTTTGACCCAACCCTCGCTCCAAGCTTTGTCGATGATGGCGTGTTCAATCGACTTGATGCCCACGGCCTCTTGGTTAACGTTGAGCGTACAAGCCGCCTCGCAAGGTGCGGGACAGATGCGACCGGTGAACTCGGGGAAATTGTTGGTCGAGTGCAGCACCTCAATCGCGTTCTTCCAGTCGCCTTGATAAACCAAGTCGTTGAAGTCGGGGATGATGTTGTTGACCGGGCAGCCATTATTACAAAACGGCGTACCGCAGTCCATGCAACGCGCACTTTGTTGCTTGGCCAAGTCGTCTTTCAAAGTGAAGACAAACTCTTTGTAGTCCTTCAGGCGCTCTTGGACTGGCTTGTAGGACTCTTTGATCCTGTCGATTTCTAAAAATCCGGTGATCTTTCCCATGATTTAATTCCTATTGTTCTCTCTCGAACCTAAAAAAATTGAACTGCTCTTGACTGGCCCTGGCCAGACTTGGCTCACCCTGGCTGGCTCCAACAAGGGAGTAAGCCTGGGCTCGCTGTACTTGCTCAGGTGCTGGCCTTGTTGGCTTTGCTGGGCTTATTGTTGGTACTGGCTTCTTTTGTTTCTTTTGCGACTTTGGTCGATGCTTTAGGCGTGTTGGAGCTCCCTACGGCCGGGGCGCTCTCGCCACTGGAGACCATCTCCTTTAGAGCACGTTGGTACTCCAAGGGGAAGACCTTGACGAACTTCAGTCGCGACTGCGCCCAAGTATCTAGCAACTCGCGCGCACGCTTGGAGCCCGTCCAGCGGTGATGATCTTCCAGCAATTTTTTCAAGAGCTCCTCATCACTCATGCCCCGGTGCAATGCGCCCGAGCCCACTTTGGCCGTTTGCTCAGCACTGGTCAGCACCGGCTCAAGAGAGACCATGGCCGTGTTGGCGCGAGTGGCAAACTCGCCGTCCTCATCGTACACATAGGCCAAGCCGCCGCTCATGCCGGCCGCAAAGTTGCGCCCAGTTTTACCCAGCACCGCCACGGTACCACCGGTCATGTATTCGCACCCGTGGTCACCTGTGCCCTCGACCACTGCGGTGGCGCCGGACAAACGAACAGCAAAACGCTCGCCTGCGACGCCACTGAAGTAAGCCTCGCCCGAAGTTGCACCGTACATCACGGTGTTGCCCACAATGATGTTCTCGCTTGAGTTACCGCGGAAGTCCAAACTCGGGCGCACCACGACGCGCCCTCCAGAGAGGCCTTTGCCGGTGTAGTCGTTGGCATCCCCAATCAAGTAAAGCGTGATACCGCTGGCCAAGAAGGCCCCAAAGGATTGACCCCCAGTGCCTTCGAGTTGAATGCGCAAGGTGTCATCGGGTAGGCCCTCAGGGTGAACCTTGGTGAGTGCACCCGAGAGCATGGCGCCCACAGAACGGTTGACGTTTCGGGTGACCTCCATGAACTGCACACGCTCGCCGTGATCGATGGCTGCACGCGACTTGGCAATGAGAACATGATCAAGGGCTTTCTCCAAACCATGGTCCTGAGATTTGGAGTGATAAAGCGTGTCACCGGGATAGGGAGGTGGTGTGTACAACAAGCGGGTGAAATCAAGCCCACTGGCCTTCCAATGCTCGATGCCTTTTTTCATGTCCAGGAAATGCGACTGACCCACCATCTCTTGCACGGTCTTGAAGCCCAATTGCGCCATGATTTGGCGCATCTCTTCGGCCACAAAGAAGAAGTAGTTGATCACGTGCTCGGGTTTGCCGGAGAACTTCTGACGCAAGACTGGGTCTTGTGTGGCCACCCCGACTGGGCAGGTGTTCAAGTGACATTTGCGCATCATGATGCAACCCTCGACCACCAAGGGAGCGGTAGCAAAACCGAATTCATCGGCACCGAGCAATGCAGCAATGGCCACATCGCGACCGGTCTTCATCTGGCCATCGGCTTGCACGCGAATTCTCTGCCTCAAACCATTCATCACCAACGTTTGTTGGGTCTCAGCCAAACCGATCTCCCAAGGAGAACCCGCGTGCTTGATGGACGACCAGGGCGAGGCGCCCGTGCCGCCGTCATGGCCAGCAATCACGACATGGTCGCTCTTACACTTGGCCACACCTGCGGCCACCGTCCCAACGCCCACCTCGGAGACCAACTTCACGCTGATGGAGGCATGGGGGGCGACGTTTTTGAGGTCATGGATCAACTGAGCCAAATCCTCAATGGAGTAGATGTCG
>DAISKH010000184.1:0-5676 GCA_036821105.1 Limnohabitans sp.
CACAGAGCAGTTGATTGAATTTGGAAAGAAACATCCCGGGCAACTGAAGTGGGGTTATGCAAATGGTGCGAATCAAGTCTCCGGTGCTGCCATCACCACGTATGGAAATCTAGACGCCATCGGTGTTCCTTACAAGGGGGTTCCACAAATGCTGACGGACTTGATTGGAGGCAGCATTGATTTCACAGTCGCTGATGTAACCAACATCAGTCCCTTGGTCAAGGCGGGGCGTCTAAAGGCTTTGGCCGTGACCTCAAACGAGAGCATCGATTCGATGCCAGGAGTCGTCCCACTGGGTAAAACCATCAATGGGTTTTCTTTATTGGGCTGGTTCGCACTCTTTGCACCCACGGGTACACCTTCAGGCTACATCACGAAGTTATCAGAACAAATATTGACGGGATTGCAAGATAAGGAGGCGCAAGACCGCCTCAAAGCCTCAGGTATTTTGGTCTATCCTGGTAATGCCGAAGAGTTGAGGAAATTTGTAGCCAGTGAGTCTGAGAAATGGCGTGTTTTGGTCAAAAACGCCAATATACAACCCGAGTGATTGGTTCAATGTCCTTACTTACTAAGGTTCACTTTGGGTTCCTTTTTTAAGCCGGCGGAGGTAGCCACTCTTCTCCATTTATCAATTTCTTTTTGAATGAAGCTCTTGAACTCCAATTGGGTGTTGCCTACCAATTCCAAGCCCTCTTCATCATAAATTTTCCTAAGCTCGGGGTCTTTCAAAATCAATACGATTTCTTTGTTCAAAAGCGTTTGAATAGCTTGGGGTGTTTCAATGGGGACAACAATCCCGTACCACGTCGAGGACTCATAGCCTTTGACGCCAGCCTCGGCAACGGTGGGAATGTCGGGCAGCATGGGAGAGCGCTTTTTACCGGTCACTGCAATGGGGATCAATCGTTTAACCTTGATCAGGGGCAGGGCGGTTGAGATGCTGGCAAAAGCAAAAGTAACCTGACCACCCACGACATCCGCGGTGGCTTGGGACATGCCTTTGTAGGGTACGTGGATCATCTCTACGCCAGTGAGTTGATTGAACAATTCCCCTGAGAGGTGACTGCCAGTGCCTTTTCCGGCAGAGGCATAGGTCACGGTCTGAGTATTGGATTTGGCAATTTCGATGATTTCTGGGATGCTTTTGGCGCCAAAGGTTGCGTTGGCACACAGCACAAAATCTTGCAAGCCCACCAAAGTGATGGGAGCAAAATCTCTGATGGGGTCATATTTGACTTTGTCAAAACTTACATTGGTCGCCAAGCCAGCGATGGTGCCAATGAGCAGGGTGTAGCCATCGGGTTTTGCGGTCGCCACATTCTCGGTGGCGACGGTACCGCCCCCTCCGGGTCGATTGTCCACCACCACGGGTTGCCCCAATTTGTCTCCCAATCGTTGGCCGATGCTGCGGGCTAACCGGTCAACGCTTCCCCCTGCAGCCGATGGCACGATTAATCGAATGGGTTTATCGGGGTACGTTTGGGCATGGGTTACCCCAAGGGTCAATAAAAGCCAAGAGAGTAAGAGTGAGGGGATAGGTTTCATACTGAACAATTCAAGTGGGCAGCGAAGGGGAGGGAAATCATGAGGGCCAACGCTTAGGGAGTTGACGGAGGCACTTGAGGTTGAGGGCCATTTAAGGAGTGTTTATTAATGGGGCCCTCAAAACTGCAGGAGTTGTCCCTCCAAGGCTCTCATCTCATCGTAACCCATCAATTGCATGATGTCTTCAATGGAGGCCAGTAAATCGGGGCGGTCAATGGGCTCACCCGTCTCCATCACACCTCTCATGAGCGTGAGTGCTTGTTGCATGGCCCGAATGGAGGCTGCGGGTAGCATCCTGGGAAGGCTAATTCTTCGTACCCCCAGAGCTTTGAGTGTTTTGATTGGAATGAGTGGGGTGGTTGGACGATTTCGAATACCAAAGCCCATGTTGACGGTCACGGGGATACCGGCTGCCTCCACGATGGCGGCAATTTCTTGTTCTGAGTGCACCGCATCGGCAAAGATCATGTCTGCACCTGCCTTGGCGTAGGACTTGACACGTTGACAAGCGGCCTCGATGCCCTCCGTTGCAATGGCGTCAGTTCTGGCAATGATCACAAACGCGTCGTCTTGTCTCGCCATACAAGCGGCTTCAATTTTTTTGAGCATTTCTTGCTCAGAGATTACTTCCTTTCCCGGCATATGGCCACAGCGTTTGGGGCTCACCTGATCCTCAATGTTGACACCCGCCACGCCGGCCTCTTCAAAGATCTTCACCGTGTAGTGCACGTTCATGGGGTTACCGTAACCTGTGTCTGCATCGGCGGTGATGGGAATATTCACCGAGCGAGCCAGATGGCGACAATGGTTGGCGTTTTCCGATAAGCCCATCATGCCTGCATCGGGTACGCCAAGCAGCGCATTGGAGACCGCTGCACCGCTGGTGGCTGCCGTTTTAAAGCCAGCCGCCTCGACCAGTCTCACACTGTAGCCGTCATAGACGCCTGGAGAGACAATGAATTCGCCGCTATTCAATAGGGCACGATAAATTTGGGCTTTTTTAGACATGATGGATTGTCGTGAACGTTGTTGGAGGATGATTATTGCGGATTGAGGCCGAACATACTTTTGTAAGCATCGGTGATCTTAATAGAGTTTGTAGAGTTTAGGTTTAGGATCACTGAATTCAAGCTTACACGCGTGCAACTGGTTTTAACACGAAGGTTGAGAAACACTTCCGATCTCCATCATCCACTGTCTTTATCAACAAAAATTCTTCAAGCTTGATTGTTCGGATGGCCAAGGTGCACTGGGTAAAATGACCAAATGGTGTTAGTAAGGCTGGATGAATGGTCGAGAAATGCATTCAATCACAATACGCTCTTCTCATGCTGTAATGAATTTTTTACAGCCATGTTTGATCGTATGCGGTACTGAAAGCAAAGCCATTCTGTCGTGATAAAGTGTGTGGTGATGGGACTCAAAAGAACACTTGACTCCATTGGAAAAAGGGCGATGAATTCTTTGCCTCGCTAAAAAAATCAAACCCAGTTGTCAATCAATTTAAATATGAATAAAGCCAACAAATCAGATCCATCCTCCTTGATTTTTGAAATGAAGAGTGGGCCAGTTTGCCAAGGTGTGGATCTCCACTTGGCCATGGAGCAAGTCGGTGGCCAACTCAGTGACATGCCCTATGTGATTCGGGTTTTTATGGAAAACCTCCTGCGCTCCCATCTTCAGGGTAAACCCGTATCTGCACAAGAGATTGATTCAATGCTTCATTGGTCAGAGCATATCGGTCAAGATGTTCCGCTTTTTGTGACGCGTGTTATTTTGCCCGACTCCAGTGGAGTGCCTGTGCTCCAGGACCTCGCGGCCATGCGAGACGCGTTCTCTCGAATTGGAGGGGATCCCAACCGGGTTGACACCGTGGTACCGGTTGACTTGATCATCGATCACTCGGTTCAGGTCGACAACTGGGGGGCAGCAGACTCAGTGGTGAAGAACATGCAAGTGGAGATGCAAAGAAACCGCGAACGCTACTCATTCATCGATTGGGCTCAGCAGGCCTTTAAAGGTTTACGTGTCTTTCCCCCTGGCAGTGGCATCATCCACCAAGTCAATCTTGAGAGAATTTCCACCGTGGTGACCCAGCAAAAAATCCAGGATCACACTTGGGTTTGCCCTGAATTGGTCATTGGTGGTGACTCTCATACTCCAATGGTCAACGCCTTGGGTGTGTTGGGGTGGGGGGTCGGTGGTATTGACGCCGAGGCCGCTTTGCTGGGCCTTGCCTACTCGTTTCCGATTCCCGAAGTCGTCGGTGTCAAATTAACGGGTCAAGCCTCCCCGTTGGTCTGGACCACTGACATTGCTTTGTTGGTGACCCAGCGATTGAGGCAAGAAAGAGTGGCCAACTGTGCCGTTGAATTTTTCGGCCCCGTTGCACAACTCATGCCCATTCCTGAGCGCGCTACTCTTGCCAACATGGCGCCTGAATATGGGGCCACCTGTGGATTTTTCCCTGTGGATGACCTGACTCTAGAGTATCTCAAGGTGACGGGTCGCGAGCAGTCTCTCATTGATTTGGTTCAGACCTATTGCAAACAAACCGGATTGTTTCGAAGTGAAAGCTCTACCGCTCCCAAGTACTCTAGGGTGATTGAGATTGATATCAGCCAAGCGGTCCCTTCATTGGCAGGCCCCAGACGTCCTCAGGACCGTTTGCCTTTGCCCACTGTCGCAGACGATTTCAAGTTACGAATGACCCAGTCCATTGCGCAAGAAGGCTTTGGGCCAACCTTGGCAGAGAGTGTGCCTGGGAATATTCCCACAGGTGCCGTGGTGATTGCAGCCATCACCTCATGCACGAACACCTCCAACCCAGAGGTCATGATTGCCGCTGGCCTTGTTGCTCGCAACGCGGTCAAACTCGGATTGACACCACCCGCATGGGTTAAAACATCCTTGGCACCCGGGTCGCCTGCTGTCGTTACTTATTTGAAGAACTTGGGACTTATGGAGCCCTTGGAGAAGTTGGGTTTTTATCTCATTGGATTTGGTTGCACCACGTGCGGGGGTAAGTCAGGGCCTTTGAGTCCCGAGGTGGCCAACGAGATCGAATCTCGCCAATTGGTCACCGCCGCGGTGATCTCAGGCAACAGAAATTTCCCAGGCCGAATTCACAAACTCGTCAGAGCCAACTATATTGGCGCCCCTCCTTTGGTCGTGGCTTATGCATTGGCCGGCAAGATCGACATCGATTTAGAGCGCGAACCCATCGGTGTGAATGCAGCGGGACAAGCCGTGTACTTCAAGGACATTCAGCCCACCAAAGCCGAGGTGAATGCGTTGGTTGCACAAATGTATGCAGCGGGTGATTTACACATGACCCAACAAGCCAGCCCCTTGGCCGCAACCCAATGGTCTGAGTCTGAACAGGTGGGCAGTCTCTACAAATGGGATCCCCAGTCTGAGTATCTAAGAGAGCCACCTTTTTTCTCGACAGACCCCAAAGCCGAGGCCCCTCTGGGTGCGCTCATCGAGTCGCTCAAACATGCTCGTGTTCTGGGGGCCTTTGGTGACTCGCTCACGACCGACCACATCTCACCTGGCAGTGAGATTCCAGTAGAGACCCCAGCGGGTCAATACTTGATCAGCAAGGGCGTTACACAGAAAAACTTTAACTCCTATATCGCAAGGCGAGGTAACTTTGAAGTGATGGCGCGAGGCACCTTTGCCAATATCCGTATTCGAAATGCGTTGACTCCAGAGGTTGAAGGTGGATTTACCAAGCACCTCCCATCGGGGAGACAGATGACCATCTTTGAAGCAGCTCATCAATACATGAAGGAAGGAGTGGCCAGCATCATCTTGGCTGGGAAAGAATACGGTACCGGAAGCTCTCGGGATTGGGCAGCCAAAGGTGCTGCGCTACTTGGAGTGAAGGCTGTGATTGCGCAGTCTTATGAACGTATCCACCGAGCCAACTTGGTTGGAATGGGGGTGTTACCCCTATGCTTTGACGAAGGCGTCAGTTGGCAAAGTTTGGGCCTCGATGGCACCGAGATTTATACATTGAGTCATCTAGAGGCAGGTATCTCTCGAGGCGAACTCATTGAGGTCACCGCTCGCCATGACAAGGGGCACCAGGTGGTTTTTCATGTGCGAGCACAAGTGGGTACG
>DAISKH010000185.1:0-5635 GCA_036821105.1 Limnohabitans sp.
CATCCAATGTGTACATGGACAGTGAGCCGGGCTTGAGGCTTAATGTGTGTCGATCAAAATACACAGGCGCGGTCGGCAAAAACTGAAGCAAAGGCAACGTTTTATCGCTATAACGCTCAATGTTGAAGGGACTTTGTTCGGCTTGGAAGATCAAGCGACTCGTTCTTGAGACTGAATAGATCGCATTGCACACCATTTGAGAGCCAATCTGGGGGAACTGCTCTCGAAGACTTCGGTACATCATGTGGTGCAGGGCCACCCGACTCCAGCACCGTGTGTCCCGCACAACAGGCGCCAAAGCATTGCACACCAAAGCAAAGGCGTTTTGCAAAGCCACAAGCTTTTCCACCTGTTCAGGGGTGGTGGTGAGCGGAATGGATAGAGTGGAAATATTCATATAGGAATTTCATATAGGATAACATCAAAGCCTGCTTTTAGGAAAGCAAGGCTTGGGTTTTTGTTGGAAATTGTTGTTTTTATTGCCAAAACTGGCGTTTTAAGCCACCCATTGAGACGCCAGCAGGGCGCTGTTATCCGAGGAACTTGATTAATCTCAGTCTTCTATGTGGATAAATCGACGTCTCACCGACCGACTTGAACCGCTTGACCCCTTTATTGCAACGGATTAACAATTTAGAGGCCTTCAAAAGATTTCTAAAAAAGCCTCATGAGTCAATAGTTAAGAAATAAAAGGATGAATTTCTGGCGTCCTTAATTACTTCATGACCCAATTGACATCGGTTTATCAAAAAACAAATTCAATGTCGATGAGTAAAAACTAACCTTATTAATAACTGTGTACCTATCTGTGTACCTATCTGTATGTTGATCAAGCAATCTATATATAGGTAGTATGAATTAATTTCTGGTGTTGAGCAGTTCTCAACTCTCTTTAAAGCGCATGGTCAAGATAACTTTGACCAACATTCGTTACTCAAGTTTACGGCTAATGTGCCGAGAATAAAGCATCGGGTTTATGGCATCTGCTCGTTCGCAACCCAGCAGATGTCATGGACTCCAACAGGGATCATTTCTTTGGCTTTTAGAACTTTTTTGGCTCCAACATGACACTCAGCATCACCCCCACATCGGCCAATTTGTCCAATTTGCCCACGATTGGCATCAGTTCCACGTCCACCAGCACCCAAACCACGGTGAATTTCTCCATTAATAACGTCGGTGTGAACGTTGAAGGGGTACAAGTGGGCGTGAGCAATTTACCCACAGATAGCACTTCCACCTTGGTCAGTAACATCCCCAACTGGACCCCTAACACGGTCACCCAAGGTCAATCGATCAGCACGGTCGCCATCGACTTCACATTGGCCAATCCCATCCCTGCAAGCAATACCACTCCGGTTGAAACCCTCACCATCAACCAAGCCAATGTAAGCGTTCCCTTGAACCTCAGCAACTTCACCATCACCGCGCAAAACACACCGGGTAAATTTGCCGACTTGAAACTCCTCACCACGGGTTACAACGTCAACATCACGGGTAGTGTTGGGTTCACCGTACCTGCAAGCTCAGTGGCCGGCAACTACACAGGTGGCACTGGAGTCAATACTCTCGTCTTTCCCGACACCTTTAGCAAATATGCCATCAGCAATTTGGGCAACAACAACTTCAATGTGAGCTACAGCACCAATGGCAGCGTTGATACTATTCAATCGTTCTCAAGGCTTCAGTTTCAAGACAAAGGCTTGGCCTACGATTTGAGCGGAGCAGCAGGTCAAGTTGCCAAAATCTTGGGCGCGGTCTACGGCCCAAGCGCTGTCTCCAACTCGACCTTTGTCGGCATCGGTTTGGGGTACACCAACCAAGGCATGAGCTACGCCAACCTGATTTCCTTGGCCCTCAATGCCAAACTGGGAAGCGGATTCACCAATGCCCAAGAGGTCACCCTGCTGTTTCAGAACTTGGCCCACACCAATCCTTCCGCTGCAGATCTGAGCACCTGGACCAATCAGATCAGCAACGGGACATACACACAGACGTCACTTGCTCAATTTGCGTGCGACAACGCCATCAACACGAACAACATCAACTTGACAGGGTTGGCGCAAACGGGTTTGGCCTACTCTTCTTAATAGAGGGTGCAGGGCACAAAGTGCACAAAGTGCGCTAATGGCGCTTATGCCGCAAAGCAGTAGAAAAGAAACCTTAGAGTAGTTTTTTTGACGTTTCAATCTGACACTACTGCACAGAGTCCTTGGCAATTCAATCTTAAACTCGAACATGAACGCACCCTCGATTGCTTTGCCGGCCCTTCAAGTTCAACACCTCTTTGAACAAGCGGTGAAGTTGCATCAACACCAGTGCTTTGCAGAGGCCAAAGACCTCTACGAGCAGATTTTGAGGGTTGAGCCCAAACACTTCGATGCCACCCACTTGCTGGGTTTGATGGCTTGTCAACAAAAAAACCATGACGTTGGCTTACCGCTCATCCACCAAGCCATTGCCTTGAATCCAAAAAACGCTGGGCCCTACTCCAACTTGGGCGTGATCTACAAAGAGTTAAAACAGTTCGACCAAGCCCTGCTCTTTCAAAGTAAGGCTATCGAGCTCGACCCAGGTTTTGCCAAAGCCTATTACAACCGTGGGAACCTCTTCAAAGAGTTAAAGCAAGAAGACAAAGCCCTCAAGGATTACAGCCAAGCTTTACGCCTCAACCCCAATGACGCCGAGGCCTTGGTCAACCGAGGCTTACTGTATTTCCATGCGGGTGACTACACCTTGGCACTGAAAGACTTGGACCAAGCCATCGCACTCAACCCCCATTCAGGTGACGCACACTTTAACCGCGGACTCTTGATGACTCGACTCTTGAGGTTCGATCAAGCCCTGGTGAGTTACAGAAATGCGCTATCAGTCAACGCTCAATTTGATTTTTTGTTGGGTGAAAAACTCTATAGCCAAATGTTTTGTTGCGATTGGTCTGATTTTGAAGAACACGCAAAGTTACTGGAGTCGGGACTTGAAAAGCGCCAAAAGGTGAGCCCACCCCTCATCGCCTCAGGTGTTTTAGATTCACCCAAAGCACAACAAATTGCTGCCGAACTTTGGGTTGAGCAAACCTATCCAGAAAACCATGCTCTTGGACCCCTACAAACGCGTGCCCAGGACACAGTCCAAGGGATTGGTCTAGAGCGCAAGTCAACGGGTCACCCAAAACTCAAAATCGCATACTTATCAGCCGATTTTCATGAGCACCCGGTATCGATCTTGCTGGCCGAACTATTTGAACTTCACGATAAAACCCGTTTTGAGCTTTTGGCCTTCGATTCAACCAAAGAAAAACCCGGGCCAGCGGATCCCCTTCGAGAACGCATCAAGGCGGCCTTTGATGCCTTCATCTCAATTAAAGACTTGGACGACACAGGGGCTGCTAAGCTCATCCGGGGCTATGAGCCCGATGTGGTGATAGATCTTGGAGGACACACACTGAATAGTCGTTTGGGTGTGCTCTCCTACCGCGTGGCTCCAGTGCAGTTGAGTTACGTAGGCTATTTGGGCACCTTGGGTGCTCCTTATGTGGACTATCTGTTGGCTGATGAAACCTTGATTCCAAAGGAGTTGTGCTCCTTTTATACTGAACAATTAATTTACTTACCGTGCTATCAAGTCAACGACCGTAAAAGGGTTGTGTCTGAGAGGGTTTTCTCACGGCAAGAATTGGGATTACCTGAAGAGGGATTTGTGTATTGTTGCTTCAATAACAATTACAAAATCTCCCCCAGCACCTTTGCCGCTTGGATGGCAATCTTGAACGCTGTGCCTGGGTCAGTCCTTTGGCTACTAGCCGACAACCCGAGTGCACCCATCAATTTGCAAAAAAGCGCCGCCAAGTTCGGAGTGGATCCCAAGCGTTTGATTTTTGGAGGGCGACTCAAAGCCAGTGAGTACTTGGCCCGTTACAAAGCGGCCGATCTCTTTTTAGACACCTGGCCCTACAACGCTGGCACAACGGCCACCGACGCTTTGTTGGTTGGTTTGCCACTGCTCACCAAAATAGGTCAAAGTTTTGCTGCCCGAATGGCCTCCAGTGTTCTCACCGCCATGGGACTTCCTGAACTCATCACCTCGTCTGAAAGAGAGTACCAATCTTTGGCAATAGAACTTGGGTTGAATCCCAAACGTCACCAAGCTTTGCGTGAAAAAGTTTTGTCCCAAAAAGCTCAAAGCTTACTCTTTAACCCAGTTCGTTTCACTCAATCTCTTGAGGAGGGGCTCGTCAAAGCGGTAGAGTTGGCCCGCTCCGGTCAAGCTCCCCAGACTTTTCACGTCCCTCAAAGCATAGATGTTCAAAAATCGTCATCAGGCAATTCAATCCATTCAATCACTTCAACTCAATCATGAAACAATTTTTACACGTGGGATGTGGCCCTCAAAACAAAACCTCCATCAAGGGCTTTAACCACAGCGATTGGCAAGAGGTGAGATTTGACATTGACCCCCAAGTCAACCCCGACATTGAGGGCACTTTGACCGACATGACCTTGGTCAAAACCGCCAGCATGGATGCTGTTTTTTCCTCACACAACATCGAGCACGTCTATCCCCATGAAGTACCGATGGCACTCAGGGAATTTTTACGCGTATTGAAGGACGATGGATTTGTGATCCTCACTTGTCCTGATTTGCAAAGCGTGTGCGAAGCCATTGTGAAAGACCAATTGATGGAACCTTTGTACCAGTCGCCCGCAGGTCCCATTTCACCCATCGATATTTTGTACGGGCACCGGGGCTTTATTGCCCAAGGCAACACCTACATGGCCCACAAAGGGGGCTTCACCGCCAAGAGCCTGAGCCAGGTGTTTGCGGAGTCGGGATACCCACAAATTTTGACGGCTAGAAGACCTGCAGCATTTGATTTGTGGATATATGCCAGTAAAGTACAACTCTCTGAAACTGAGGCCAAAGACAAAGCCTTGCAGTACTTCCCTACCTGATCTTGCCTGATCTTAAACCAACCTTGCACTAACATTACATCAACCTTGACTTTTTCTTGCCCACCCAGCGCATGACTTCTGAGAACTCTCTTAATCATCAACCTCTTCAGCCTAGAGGCGCCAAAGCGTGGGTGGAAAAAGGCTTGCTGGCAGCACAACATCAACGTTTTGATGAAGCCAGGGGATGCTTTGAGAAAGCTTTGGAGATTGAACCGAGTCACTTTGAAGCATTGCATCACTTGGGACTCATTGCTTATAAGCTCAAGGATTACTTTCGGGCCATTGGATTCTTTCAAGTGGCCCATCAAATTGACCCCAACAACGCAGTTCTTCTCTCCAATTTGGGGAGTATTTATAAAGAGTTGAGACTCTTTGAGTTGTCCAAGGTCACCTACTTGAAAGCACTTGAGCGACTGAAATCCTTTGCCCCACTGCATTTCAACTTCGCCAATCTGCTGCACGAAATGCACGACACTGAAGGGGCCCTTAAAAGCTACCAAGACGCATTGGCACTGGACCCCAAGCTCGTACCCGCTTACACCAACGGTGGCAACATGCTCACCAAACTCCGAAAGTTTGATGAAGCCTTGGCCTATTACGATCAAGCTCTCAGCCTAGACCCCCAGTTTGGCCTGGCCTATGCGAATAAAGGTAAGCTCCTCAAAGAGCATTACGCTTTTGAT
>DAISKH010000186.1:0-5599 GCA_036821105.1 Limnohabitans sp.
CTTCATGACTTTTAATTGATTGTCATGAATAGCGGCGTAAATTTCCTCATCGGTGATATGGGGTGCTGGCACCGAGGCCGCGCTACCGGTGGCTTTAAAGGCCGCAATTTGTTGAGCTCGAAATTCCATCACTCTTGGAGGTGTGGTCGTAAAATGTCCATGGCAGTCAATGATCACAACAAATCCTTTTTACAAGTCAATACAAATAAATAAAAGAACATTTTCAATCCAAGTCCATTCATGACATCAATCCCTTGCCCACAATCAATTGCTGGACCTCGGTGGCACCTTCATAAATTCTGAGTGAGCGAATGTCGCGGTAAAGACTCTCGATTTTCTGGCCCACCAAGACTCCCTTGCCCCCATGCATCTGAAGAGCCATATCGATCACTTGTTGCGCATTTTCTGTAGCCGTCCATTTGGCCATGGCCGCAGCTTGGGTGTAGCGCTTGAGTTGAGATTTTCCTTCTGCGGACTTCAAATCAAGATTTTGCAGTTTTGTGTCTCGAATCCAAGCGGCTTGATAGGTCATTAAAGCTGCCGATTCAATCAACGCTCTCATCTGGCCAAGCTTGACTTGAGTGAGCTGAAAATCCACTAGTCGTTGATTGAACATTTGCCGATTCTTGGCATAACCCAAGGCCTCCACTAGTGCACGACGTGCCATCCCTAAAGCGGCACCCGCCACCGAAGCCCTGAAGATGTCCAAGGTTTGCATGGCCAATTTAAAACCCCCATTCCATTCTCCCAACAAGGCAGAATGGGGAACTTGACATTGCTTGAGTTTGACGGTGGCCAAAGGGTGAGGTGCCATCACTTGCAGGTGCACTGAGTCATCTAAGCCAGGTGTTTTTGCATCCACAATGAAGGCAGAAATTCCCCTCGAGCCTAGAGCTGGATCGGTTTTACAAAAAATCACATAAAAGTTGGCGATACCACCATTGCTGATCCATGTTTTTTCACCGTTGAGCAAAAATCCCTGTTCATTGACTACTGCGCTGCAAGTCATTGCAGCGACATCCGATCCTGCACCCTCTTCACTCAAGGCAAAGGCGGCAATCTTGTGGCCTGTGCAGACACCGCTCAAATAGTCACGTTGTTGTTGGGCATTGCCAGCCAAACTGATGGGGCCACTGCCAAGACCTTGCATGGCAAAAGCAAAATCAGCCAATGGAGAATAATGACTCAAGGTCTCTCGAATAATCACCAATGAGCGTGAGTCCAATTGAGCCTGATGACCGCCATGGGCCTTGGTCACGCAGTACTTTAGCCAACCATCCTTGGCAAGACGGGTGACCCATTCCAGACAAGCAAAGCGATCGTCTCGCTCGTCCACCACCTGATCTTTGACCCAGAGATGAAGCGTTTTGGCCAAATGACGATGGTCTTCAAGAAAAAAAGGTAGACCCCAACGTTCTTCGTCCACATCCAAGGGAGCCTCCAAGATCATTGCCTCTCCATGATTAAAGAAAATCATGATATCACTGCCTTGTCGTCCCAACTACAAGAGGATGCCCTAATACCTTCCCATGGCCCAAGGATTAATTAAAGGAATTGGAGTCAAAAAAAGGGCCACTACCTATCAATTGCCTGCTATTGCACGCTATTGCCTACTACTTCTTTCAATTTCGATCAACACATCCCCATCGAACAACAACATCTCAACGGCGAATTGAAATTGGTAACAATGAAATAAAAGAATGGATCCACTCCAAGAGACTCAAAACTTCAAACAGAGTTCAATCGGTGCAAACAATAAGTCACCACTCCCCAAATGTTCATTGACTCTAAGGCAATGAGTCTATTTGGGTGATCAGTGAACTCAACCTGTGGTGAATATGTCTTCAAAACATTGGGCCTAGGCCTCAAAAAGTACCTTAAAGTCAATTGCGACTCCTCATTGATCAACACAATTTGGCTAGGCTCAGGCTTTAAAGAACGATCCACGACCAACAAATCACCCTTGAAGATGCCTTCGCTACTCAGTTGGTCGTCTTTGGCCCGAAAGAGCACTGTATTCATTGGATTGGGCACCAAAAACTCATCCAATCCCAAAACATGCAAGGAGTCAACTCTGCTTGCCATGCCATTGCATTGAGAGTGCTCCATTGGATAAGGGTTGAAAGTGTGAGAGGTTGCGTTCATGAGATGCATATTACTGTATATATAAACAGCTGTCAACGGATCAAACTCATCTTTTTTGCATTTAGAGGGCCATGAGTTGAGATGAATCAATTCATTGCTTTCAAAGGCTCTTAAAGTATTCGAGCACTGGAATAAATTCAGTTCAACTTCCGATCAAACCCCCAGACATTAAATCAATCCCGAGTAATCACCAACAGCCATGACTAGACATTTCTGCTATCTTTTGGAGTCATCAATCCTTACCTTGTCCCAAGTTTTTTAGGGCCCAAGTCTAAAGACTAGTGCTCTAGACTAGAAACCAATGACACCTCCATGAATAGACAAAATTCAATGCCTTTTTCTAAAAAACCTGCCAACTCACTCCCCACCCATTCAGTGCTCAAATCCATCTTGATGACCACTTTGGCACTATTGATTTCAAGCAACAGCTTGGCACAAACCTCCACTGAATTGCCAGGTAAAGCCATCGTCGATAAAAACTGCAATATCTGCCACCAAGTGGCACAACACGCAGCGAGAGGATACACACCTGAGGGTTGGGATACCGTCTTGAAGATGATGACCAATCAAGGACTCAACATCTCAGATGAGGAAAAGGAATTGGCCAAGGCCTATTTGATCCAAACCTTCCCAGAGAAAGAAAGACCCAAAGCGGTGATCGTTGATGGGCCAGTCCAAGTCAAATTTCAAACTTGGCATTTACCCATTGCGGGCTCTCGGCCCCATGACCCCTTGGGTGCACGAGACGGCTCAATTTGGTACACCGCTCAAATGGCCAATATGATCGGACGCATTGACCCCAAAACCAGTAGCATTCGACAATACCCCTTGAAAAAACCTCACTCCGGCCCTCATGGATTGATGGAAGACCAAGAAGGTAATATTTGGTATACCGCCAACACTGGTGCACAAATCGGTAAGCTCAACCCCAAAACAGGAGAAAACACCGAATTCCCGATGCCTGATGCCACAGTCACCGATCCTCACTCTCTGGCCATTGACGCCAAGGGTGATATTTGGTTCACCGCGCAAGTCTCTAACCGCGTGGGCCGCGTCAATCACAAGACGGGTAAAGTCACCTTGATCACGCCACCGAGCAACAATTCGCGCCCTTACGGCATCATGGTCGACTCAAAGGGCATGATTGACTATGTGGCATTCGGCACCAACGTAATCGGGCAAGTCAATCCCAAAACACTCGAAATTAAAGAGTTTCGTCTACCCAATCCTAATTCGCGTCCTCGCCGATTGGTGGTGGCGCCGGATAACTCCATTTGGTATGCCGATCACTCCAGAGGCTATTTGGGACACCTGGATGTGACAAGTGGTGAGGTCACAGAAGTGCCCTCTCCTGGGGGTGAAAAATCTGCTCCCTATGGAATGACTTGGATTGACGGCGCGATTTGGTACAGCGAGTCAGGGACCAACCCCGGAACAGTTGTTCGTTTCGATCCTCAGAGCAAGAAATTTCAAACTTGGGCTATCCCAGGAGGCGGCAATATTGTGCGAAACACCTCCAAGACAAAAGACGGTGACTTCATTATTTCGAGCAGTCTCATGAATGAAATCACATTGGTCAAGATTCAACATTGATTGAGCATCTTGATGTAAGCACCGTCATCAATCAACCTTTAACGACTTGAACACTTTGAAACTCTTCGTCACCCTTTGATCCAGGAAGCCAGAACATGATCTCTATTTTCGACCAACACCTTGATCGCAATGAAGCCAACCATGTCCCACTCTCCCCCGTGAGCTTTGTCGAGCGATCGGCTGAGGTCTTTGCAGATCTTTGCGCTGTCATCCACGGCAAGCGGCGCTATACCTGGGCACAATGCAGAGACCGTTCGGCACGTCTGGCCAGTGCCTTGCAAAGTTTGGGTGTCAAGAAAAATACCACGGTGAGTGTGATGCTCGCAAATACACCAGAGATGGTAGAGGCCCATTACGCCATCCCTGCCATTAATGCGGTTATCAACACTCTCAATATTCGCTTGGATGCAGCACTCTTGGCTTGGCAACTCAATCATTGTGAAGCCAGTGTTCTCATCACCGATCGAGAATTCTCCCCCACGATCAGCCAAACCTTGGCCATCTTAAAGAAAGAATTCAATAAAGAATTGATCGTGATTGATGTATGCGACAGTGAGTTTGTTGGGGATGGTGAGCGCTTGGGTCAACACGAGTATGAAGCCCTCTTAAAAGCACACGAACCTGTCGCTCATTTAAAAGGACCTGATGATGAGTGGGATGCTATAGCCGTGAGCTACACCTCTGGCACCACGGGCGACCCCAAAGGTGTGGTGACTCACCACCGCGGTGCATACCTTAACTCAGCTTGCCAATCCATCACTTGGAACATGCCGCATTTTCCAGTTTACCTTTGGACGCTACCGATGTTTCACTGTAACGGTTGGTGCTTTCCTTGGACCATCGCCATGATGGGGGGAACTCATGTTTGTTTGAGAAGGGTGGATGCAATCAACATCTTGAGTGCCATCAAAGAGCACCATGTGGATCACTTCTGCGCAGCCCCCATTGTCTTCAATTTGATCTTGGCAGCCCCTGCTGAGCATCTCTCGGGGATCAACCATAAGGTAAGGGGAATGGTCGCTGGAGCTGCCCCTTCAGCCGCGATGATTGAGGGCATGAGCATGATTGGTTTTGATGTGATTCACGTCTATGGCCTAACTGAGGTCTACGGACCAGCTGCTGTGGCCGTCAAACGAAACTCCTGGGCACAAGAGTCTTTGTCCGAGCAAGCCCGACTTAATGGCCGCCAAGGTGTGCGCTACAGCTTAGAGGAAGGCATGACACTCAAAGATTCAGAAACTATGAAAGACTTACCCGCAGATGGCAACACCATGGGTGAGATCATGTTCCGCGGTAATATTGTGATGAAAGGTTACCTCAAAAACCCCAGCGCGACACAAAAATCTTTTGCAGGAGGATGGTTTCACACGGGAGACCTCGCTGTGATGGAGAGTGACCGCTATCTGAAAATCAAAGATCGTAGCAAAGATATCATCATCTCCGGTGGCGAGAACATCAGCTCCTTGGAGGTAGAGGATTGCCTCTATCGCCACCCAGCAGTGATGGCCTGCGCTGTGGTTGCAAAAGCTGATGAACGTTGGGGAGAGACTCCTGTTGCCTACGTGGAACTTAAAACGGGCAAAGAAGTCAGTGCGGCTGAGTTACTCGAACACTGCAAGGCTCATTTGGCCAACTACAAGGTGCCCAGAGATTTTCGGTTTGAGCCCATTCCCAAAACATCGACTGGGAAGATCCAAAAATTCGAACTTAGAAAAAGAGCCGCAGGCGAAAATTGATTCTACTTTTGAAGCCATTGTCTCGATGTGAATAGGGCTCGCGCTTTCAGCTAGAACCCTAGGAGCTGCGCTTTCGAGTCCCCAACTTGATCACCACACCAACGACCAAAAGTGCCCCTGCGAAT
>DAISKH010000187.1:0-5569 GCA_036821105.1 Limnohabitans sp.
TCCAGACGATGCCCAAGACCTCCCTGGAGCCCAAAGGGACTTTGACCAATGTCCCCGGTGGCAAGTCCTCTTGGGCCCAATAACTCAGCGCATCGGGCAGATGACTTTGCTTGGGGGTTGGAACCAATACGGAAAGAATGTGTGGCATGTCAAGAGGACAGTTAGGATGGATTTCTCATCTCAAGTTTGAATAAAGCCACTAAGTCTATGATTTTTAGAGGATTTCACCAAAACCAACAATTTCTGTGGATAACTTTGTTGATAGGATCAAAAAACGGTTGCCAAAGGCACGCAGGTTGGGGCTGCGTTATGGATTGCCTTAAAAAAGAGCAGTTAAAAAAACCTATATAAAACAATAGGTTAAAAATATTTACTCAATTCATACATTTAAATTTTTAGTTCTTGCACCGCAACACTCGAATTGTGCATAAGTCGTGCAAGTGAGTTCACATTTTAATAAAAAAAGCATTCATCTTGCACGTTCAAAGAAGTTTTTTTAGTGCTTAATGATTCATTTCAAGGCTCTCATGGCCTTGGAGTGGTGGTGCACGGCCTCTACCAAGGCGCTCACATGATCGGGAGGTGTGTACTGACTGATGCCGTGGCCAAGGTTAAAAATATGGGTGGGACCCTTGCGTTGGGTGTCACGGTGTGGGGTGCCAAAAGACTCCAAAACCTTGATGACCTCTTGTTCGATGATCGAGGGGGGTGCAAAAAGCACATTGGGATCCACGTTGCCTTGAATGGCTTTGCCTGAACTGCCGGCGTGCCCACCCACCAGGTGTCGGGCGCGTGAGAGGTTGACGGTCCAATCAACGCCCAGCACTTCACAGTCCAAATGGTTCATCTCCTCAAGCCACAAGCCACCGCCTTTGGTGAAGACGATCCTGGGGATGTCTTGTCCATCGTGGGTTTTGATGAGTTGGGACAACACCCGTTGGGTGTAGGCCATGCTGAACTCTTGGAAAGCGCCATCGGCCAACACTCCGCCCCAGCTGTCAAAGATCATCACCGCTTGGGCGCCGGCTTGAATTTGCGTGTTCAAGTAAAGGGCCACCGCATCGGCGTTGACGCTGAGGAGTCGGTGCATCAAGTCACTGCGACTATAAAGAAGCTCCTTGACGCGGCGGTAGTCATCCGAGCCTGAGCCCTCCACCATGTAGCAAGCCAGGGTCCAAGGACTGCCAGAAAAACCAATCAAAGGAACTCGACCCTGAAGTGCTCGGCGAATGGAGGTCACCGCATCAAAAACATATTTGAGCTTGTTCATGTCTGGCACGTGCAGTGCGGCGACACTTTGCTCGTCGCGGACTGTTTTCTCAAAACGGGGTCCTTCCCCTTGCGCAAAACTCAACCCCAAACCCATGGCATCGGGCACGGTCAAGATGTCGCTGAACAAAATGGCGGCATCCAATGGATAGCGCTCCAAAGGCTGCAAGGTGACTTCGGTGGCAAAGTCAACATTGGTCGCTAGTCCCATGAAACTCCCTGCCCGAGCGCGTGTTGCGCAGTATTCAGGCAAATAACGACCCGCTTGGCGCATGAGCCATACGGGGGTGTGATCGGTGGCTTCACGCCTACAAGCTTTGAGAAAGGTGTCGTTAAGAAGGGGAGCAAACATGAAGGCTACTTTTCGATAATTTTGATTGGAGAGCTTTGCAAAAAGTCGCTCGCTCATCGGGACAATGTTGAATCAATCCAAAAAGCTCGGTGGGCCTTTGAGTGCCCAAAGAGATCGCGAAATAGACTGACCAAGACAACTGTATCATGGGGTTTGGTGACTTTGCTTTAGGGGAAGTGCTCAATTGAGAGCGCTGAACATAAAATGCGTTCCAGATCGTTCCAGTCCCGAAAAACCAACTCGCCCGTACTTTTACGACTTGACCCGGCTGAGCTTGGACGTGAGTTGAGCCCCTAACTCAGCACCTTCAGCGCAACGCCCCAATGAATGAGGAGTCAAAATTGCCATCGAAATATTGGTCCGATTGGACCAGTCCAGAATTTGCTAGCCTTGATCCAAGTCGTGCCGTCGCTGTGATTCCTTTGGGGGCCACTGAGCAGCACGGGCCTCATTTGCCACTCAGTGTAGATGCGCAGATCGTCAACACCATAGTCAAACGTGCGGTTGAGCATTTGAGTGAACACGACCCGATCTTGGTGCTCCCCACCCAAGCCGTGGGGTTGAGTACGGAGCACATTGCTTACCCTGGGACCCTCACCTGGTCCCCTGAGTTGGTCATGCGCAGTTGGACCGAGCTCGGTGAGTGTGTGGCCAGAGCGGGCATCAAAAAACTCTTATTCTTCAATGCCCATGGGGGTCACCAAGGCCTGATGGATGTGGTGGCCAGGGAGCTGAGGCAACGTGCTCAGATGATTGTCTACAGTTGCAGTTGGTATCAATTACCGATGAACCCAGCGGTGAGTGGGCTCTTTAGCCAAGAGGAGCATCGTTTCGGGGTTCACGCAGGCGCCATTGAAACCTCCATGATGCTTAGCATTGACCCCGAGCATGTCAAGCCGGAGCTATTCCAAAACTTCACCTCTCGCTCACAAGAGCGCTCTAAACGCTTTACTGTGTTGGGCAACGGACAATCGGCAAAACTTGGCTGGCACGCACAAGACTACAACCCCCTAGGAGCAACTGGCGACGCAAGCGCCGCAAGCGTAGACAAGGGTGAGCAACTGCTCAATGAAGCGGCATCGGGTTTGAAGCAACTGCTTTTAGAGTTGATTGAATTGCCCTTGGACACGATCTCAAGTTGTTCAGACTAGCGCGCATCCAATGATTGTCGTGTTGTCATCAAGGGCAACGGATGCTTACTTGGAGTTTGGGAAACGCGGGTTGGGGTGAGTGCCCGCGGTCAGCGCTCAGACAGCTCCTCCCAACGCTGCAAATGCTCGATCAGAAGGGTCTCAATTTGATCGACACGTTTGAGTTTGTCGGCCGCGGCTTGAGCATCTTTGATAAAAAGCGATGGATCGGCGAGTTCTTCGTTGAGTTTTTTTTGTTCCTCTTCAAGTTGACCCATCACCTCTGGGAGGATATCGAGCTCACGCTGCTCTTTATAAGAAAGCTTGGCGCTGGTTTTCTTGGGTGAATTTTGAACTGCGTTTGATTTAGGCGTTGGGACCTCTGAATTGGGCTGGCTCTTGGTGGCCTGCGATTGAGCTGCCAAGGTCTTGGCCCGCTCAGACTGGGTCAGCCAATCTTGCACGCCGCCTTCGTATTCTCTCCACTGGCCAGGGCCCTCGTAGACCAAGGTGCTGGTGACCACTTGATCTATAAAGGCGCGGTCGTGGCTCACGATGAAGACGGTACCGCTGTAGTTTTGAATCAACTCTTCAAGCAACTCCAAGGTATCGATGTCCAAATCATTGGTGGGTTCATCGAGTACCAGCACGTTGGCAGGTCTGGCAAAGAGTCGAGCAAGTAGCAAGCGATTTCGTTCTCCTCCAGAGAGACTTTTGACTGGCGAATTGGCACGCGCAGGGGAGAATAAAAAATCGGTCAAATAGCTCTTGACGTGTTTTCTTTGGTTGCCAATTTCAATCCATTCGCTCCCTGGGCTGATGAAATCCTCCAGTGTGGCGTTGAGATCAAGATTTTCACGGTGCTGGTCATAGTAAGCAATGGTAAGGTTGGAGCCTTGTCGGACTTTCCCAGAATGGGCTTGAATCTCACCCAGTATCAACTTGAGAAGGGTGGTTTTCCCAGCCCCGTTGGGACCAATAAGACCGACCTTATCGCCTCTTAAGATGGTGGCACTAAAGTTTTGAACAATGTTCACCGCTGGCATATTGGGATTAGGGGAGTCAAAGGACAGGCTAACTTGATCGAGTTCGGCAACCAATTTACCGCTAGGAGCGCCCTTGTCAATTTCTAGCTTGACTTGACCCACGACCTCTTTGCGAGCTTGACGTTGGGCTCTGAGCTGCTCGAGTCGAACAATTCGGCTTTGACTTCGGGTACGTCTCGCTTCGACCCCTTTTCGGACCCATACCTCTTCTGCGGCCAGTAACTTGTCGGATTTGGCTTGGATCACGGCCTCTTGCGCCATTTGAGCTTCTTTGAGGACTAAATATTGGGCGAAGTTACCAGGGTAGGAGAGGAGCCTTCCTCGGTCGAGTTCAACAATGCGTGTTGAGACGCGGTCTAGAAACGCGCGGTCATGGGTGATGCAAACAATGCTGCCTTTGAAGGCAATTAAAAGGTCTTCCAGCCAAACAATACTGTCAATGTCTAAGTGGTTGGTGGGTTCGTCCAAAAGTAAGATGTCTGGAGCAGTAACCAATGCTTGAGCAAGCGCCACACGTTTGGCTTGACCGCCGGATAAATTGGCCACCAAAGTTTGTGGGTTTAGCTTTAAGCGTTCAAGCGTTTGCTCAACTCGTTGTTCCCAATTCCATGCATCTCTGAGTTCAATTTCGTTTTGAAGTTGGTCTAAGTCCCCCTCACCCGAGGAATAACGTTCGATCAGTTGGTGAATATCTGCCAGGGCATGACTGACGCTTTCAAAAATCGTGTGCTCTGGGTTGAGTTGAGGTTCTTGTGCAACATAAGCGAGTTTTACGCCTTGCTGCATTTGAATCTGGCCATCATCGGGTTTCTCAAACCCGGCCAAAATTTTGAGCATTGAGGACTTGCCTGTGCCGTTACGGCCGATGAGGCCTACACGTTCTTGAACCTCCAGTGCAAAGTCAACGTGATCGAGGAGAGGGACGTGGCCAAATGCGAGTTGGGCTTGATGGAGTTGTATAAGTGACATGACAAGGATTATCGCTTGGTCCTAAAAATTAAAGTGTTCGCGTAGTGCGGGATTGGTTCTCTGTGTCTAAGTGCTCCATCATTCGCAGTGGAATGCTCTGGCTTAGAGACCAGCAGGACAAAGGGCATCGACTGAGAAAAGTGGGAAAACAAAAATGAATAAAAAAAATGGTTAAATTAAATTCAAGTCAAAAAAACATGACCTAATTTGAACTTCATGATGTGCCGGATTAGATAAAAGGGGGATGTGTGTGCGCCAATACAACACCTTAATTGGATGGCGACCAAAGACCTGTTGTTCAGAGGTGATGGGTTCCTTTAAGGGCCTAAAAAAGGGTGTGGGTCAGTACGAAAAAACAAAGCACAGTTGACGATTGTCGTAAACCCGTAATACAATGGAGAGCTTCGCTGCTTGAAAGTTGTGTCTAGTTTCAACGACTGATTCATCTGAAAAGTGGCAAAGAAAAAGAGCAAAAAGATGTTGACATGCTTTTCAAAAAAGTGTCATAATTCAAGGCTCTGCTTCGGAAAGCTTAAGAAATTAAGCGAAGTCGAAAAGCCCCAGAGGTTGACAGGTTATTAAATAACATGACATAATCGAGGGCTCTGCTGATAAAAAGTAACAAATACTTTTGAACAGTAGAAAGACCCTAGAGCTTGACAGGTAATTAAAAATCATGTCATAATCGAGGGCTCGACTAAGAAGAAGTTAGTCAAATGTTTTTACTGCATCGACAGGCAAAAACAAGAAGGTTCATTAAAAACTTACAGCCGATAAGCGTGGGCGTTTTAAGGCGATTGCCA
>DAISKH010000188.1:0-5532 GCA_036821105.1 Limnohabitans sp.
GTTCTTGGGGTTGACCACCAAGACCTCTTGGTTATTCACCAACAAGGAGACGGGGGCAAAGTTCTTCACGTCATAGGCCAGTTTCGGATAAAGCCCAGGATTAACGGTGATGGCACCCGCTGTGGTGAGCCACAAAGTCTTGCCGTCATTGGGTGCGTTCAAGACAAACTGAGCAGCGACAGCACCGTTGCCACCCGGACGATTTTCTATCACGATGCTTTGACCGAGCTCGACACCCAATTGTTCAGCAATCTGTCGAGACAAAGAATCAGTGGGACCTCCCGGGGGAAAGGCAAGTACTAAACGCGTGATGTTGCTAGCTTGAGCCAAGGCGGATACCGATGTCAAGGTGAGGAGACTGCTCACCAATAGAGTGGTTAGTTTTTGAGTGGGGAACATGATGAATTGATACTTTCAAAAAAATGGTAACGGAATTGTCACAGACTTGAAGTCACAAGCGTTGCTGAGATCAAGTTCAATCGATTTTGAGTTCTTGAACCAACCCCTCATCCACCTCAAAACCTAGACCAGGCTTCACGGGAATTTGGAATTGGCCTTGGTGGGTGAGCACTGCATCTCCGAGTGGGTTTTTCGGCATATCGCAAAAGGTGTATTCCAGCATGATCTCTTGCTCCATGCTGGCCAAAATGTGCGCTGTGGCCATGAGACCTGGGCCCATGTAGGGTGAATGGGGTGCGAGCTCAATGGAGGATGCATTGATGAGATGCGCTACTTTCATAAATTCAGTGATGCCGCCAATCTTAGTGACGCTCGGTTGAGCGAAACTCACTGCACCAGAACTCAAAAGGCTGGAAAAGTCTTGATAACCCAATGCGTTTTCACCTGCAGCAGTTGGGATGTGGCCGTTCTTTTGTATCCGCGCGAGCCCCAGGTGGTCTTCTGGGGGCCAAAGGGGCTCTTCTAACCAATGCAATCCCAAAGGCTTAAGACGCTCACACATTTGAAGGGCCTCAGCTTCATTCCATGGGCAATTGGCATCCACCATCAATAAAACATCGGGACCAATGGCTTGGCGTGTCGCAGCGATAGACTCCCAAGTGATTTCATGAATTTTGATCGCCTTAAAACCTTGAGCCACAGCTCTCGCGGCTTGCTTTGCCACCAACTCGGGGTTGTTGTAGCGAATCAAACTGGCGTATGCAGGAATTTGAGCTCTAACTGCACGACCTCCAGCAAGCATTTGCGATAAAGGTTGAGAGAGCCGTTGTCCCTGGATGTCCCAAAGCGCGGTGTCCAGTCCCGAGATGGCATAGGTCACCGGCCCAGCACGACCCAAGGGATGCAATTTACGAGTGATCTCCTCGTGAATTTTAGAGATTTGGCTTTCATCTTGACCCACCGCCAAGGGGGCTACCAGTCGCTGGAGTGCCTCAACCGTTGAGGGCCAGATCGCAAAACCAAAGGACTCTCCCCAGCCCACCAACCCATCGTTGGTTTCAACCCGAATGAGAAGCATCTCCATCTCGCGCTCTTTGCCTGCAAAGATGGGCTTGGGACCTCCTAGATCGTAGGGAAGACTCAAGGCGTGGGCAGTGACGGAGCGAATGGTCATGGTAATTTGATCGTGATCTTTTAGTTTTTTTGATTTTTGGGGATTTCAGTTTGATATTTTTTTTCTTGACAATGAAATTCATTCGCTCAGTGAATTCATAGATTGATCAAGCGTTTCCCCGTCTCTCAAACGTTGCCGATTAGTATATACTTTTCGAACACTCACTTAGCGTTGGCACACTGCTCGCGCGGCAAACCCCACCCAAGCTATGACCATCAAAAAAGCAGAAGCCATTGCAGTTTCTTTGCCTTTTGAGATTTGGGGACCCAAACCCACCTTTGCGGGCATCCCTAGACAAATGGACATCCTCTTCATTCGTCTTGAAAACCATGACGGCGTGGTGGGTTGGGGTGAGGCATTTGGGCTTTCGATTTGGCCAGCCACTGCAGCGGCCTTTGAGCATTTGGTCACCCCCTTGGTCTTAGGCCGAGACGAGTCCGATATCGCCTCGCTCATGCAAAGCTTGACCCAGCAGCTCCACATACTGGGTCGCTCAGGAGCCGTGACCTACGCATTATCAGGTCTTGATATCGCGCTTTGGGACATGGCGGGTAAAAAGGCCAACCGCTCGGTTGCCGAGATGCTTGGGGGAGCAAAACACAAACGCCTACCAGCATACGCAAGTTTGATGAGATATGGTACCCAGGAACTTGTGGTTGAAAATGCCCTCAGAGCCATGGACATGGGGTTCAAGGGCATCAAACTGCACGAGACTCAGGTAGCCCTTGTGCAATCAGCTCGTTCGAGTTTGGGGGCGGATGTACCCTTGATGATGGATGTCAATTGTCCTTGGACCGTTGAGGAGAGCTTGAACGCGGCAAGCCAGTTGCAGTCCTCCAATTTACTCTGGTTAGAAGAGCCCGTCTGGCCACCGGAAGATTTTGAAGGCTTGGCTCAGGTCAAGGCGCGCTCGGAACTCTCCATTGCCGCTGGAGAAAACAACATCAGTGTGACCCACTTTGAGCAAATGCTCAAAGCGCGTTGCGTGGACTTCATTCAACCCAGCGTCACCAAAATCGGTGGTATCTCAGCATTTTTAAAGGTCATGGCATTGAGTGAGCGCTACAAAGTCCCCTTGATGCCACATTCACCGTATTTTGGTCCAGGCTTTTTGGCGACCCTTCACTTGGCCAGTCGCCTCGATGAGGAGGTGATGATTGAATACTCCTTTACCCAATTGGGTGCCAATCCGATGGGAGCATCAGTTTTACTAGAGAATGGCCACTTATCGATTCCCACGGGGCCAGGCTTGGGGCATGACCCAGATCAGGACATCGTGCGCGAGTTCAAAGTCCGACGCCCATGAACACAAGAAGCACCTTGCAAAATTCTCACCCCTTCAAGTACCCACTCTAGACTTTTCGCATGACCCCCACTCACTCACCCAGGGAACTCCCCAACACCCAAGCCTTGAAGCTCTCTCGCATCGAGACCTTCATCTATAGCGCCAAGGTCGATAAGCCGGTGGTGTCCTCCATGGCCAGCATCTCAACCCGAGTGGCCCTACTGGTGCGAGTCGAGGACACGGACGGCGCTTTTGGTTGGGGCGAGGTCTACAGCACCATGCCTTCATTTGGCGCAACGCACCGTGCTGAGGTTGTTCATCAATTGTTGGCACCACGATTGGCCAACATTGAGCTCCAAGAGCCCGCTCAGGCTTGGCGTAGGCTCACCGAGCAACTCGAGACTTTGATGATCCAAACGGGCGAGCCTGGCCCTTTCAGTGCAGCCATCTCCGGCCTGGATGTGGCGTTGTGGGACTTATTTGCCAGAAAAGCTCAGTTACCCTTGGTGAAGTATTTGGGAGGACGAAGCCGTTCGCTCAGAGCCTATGCCAGTGGTTTGAACCCGGGAGATGGACCGGAGGTGGTGAATATCTCCCGAGAGTTGGGCTTCACTGGGTTCAAGCTCAAGATTGGTTTCACCCCTGCCCACGACCTCAGCAACCTCAAAGAGATCCGACGCACGATGAAAGATCATGAGTTGCTGATGGTGGATGTGAATCAAGGCTGGAGTGTCGAGAGCGCACTCGAACAAGCCCCTCACTTGACACCATTTGATCTGCACTGGATTGAAGAACCCCTTAAAGCCAATGCGCCCGTTGAGCATTGGAGAGCCTGCAAAAGTGCCTTCACTGCGCCTTTGGCCGGCGGAGAAAATCTAAGGGCTCAAGATTTTGACTTGCACAGCGAATGGTTAACCTTTGTTCAACCCGATGTGGGCAAATGGGGAGGCATCAGTGCCAACAAAGAAGTGGCTCGCCTCGCACAGTCAAATCGAAAGACCTATTGCCCCCATTGGCTTGGGAGTGGCTTGGGGCTCATGGCCTCTGCGCATTTGCTCAGTGCGACCAGTGAGGACGGTCTCTTGGAGGTGGATGTCAACGAGAACCCTTTGAGAGAAACACTTTGTGCCCCCTTCCCCAACCTGAGTGACGGGTACCTGCATTTGAGCGGTACCCCAGGTCTTGGGGTTGTACCCGATTTGAACAATGCCAAACCTTGGCTCGTTAAACACCAGGAGACAACACTGTGAATTCAAAACAATTGAAACGCTTTGCACTTTTATGCTTACCCCCATTGAGTGCAGTGCTCTTGGCCCTCTATTTATCAACCTTTAGCCTCGCAACTCAAGCTCAAACATTCCCAAGTAAACCTGTTCACTTGGTCGTGGGCTTTCCACCGGGAGGCATGGCCGATGTGGTGGCAAGGGTGTTGTCAGAAAAGTTAAATGCCTTGTGGTCGACTCCTGTGGTGGTGGAGAACCGACAAGGGGCATCGGGCGCCATCGCAGCCGATTTGGTGGCCAAAGCGAACCCAGACGGGCACACACTCTTGGTGATTCTCACCAATCACGTGATCATTGCGGCCATCAAACCCAAATTGCCCTACGACACGTTAAAGGATTTTGCACCCATCAGTTTGGTGGGTGAGTCCCCCCTACTGATCATGGCCAACCCTAAATTGCCCGCCAACAATGTGACTGAATTGATTGCATTGGCCAAGAATAGACCCGGCCAACTGACCTACTCCACCCCAGGGGATGCATCGGTACACCATTTGTCCATTGAGCTTTTGTGTTCCACTTTAGGCATCAAAATGGTTCATGTGCCTTATATCGGCGGCGCACCAGCGATGTTGGATGCCATGTCCGGCGTGGTCGATCTCAATATTGGCAGCCCCTCTCAGGCGCTTCAACAAATTGATTCCGGAAAACTCAAAGCGCTGGGTTACACGGGTGCGAGCCGATCGACTCTATTGCCCAATGTGCTGACGGTGGCAGAGACCAGTATCAACGGCTTTAGCGCCTCTTTGTGGGCTGGCGTTTTGGCACCGGCCAAAACACCCAAGGCCTTGGTTGCGAAAATTCAGTCCGATATTCGTTTGGTGATGATGAAGCCAGAGACCAAAGAGAAAATGACCAAAATCGGCATTGACGTCGTGGCCAGCAGCCCTGAAGATTTCGAGAAATATTTGAGCACCGAATACAGCAAATGGTCAGTGGTGGCCAAGCAAGCGGGTGTCAAAGATGAGTAAAGTGTGACGATGAGTGACTAAAGAATGTCAATGGGACTTCGTTTCTAACGCACTCTTTGACCGTCCCTCATCCTCAAACTCGCGACAGCTTTTCTACATGAAAGGGCTCTAGCGTATCAATCTCGTCTGGCGTTTGGGTATTTCGATCCCATTTAAAAAACCTCAACTCAACGCCCTCTTGCGTAAAGTCAGCAATGGTGAATCCATGATTTTCAATGGGCTTGATCGCCTCATTCATGCGCAAATGAAGCGAGGGTTGAGCCCCAATTTTCCTCACTCCTGAGGGCCAACCGTTGGGACGCGTCCCAATGGGGCCCGTAAGCACTGAGACCACTGGATTATTGGATAAATCCATTTTTCCAGTCGACGTGATGGCCCCAAGCCCGATGGCATGAAGGTCACCGCTCACGCTCAACGCAATTT
>DAISKH010000189.1:0-5279 GCA_036821105.1 Limnohabitans sp.
TGGCAGCACTCTCGGTGGGTGTTGTGAGGCCACTCACCAAACTGCCAATGGCTACAACGGGGGCCAATAGCTCCCACTTGGCCGCCCAAGCGCAGCTCAAGAAGGTGGCATGATGTTCATGACGCCGTTCTTCTCCTAAGCTGCCTTTAGGGCTTGAGCGTGTTTTCATCACCAAGCCCAACAAGACCAAACACATGACCATCAAGACCGCGGGGACGATTCCAGCAACGAACATGGTGTTGATGGGGATTCTGGCGATGATGGCGTACATGATGAGAGGGACTGCGGGTGCCAAGAGCACACCCAAAGCGCTTGCACTTGTGATAAGTCCCATGCTTTGACGCTCAGGATAGTTGGCCCGGGTCAAGAGTGGCATCAGTAATCCGCCCAGGGCCAGAATGGTCACTCCAGAGCCACCGGTCAAGGCGGTAAAGCATGAGCATAAAACGGCCACCGCAGTCATGGTGCCAATTTGGCCTGCGCCAAAAATGCTGATAAAGAGGGCGCTCAATCGTTGTGAAGATTGACCACTGGCCAACAGTAAACCCGCCAAAGTGAACAATGGCAACGCAGGGAGAGAGGGGTTGATGGTGATTTGGTAATGGGATAAGGCCAAAGAGGCAAGCGGTAGGCCTTCGCCCGCAAAGAGCGCCCAAGCAAGGCCCGCCATCACGGCAAAGATGGGGGCATCTAAGGCGAGCATGAAGAGCAAAATCAAAATGAGCACTGGAAAAGGACAATTCTCGATCCAACTTGTTTGGGCTAAGCCGTAACCTGCAGCGCAAACAATAGCGGCAACAATGCTGAATCCGAGGTGGGGCAAGGAGACTGTAGAAGGATCTTTTGATTCAGGTGAAAGATGGGAATGATGAGGATGATGGGATTCAAGCTCACCCTGGCTTTGAAGTTGGCCCGCCAATAGAGCACAAGCACGCTCACCCAGGCGTAGCCCAATCAGCACAAAGCCCAAGGGCAACAGTCCTTGGGCAAATGCCAAAGGAAAGCCATAGGACAAGGTATGGGTTGATCCCCATTCAGACCTAGCAAGCTCAAGCCCTGCAAAGCCCAATGCTCCGCACATCACCACGCTCATCAATAAGCCAATCGCTCGAGTGATACTCTCCCATCGGGGGTTATGAAAGAGTTTTCCGATATTTCCAAGTCTTGCAAGCCCCTCATGGCGTTCAGCCGCCAAAGCGCCCATCATCGACATCAAAAGCCCCAAGTGTTGAACCAGTGAGGGCGCATTGTCAATCCCACGCGCATGAAGGGGACGAAGCATCATCTCCAGCACAGGAATGAGCATCATGCACAGTAATGCGCTGGCGCAGAGGAACGTGTCAAACGAGGTTTTGGTGTGTTGTAGTTTCATGACCCAAGCTGAGGTGGAAATGCTCTTTTGTGTGACCACCATAAAGGCAGGTCAATGGGATGCGAGAGTGCTAACACCCCCACGCTATCCGCCTTGAGTATCATTTGGGATGGGGCTGTGAGCGGTAGACCTTCAAGTGTGCAAACACCTCATCAAACGTGTCAGAGGGCACCAAGGTCCCACGAATTTTGGGATAAAGCTTCTCAGCCAAATCGTTCCACTCTTTCATTTGCTCTGGGTTTGGCTTATTGACATGGAGTCCTCTTTTTTGCATCGCCTGAACGGCTTCCTCCACTTCTTTGCGAGCTTGAACCCGGATATTGGCACCGGCTTGATCGGCGGCCAAACGCACTTGACACTGAAGGGCAGGGCTCATTTCATCCCAGCTTTTTTTAGTGACCACGATCGCACCCACGATTGGGGCCCAATTGATCTCAAGCATGTTGCTCGCGGTGTTGTAGATTTGGCTAGCAAGTGCAAAGTAAGGTGTAGAGGGAACAACGTTGATCATGCCCGTTTGAATCGATGGCAAGATATCCGTGGGCTCCAACGGTATTGGGGTGTAACCCAATGACTTCATCAATTCTTGTTGGGCGTTTTCACTCCCCCAGGCAAAGAATTTCATTTTCTTATAGTCCTCTGGCCTAAAAGCAGGATCCTTTGAGAAAAACCTCACCCAACCAGCATCCCCCCAGGCCAACACTACAAAGCCTTTGTCTAAAAACTTCTTCTCTACCGCGGGACGCATTTGTTCGCGCACATAGTCCAATTCCTCCCAGCTTTTGAAGAGCAAGGGCATTGTTTGTAGCGCAGAGATTGAGGGTTCAATTTCACTCAAACCCACCACCGAGAGGAGAGCACCTTGGAGTTGTCCGATACGCATTCTCCTCACCATCTCGGCCTCGCCCCCTTGCGAGCCATCAGGGTAGATGAGGAACTTGGCGTTGGCGTCTTGGCCTTTTTTCCAGACCTCACCAATGTCTTGCAGTTGACGGTGATACAGTGAGTTTTTGGGCACCAAACTGCCAATCTTCAGTTGCGCCGTGGCAGCCCAGGCGCTAGAAGGTGAGAGACATCCTAGGCATGCGAAGCACAACAAAGCCGCAAATGCAAAAAGGAGTTGATGAAGGTGCAACTCCGTCACAATAGCCCTGACCCTATTGATCCTATTGCCCCTATTGCCCCTATTTCGTTTGATTGCAGTCAACTGCGGGTACCCAAAAGGGGAGTTGCTGAGCTTTGTGATCTTCATGATTAAAAGTAATCCTCTGAGTGTTCAAGTAGCCATTGGGCTCGAGATTTCATGACTTGGGTCGCGACATCGTTTTTGGGCGGATTGCAAGCCAGAGCCTCATTTAAAAGACTCTCAAAAAGTACTTTGTCTGCCATGGGCAAGGCATAGTTCTCGGCCTTGGAGACCAAAGCACTTGGGTCCATTCTCTTTGAAATCTGCAAAGACAGATCAAAGTAGGCCAAGGCTTGGGACTTGCTGCCGCCCGCTTTGGCCATCTCAAGTGAGCCCATCAAAGAGGCGAGGGCTCCATTACCAAAATTAGGTTGTGCCTGATATGCAAGTCCTGCAAGGGCCACCGCTTGGGGCAGATCCGCCACGACTTCGGGAGAATCTTTAGACAAGGAGATGGCTCCCGCCCAAGACGCAGCGCTCCAGTAGGCAAGGGCGGTCAACTCAGGCTTCAAAGTCAAAGAGGTTGGGCTTACAGAAGTTTTACCGACCGACGACATCAAGACCGGGTTAATGGTACTGAGCGCTTTGAGTAAACCCGTTTGATTGAGTTCGAGTGCTCTGAGGCCATGTGTCTTTGCACGGGTGTAGAGCTTGGCCGCACGGGTGCGAAGTGCGAAGGCGGCCTTTGGATTTTGTGCCTCGATTTGTTCGGCCTGTGTGGCCACAAATGCATACGCGTATTGAGTGAGAGTGGAGGTGGTGGATACCGCCAAGGCTACATTGTTGGGAACTGCTTGGAGGACGGATTCGCTGAGTTTGATATAAAAAGCACTCGCGTTTTGAGCAATCTCTAAGTCCTCCTCGTCGTCTGCGCCTTGAATGGCAATGGCGTCACCAGCGGTTTGCAGCAATGGGCTTTGCAGAGCACAAGACGTTAGCAACAAACAGCCCAGGAGTAAAAATATGAATTGAAGAGGGTGTTTTTGCATGAAATTGGGGGAGCTCAATCTTTGAAAAATCAAACTCAGGAATGCGGGTTGAGTTTTGATGGCACAAGGATTGTGTCCAAAACATTGCAAGTATATGAATGAGATTGTGGCAATTGTGTGACATGCCCCTAGGTCTCAGTGGAGCAATCCCTTGGCTCATTGAGCATTTGGCTTCAGTGCTGAGGCTTAAGCGCTGGGGTTTGAGCGCTGAGCATAGGGTCTCTTATTGTTTAATGACTAGCCAACCGAATGCGGTGAGTGAGACCAAAGAGTAGATGAGTCCGGGTGCGGCGGCTGTGAGCCAAGGAGTCCACTGATTTAAATTGCCGATGTAGCCAAAAACGTTGTTCATTAGGAAAAAGCTGATGCCAATCATCACACCCGCAAACACCATGGTTGCGATGTTGCCACTGCGAAAGTGCAAGTACCCAAAGGGCAAAGCCAGCACCACCATCACCAAGCAACTGATGGGGTAAAAAACTTTTTTCCAAAATTCAATCTCATAACGTTGGGCTGTTTGGGCGTTTGATTGCAAGTGTCTAATGTATTGAAAGAGATCGATGGCACTCATGCGTTCGGGCTTTAAGAGTGCCACGGCGACCATCTCAGGCTTGATGGTGGTGGGCCAGAGCATCGTTGTCATGTCTAAGCGCTTGACGGGTGTCAAATTCAATTCCGATGACGGGCGTTGTGTCTGCCCTTCGTTATTGAACTCATCTCTGTGCACGTCTTGAAGGAGCCAAGCGTCAGACTCAGTGACAAATTCTCCGCTCTTGGCTTGAGTGAGGGATAAGAGTTTGCCTTGAATACTGAACTCGTACACCTTGATGTCTTTTAAGTTGCCCTCTGGGGTGATGGCGCCGACATTGACCGCTTGGTGGCTGGTGGGTTGCTTTTCATTGAGCCAAGCACCGGTTTGACCTACCGTGATTTGTCCCAAGTACTTGGAGCGAAGAAGCTGAGCTTGACGGTCACAAAAAGGAGACAAATAGTCACCCACTATAAAAGTGAGTGCAACAAAAGCCAGCCCTAAACCTGACAAGACACGCAAGGCCTTGACGGGCCCCAAACCAGAGGTGCGCAGTATGGTGAACTCTGAGCTCTGAGCCAGGCGTGCCATCACGAAGATGGTTCCTATGAGGACTGCGATGGGCATGAGCTCATAGATGTGACTGGGTACGATCAAGGTCACGTAAGAAAAGGCCTGAGGTAATAAATAGATTTTGTCCAAATCCAATTTGCCCGTCTGGGCCAGTCCCACACCTTTGCCCACCCATTGGAGCTCATCAATGAGATCAAAAAAGAAGAACAAGCCCAAAAAGCCCACGATCACGAACCCGACCGCGTTCAAAATCTCTTTGTAAATGAGTCGTCTGATGGTCTTCATGGCGTGACCTTTTTGGGTTTTAAGGCCAAGCGAGAGAAGAATTTAATCAAGTGCCCGATGCTGGCGGTATTGAACTCCACGTTCAGACCAAGATTTCGAGCCCACAAAATCAAGACGCAAACGAGAGTGACGCTCAAATGTAGACTCAGCATGAGAGGCCAAAACGCCATTTTTCCTTGTTCGACCCAGTTTTGTCCCAAGTTCACCATATTCTCATAGGTGATGAAGATAAAGAGCGCAAAGAGGGCTTGTCGGCCTCGGGCTGCGCGGGAGTTCACTTGCGCCAAAGCAAGACTGATCAAGACCAGGTTGAAGGCGGCAAGTCCCACACCCAGGCGCCAGCTC
>DAISKH010000190.1:0-5250 GCA_036821105.1 Limnohabitans sp.
CCTCAGCGCATGGCTCTAAAATAGTCCTCTTTACTGACACCCCCCAAGAGCGAGAAACAGGTTATGCAACACGGCCCCTTAGCCGATGAGGTCAAGCGTCGTCGCACCTTTGCCATCATCTCCCACCCCGACGCGGGGAAAACCACACTCACAGAAAAACTCCTGCTCTTTTCTGGCGCCATTCAAATCGCTGGTTCCGTGAAAGCCAGAAAGGCCTCCCGTCACGCCACCAGTGACTGGATGGAGATCGAAAAACAACGTGGCATCTCGGTCGCCTCCTCGGTGATGCAAATGCTCTACCGAGAACATGTGATCAATTTGCTGGACACCCCAGGCCACAAAGACTTCTCCGAAGACACCTACCGCGTGCTCACCGCTGTGGACTCTGCGTTGATGGTGATCGATGCTGCCAACGGGGTGGAGGCACAAACGCGGCGACTCATTGAGGTCTGTCGCCAGCGCAACACCCCCATCATCACCTTTGTCAACAAAATGGACCGCGAGGTACGCGACCCGCTAGATATCTTGGACGAAGTCGAGCGAGAGCTTGGCATGCCCTGCGTGCCCATGACCTGGCCAGTGGGGCAGGGTAAGAATTTTGGTGGCATCATGGACTTGAAGGTCAACAGCATGAAGGTCTTTGAGTCTGGCTCGGAGAGGCGGCCCCAAGATTTTGAGACCATGCCCCTGGACCAACCACAGGCCCTACTCGCACGCTTTGGCCAAGAGTACACCACCGCGCTAGAGGCTATGGAGCTCGCCCGTGGTGCGTCGCCTAGTTTTGATAGAGAAGCTTTTTTGGCCGGACACCAAACCCCCGTCTTCTTTGGCTCGGGTGTGAACAATTTCGGGGTGATGGAAGTGCTCGACGCCTTGGTCGACTTGGCCCCTGCACCCAAAACCCGCACGAGCTCTTTGAGCGCCAAAGGCGAACCTGTGGCCACCGCCATTGAGCCCGATCAAGCCAACTTCTCGGGTGTGGTCTTCAAAGTCCAAGCCAACATGGACCCCTCTCACCGCGACCGCATCGCCTTTGTGCGGGTCGCCTCCGGGCGTTACGCCCCGGGCATGAAACTCAAAGTGCAACGCACGGCCAAAGAGTTGCGACCCACCTCAGTGGTGACCTTTTTAAGCCAACGCCGAGAGTCGGTAGAAGAGGCCTACGCCGGGGACATCATTGGCTTTACCACGCATGGTGGCGTTCAACTTGGAGACACCATCACAGACGGTATGACCGCACAGTTCACGGGTCTGCCCTTTTTCGCCCCCGAACTTTTCATGACCGTGGTGCTTAAAAATCCGCTTCGCACCAAACAACTCCAAACAGGCTTGGCCCAACTCGGTGAGGAAGGTGCGATCCAAGTCTTTCGACCAGAAATGGGGGGCTTGATGCTCTTGGGCGCCATTGGACAGTTGCAGTTTGAGGTCGTGCAACACCGGCTGAAGGCTGAATACGACTGTGACGTGCGCATGGAGTCTTGCCCTTACACCGGTGCGAGGTGGATTACGGCCAAAACACCTCAAGAGCTCAAAGAGTTTGTTGCCGCTTACCCTGCGCGCATGGCCAGCGACGCTGCCAACGCCTTGGCCTATTTGTGCACCTCACCTTATGACGTGCGACTGGCCCAGGAGCGTTTCCCGCACATCAGCTTTCACCCTTTGAGAGAGCATGCGGGCTTGTCGCTCGAGAGCGCCCAATAAATTAGCACCCCCGGTAAAGGAATGCTTAAATGCAGAGATTCAGAGATGCAGGGATGAAAATTCGGCTTCTTGAGGTTAATTGAAGCTGCCACCTGTATTCCCTGTATTCCCTGTATTCCCTGAAAGCACTCCTTACGCCCCTCAACGGGCAAGCACGGGTTCCAGTGCCACGCCTGTGTGAGTGCGTCGTTTGACCAGGCTCTCTGGCGTACCAGCGGCGACCAAAAAGCCACCGCCTTGACCGCCCTCGGGCCCCAGATCCAGCACCCAATCGGCCTCTGCAATCACATCCAGGTCATGCTCAATCACAATGACGCTGTGGCCCGCATCGACCAAGCGATGAAGGACCCGAATGAGTTTGTCCACATCCGACATGTGCAGGCCCACCGTTGGCTCATCGAGCACGTAAAGCGTGTGGGGCACTTTGTAGCCGCGCTTACCCACATCGTCTCGCACCTTACTGAGTTCGGTCACGAGTTTGATGCGCTGCGCTTCTCCACCACTTAAGGTGGGCGAAGGTTGTCCAAGCGTCAAGTACCCCAACCCCACATCTTTGAGTAAGGACAAGGGGTGGGCAATGACAGGGGTGGTGGCAAAGAAGTCCACCGCCTCATCGACTTGCATCTGAAGCACATCCCCAATGGTCTTACCACGCCAAGTCACGCTCAAAGTCTCGGCATTGAAACGTGCGCCTTTACAGACCTCGCACAACACCTTCACATCGGGTAAAAAGCTCATCTCAATGGTGCGCATGCCTTGGCCCTCGCAACCATGACATCGCCCCTCGCCCGTGTTGAAACTAAAGCGAGCGGGACCGTACCCTCTGGCCTGGGCCTCAAGGGTTTGGGCAAACATCTTTCTAATCGTGTCCCAAAACCCAATGTAGGTTGCCGGACAACTTCTGGGGGTCTTGCCAATCGGTGTTTGGTCGACCTCCAAAACACGGTCAAGTCTCTCCCAGCCCAGCACACCCGAACAACCAAGCCATTGAGAGGGGGCTTTTCGGTTGCTGAGCGCTTGCTGAACATTGGCCAGCAATATGTCTCGGGCAAGCGTAGACTTGCCCGAACCCGACACCCCCGTTACTGCGACCAATCGTTTGAGGGGGAAGTCCACTTCAACGGATTTCAAATTGTGCAAGTTCGCCCCGACCAATCGCAATGACCCAGCACCTTCGTCACTCGAATTGAGTAAACCATGCTCAGTCGCGGCGTTCGGGGATTGAGCTTTTTGGCTCGCATTGGACGCCTTGGACGCATGGGTGGCTTTGGTTGCTTGAGCAGGTTGAACCCAAGCGCCCATATTCACCTCTCTACGAGTCTGTAAAGGGTGTCTCATGGCATCGCGCAAATAGCGCCCCGTCACCGACTCGCTCTCTTGCATCAAGTCCTCCACACTGCCTTGGGCGACCAAGTGACCCCCGCGCTTACCGGCACCAGGCCCAATGTCGATCAAGTGATCGGCTCGGCGCATGGTCTCCTCATCATGCTCGACCACCACCAAGGTGTTGCCCTTTTGGCATAAAAGCTCCAAGGCATTTAAAAGCATTTGGTTGTCTCTGGCGTGAAGCCCGATGGTGGGCTCATCAAGCACATAGCACACCCCTTGCAGATGACTGCCCAATTGTGCTGCCAAGCGTATGCGTTGAGACTCGCCACCGCTCAAGGTCGGTGCACCACGCTCGAGTGTCAAATAGCCAAGTCCTACTTGGTCCAAAAATTCAAGGCGAAGTGCAATTTCTGAGACCAAATCCCGGGCGATGGAGTCCTCTCGACCGACCAACTTCAAGGAAGCCACCCAAGCCCTCAAATCTTGCACACTGTGCTTGGCCAAATCGGTGATGGCCTGACCGTGAAAACGCACATGGCGAGCCGTCTCATTGAGTCGAGCGCCCGAGCACGTCGGGCAAGGCACCTCTTCGAACTCGTCAAGAATGGGCTCGGCAAAGGTTTGCTCACGCCCCTTTTGTGATGCATCTTGAGTGGTGTCATCAAGCACCGCGCGTTGTTTGGCGTTGAGCTTCACGCCCGTGCCCACACAACTTGGACACCAACCGTGCTTGGAGTTGTAGGAGAAAAGTCTGGGATCGAGCTCACTGTAGGAGGTGGCACAAAGAGGGCAAGCACGACGGGTGGAAAACACCTGCAAGGCTCCGATATGGGCCGTGCTCGCTCCTACCATCATGGCCGATGACAAGCCCTTCAGAGGGCTCAAAACGTGTACCACACCCTTACCGTGCTCGAGTGCCAACACCACCGCTTGGCGAAGCTCCTCCTCGCGTGCAGCGTCCACCGTCAAACTGAGGATGGGCAACTCGATGGTGTGCTCTTTAAAGCGATCGATTCTGGGGAACTTTTGCGTTGGCAAGAACTCTGCGTCGACCCGCAAATGACTGTAGCCCTTGTTGCGTGCCCAATCGGCCAAATCGGTGTAGAGACCTTTTCTGTTGATCACCAAGGGGCTCAAAATACCAATCTCTTGGCCTTTAAATCGCGTCATGAGTTGTGCGCAAATACTTTGCACACTTTGGGGCATCACCGCTTGCCCATCGTGGACGCAGTGCTGAACACCCAGCTTCACATACAAAAGCCTTAAAAAATGCCACACCTCGGTGGTGGTGCCCACGGTGGACTTGCGCCCACCTCTGGAGAGCCGCTGCTCAATCGCCACTGTGGGCGGAATACCGTAGACAGCGTCGACCTCAGGGCGCGATGCGGGCTGCACAATACTGCGGGCATAGGCGTTCAAACTCTCCAAATAACGGCGCTGTCCCTCATGGAACAAAATATCAAAGGCCAATGTCGACTTGCCCGAACCCGACACCCCGGTCACCACATTGAAGCGCCCCCTCGGAATGTGCACCGTCAGATTTTTAAGGTTATGTTCTTTGGCATTGATGATTTGAATCTCACCCGAGTGCAAACTCTTGGCTGGGGGGCGCCGCGATTGTCCCTGGTCCAGTAGGCCCAATGGCTTTAAGGAACCCACCTGATCCAATTGATCCACTTGATTCACTTGATCCAACCGCTCGAGCTCACCCAACTGTTGGTCATAACTCCTCAGTGCCTTGGCCGTGTGGGAGCTTGGGTGCAGCTTGATCTCATCGGGCGAGCCTTGTGCGACCACGTAGCCCCCGGCGTCTCCGCCCTCAGGACCGAGATCAATCACCCAGTCGCTTGAGCGCACCACATCCAAGTTGTGCTCAATGAGCACAATCGAGGCGCCTGACTCAATGAGCTTACGCATGGCGCGCATCAACTTGGCAATGTCATCAAAATGCAGGCCCGTGGTGGGCTCATCAAACAAGAACAAAGAACCTTTCTTGGCAACAGCTTGACGCATCTGCGAGCGAGCTTTGGCCGCCTGGGCCAAGTGACCTGCTAACTTCAAGCGCTGGGACTCACCGCCACTCAAGGTCGGAACCGGTTGGCCGAGCTTCACATATTCGAGCCCCACGTCCACGATCGGTTGCAAGGAGCGGATCACGTCAGGATCGGAGCGAAAGAGGTTTGCGGCTTGACTCACGGTCAACTCAAGGACCTCTGAGAC
>DAISKH010000191.1:0-5210 GCA_036821105.1 Limnohabitans sp.
CCAACACGATGTCCAGTGCTTTTGAGGCGCTAGGGATGTCACTGCCCTTTTCCTCGACCATGGCCAACCCCCATGATGAGACACAAAATTCAGCCAAGGCCTCGGCCAAAGTGCTCATTGAAGCCATTAAGAAAGATTTGAAGCCACGCGACATCGTGACCCGCAAATCAATTGAAAACGCAGTGAGTGTGATCATGGCCACAGGCGGATCCACCAATGCGGTGCTTCACTTTTTAGCCATTGCCCATGCGGCCCAAGTGCCTTGGAGCATTGATGATTTTGAGCGCATTCGAGTCCGCGTTCCTGTGCTGTGTGACTTAAAGCCCTCGGGTCAATTCTTGGCCGTCGATTTGCACCGCGCTGGCGGTATCCCCCAAGTCATGAAGGTGTTACTGAAAGCCGGCTTGCTGCACGGGGACTGTATGACCATCACCGGTAAAACAGTGGCAGAAAACTTGGCCGATATTCCTGATGTGCCTCGCGCGGACCAACACGTCATTCGCACCATTGAGACAGCGCTCTACCCCCAGGGTCATCTGGCCATCCTCAAAGGGAACCTCTCTCCTGAAGGGGCTGTGGCGAAAATCACTGGCCTTAAAAACCCTGTGATCACTGGCCCTGCCCGTGTATTTGATGATGAGCAATCGGCTTTGGCTGCAATTTTGGAGGGCAAGATCGTTGCTGGCGATGTGATGGTCCTTCGTTACTTGGGACCCAAAGGCGGACCCGGCATGCCCGAGATGCTCGCCCCAACAGGCGCACTCATTGGTGCTGGGCTTGGGGAGAGTGTGGGCCTGATCACCGATGGGCGTTTCTCTGGTGGGACTTGGGGCATGGTGGTAGGACACGTTGCGCCTGAGGCTTCGGTGGGTGGCAACATTGCCTTGATCCACGAGGGAGACTCCATCACCATTGATGCTCACCAGTTGCTCCTAGAGCTGCATGTGAGCGAGCAAGAGTTGGCCAAACGCCGCGCCAACTGGGTCGCACCGGAGCCCCGTTATAAGCGCGGGGTGTTGGCAAAATTTGCCTTCAACGCCTCCAGCGCCAGTTCTGGCGCTGTGCTCGACCTTTTTGAAAATAGAACATATGGAACACCTAAAACTCGCAGGCCTCCAACCCCTTTTGTCAAAACTCGCATTTGAACATGAGTAAAAAGTCATCCACTCAAAAGCAGCGAGCGCCAGGGGTTTGGGGGAGGACGAGAAGAGGGTTGGCTTTGTTGAGTCTATTTTGGCTTTCAGGGCTTTCAAGTACTCACTCGTTTGCGTCCACCGATCCCCTTGCCCTAGCTCAGACTCGCCACTGCCTCTCATGCCATGCCCTGGACCACAAGGTGGTAGGACCTGCGTATATGGATGTGGCTAAAAAATATCAAAACGATCCCACCGCGCTTGCAAGGCTGAGCGTCAAGGTGAGGCTCGGAGGTGGAGGAGTTTGGGGAGCTGTGCCGATGCCCGCCAATGCGGCGGTGAGTGAACAAGAAGCCCAGGAGTTGGTGAGGTGGATATTAAAAACACCTCCCTCCAGTCCCTGAACTGTTCGTCAGAGGTTTGAAGGTTAAAAATTGGGTTACCTTATTAGCCTCACGCATGCTCATAAGCTGTTGAAACAAGGTGAGCGGATAGATGACCTCTTAATGGAACAGGTGTCCCTTGATCAAATAAGATTTTCAAGGTTAATGAACCATTGCACTTTTGGCGGCGTGCTCTAAAACGCTACGGGCATGAATCAAATTTACGCCAGGAAACAATTCAACAAACTCGTTGACTGTTACACCATCTTCCAAGTTTTCGAATAAAGCTACTACAGGTACGCGGGTGCCTCGGAACACCCAAGCTCCGCTTACAAGCTCGGGGTCAAGTTCTACAGCAGGACAGGAACTCCAATCAATCATGCCCTTATTGTTCATTGCTCATAGCATTTCTAGCAACCTCAAAGTTTGATCAACCCACCATTTGCAAGCAATTACAGGGTTTATGACACGGCCTCAACTTCGTGGGTGACTCACTTTGTACACCAAGTTACGCTAAAGTGTCCAACCCAAAAGTTTCGAATTTTCAAAAATCCAAAGTCAGGCCTGGGACTGCGCTTGGTCGCTCGTGCGTAAATTAGCGAGCAGTGAGCCTCTGCTAAACCCTAGTAACTTCTCTCGGAGAGTTGCTCCAAAATCGCTGGGTTTTCAAGGGTTGAGGTGTCTTGCGTGATGCTTTCGCCTTTGGCAATTGAACGCAGCAAGCGTCGCATGATCTTTCCTGACCTTGTTTTGGGTAAATTGTCCCCAAACCGGATGTCCTTGGGTTTGGCAATGGGACCAATCTCCTTGCCCACATGGTCTCTGAGAAGCTTGGCAATGGCCAGGGCCTCATCCCCAACGGGCCTTGGGCGCTTGAGCACAACAAAGGCGCAAACCGCCTCACCGGTTGTGTCATCGGGCCTCCCCACCACGGCCGCCTCGGCCACCAAGTCAGTGCAACTCACCAAAGCCGATTCAATCTCCATGGTGCCCATGCGGTGCCCAGAGACATTGAGCACATCATCAATACGCCCCGTGATGGTGAAATAACCAGTCTTCTCATCTCGAATGGCTCCGTCGCCCGCCAAGTAGTACTGTCCCTTAAAGTCCTCTGGGTAGTAGCTCTTTTTAAAGCGCTCGGGATCCCCCCAAATGGTTCGGATCATGGCGGGCCAGGGACGCTTGACCACCAAAATACCCCCCTGCCCCCAAGGCACGTCTTTTCCGGTCTCGTCCACCACCGCGGCTTGAATACCAGGGAATGGTAAGGTGCATGAGCCTGGCACCATGGGAGTTGCGCCCGGCATGGGGGTGATCATGTGCCCACCCGTCTCGGTCTGCCAAAACGTATCCACAATGGGGCAACGAGAGCCCCCCACATGTTGGTAATACCACTCCCAAGCCGCCGGATTGATGGGCTCACCCACTGAGCCCAGTAACCTCAGACTTGAGAGGTCAGACTGCTTGGGGTGAATACTCTCATTGGATTCGGCCGCCTTGATGAGTGAACGAATGGCGGTGGGGGCAGTGTAGAAAATACTGACTTTATGCTTTTCAATGGTCTTCCAAAACCTAGCCCCATCGGGATAGGTGGGCACTCCCTCAAAGACCACCTCCGTGGCTCCGAGCGCCAAGGGCCCATAGGTGATATAGGTGTGTCCAGTGACCCAACCAATATCGGCCGTACACCAAAAGATATCGTTGGGCTTCAGATCAAAAGTCCACTCGGTGGTCAAGGCCGCGTGCAACAAATACCCACCCGAGGAGTGTTGAACGCCTTTGGGCTTACCGGTCGAGCCCGAGGTATAGAGTAAAAACAAAGGGTGCTCGGCACTGACCCATTCAGGCTCAATGTGTTTAGGTTTGGTACTGGCGATCTCTTCAAGCCACTGGTCACGCCCCTCATGCATATTGACCTTCTCCCCCGTTCGCTTGACCACCAAGACGTGCTCAATACTCTCACAGCCTCCGAGCGCTAAGGCCTCATCAACGATGGATTTGAGGGGGAGTTGCTTGCCGCCACGAACTTGCTGGTCCGCCGTGATCACGAGTTTGGCGCCTGTGTCTTGGATGCGGTCTTTCAAAGACTGGGCAGAAAATCCACCAAACACAACAGAGTGAATGGCTCCAATCCGAGCGCAAGCGAGCATGCACGCAACACCCTCAATGGACATGGAGATGTAGATGATGACGCGGTCTCCCTTGGCGACTCCCATGGACTTCAAGACGTGCGCGTATTGACACGTCTTACCCAGCAAATTGCGATAAGTGATGGTGCTGGTTTGGCCATCATCGGCTTCAAAAATAATGGCATTTTTGTCCCCCAAACCACGTTCAATATTGCGGTCCAGGCAGTTAAATGACACATTCAAAGTGCCATCTTCAAACCACTTAAAAAAGGGTGCCTGGGACTCATCGAGCACACGGCTAAAGGGCGTCTTCCAGGTGATGAGTCGGCGAGCATGTTTGGCCCAAAATCCCGAGTAATCTTGCTCAGCCTCTTTGCACAAAGCCTCGTAGGCTTGCATACTGGGGATGGCCGCTGCGTGACTAAACGCTTTCGGTGGCAAGTACACGTGGTGTTGAGAGGCGGCTTGGTTCATGCAGTGTGTCTCCTTGATTGTCATGCAAACTTTGCCCGCTAGGGGGCCACTGTCCATTCATTGTGAACCTCATTTTAGGGCTCGAAATTGGCTCTGTCCCCCCCAGAGTGGGCCTAGAGACAAAGTGTTTTCCCTTGTTTTTTGATCTAGCGCAAAAGGATTTCGCGAAACCCAAGGCCACCGTTAATGCTCCTAGGACTGTGTTGATGAGACCGCAGTAGGTGCATCAAAGGCGTTAAACTAATGGTTTGTTAACTCTTTGGCCTCGTCGCAATCCCCTTGGTGAGGCCTACTTCTGGATCGATTTGTTCATGACCACTATTCACCAAGACGACTTGATTGAGTCGGTAGCCGCCGCGCTTCAATTCATCAGCTACTACCATCCAAGTGACTACATCGCGCATTTAAGCAGGGCCTATGAGCGCGAGCAGTCCCCGGCTGCCAAAGATGCGATGGCGCAAATCCTCACCAACAGCAAAATGAGTGCTACCGGTCATCGCCCCTTGTGCCAAGACACAGGGATTGTGAATGTGTTTTTAAAACTCGGCATGAACGTGCGCCTCGAGGGCTTTAAAGGCAGCTTAGAAGACGCCATCAATGAAGGGGTGCGTCGGGGCTACAACAATTCCGACAACATGCTCAGAGCCAGCGTTGTGAGTGATCCTCATTTCGCCAGGAAGAATACCAAGGACAACACACCCGCCGTTATTTTCACAGAGCTCGTGATGGGAGACACGTTGGAGGTGACTGTCGCGGCCAAGGGAGGCGGGAGCGAGAACAAGAGCAAAATGATCATGCTCAATCCCAGCGATTCAATTGTTGACTGGGTCCTCAAAACCGTCCCCACCATGGGTGCGGGTTGGTGCCCACCGGGCATGCTGGGCATTGGCATTGGAGGCACTGCAGAAAAAGCCGTGTTAATGGCCAAAGAGAGCTTGATGGATGATTTGGACATGTATGAGCTCCAGGCCAAATCAGCCCGCTCCGAAGCCTTGAGCCAAGTCGAGGAGATGCGACTTGAACTCTTTGAAAAGGTCAACGCACTGGGCATCGGTGCCCAAGGCTTGGGTGGCCTCACCACGGTGCTGGAT
>DAISKH010000192.1:0-5195 GCA_036821105.1 Limnohabitans sp.
GTCATTGACAATAAGCCAGGAGCGAGTGGCAACATTGCAGCCGCCGAGGTGATTCGAGCAACCCCTGATGGATACACTTTTTTGGTGGCCCCCACCTCCTTCGAAACGGCTAACCCCTGGCTCTTCAAATCCAACATCTTGCCCTCTCGCGATTTGACCCCAGTCGCTGGCATTGGTCGCACTCAGATGTACTTGGTGGCCAAGCCACAGATGAACGCCAAAGATGTTAAAGACTTGGTCGCCTTGGCCAAGGCCAATCCTGGCACGATGAGCTATGCCTCATCGGGCTCGGGCACCCCTCCGCATTTGGCCTGTGAGCTCTTCAAGCAAGCCACCAACACCCCTGACATCACCCACATCCCTTATCGTGGCGCGGCCCCCGCGCTACAAGATGTTTTATCGGGACAAGCTGATTTTGTCTGTGACCCAGGCATTGCTTTTCCCCACATCAAAACCGGTAAAGTTAAACTCTTGGGTATTGTGAGCGCCAAACGTTCACCCTTTTTCCCTGACGTCCCCACCGTTGCCGAACAAGGCTTTAAGGGTGCGGATTTGGACATTTGGTTTGGTCTTTGGACTCCCAACAATACCCCCACTGAGATTCAAGCTCGCATGAACAAAGAGATCGGCAAAGCACTCAGCTCCGAGGTACTTAAAACCCGCTTTGCTGACCTGGGCGCAGAGAACACGTGGGTGGAGTCGGCTGAATTCAAGACACTTTTAGCCAATGAAGGCCGAGTGCTCTCCAAATTGATCCATGATCAAAAGATTTCCGTGGATTGAGAAATGTATTCATGGGTTTGAATGGGCCAATGATTCAATTCAATCTTCCTGATATTTGACGCATTGACGCATAGAAGAATTGACGAATTGACGAATTGACCCTTTGACGGCTAACTTAAATAGGAAGACACAGGCCATGGCCATTGATCAAGAATCGTTTGATATTTTGCTCTCCTCAGTTCAACGCTTTGTTAAGGAGCGATTGCAACCCTTGGAGAACCATCTCGAAGAACACGATGAGGTGCCCGCCGAGGTTGTGCTTGAGATGAAGCAAATGGGACTCTTTGGCTTGTCTATTCCCGACGAGTATGAGGGCATTGGTTTATCCATGGCCCAAGAGGTTCAAGTGGCCTATGAATTTGGACAAACTGCACTGGCCTTTAGATCCGTATTCGGCACCAACGTCGGTATTGGCTCACAAGGCATCTTGATGGACGGTACACCCGAGCAAAAAGCGCAGTACCTCCCCAAGGTGGCGAGTGGCGAGCTCATCATGTCGTTCGCTTTGACGGAGCCCGATGCAGGCTCGGACGCCGCGTCTCTTAAAACCCGTGCTGAGTTGGACGGAAATGACTATATCTTGAATGGCACCAAGCGCTACATTACCAATGCACCCAGAGCGGGTGCCTTCACCTTGATGGCCAGAACTGGGGGGGCGGGCGCTAGCGGTGTGTCAGCTTTCATCGTGCCAGCGGACTTGCCCGGAATTACGCTGGGTAAAACAGATAAAAAGATGGGTCAACGCGGCACCAAAACCTGCGATGTGATTTTGGAGAACGTGCGCGTTCCTGCTAGCCACATCATCGGTGGAGTTCCGGGGCAGGGCTTTAAGACCGCCATGAAGGTGCTCGACCGCGGTCGACTCCACATCTCTGCCGTGTCGTGCGGGATGGCTCAGCGTATTTTGCGTGAATCGGTGAACTACGCCCGCGATCGACATCAGTTTGGCAAAGCCATTGGTGAGTTTCAATTGATCCAAGCCATGTTGGCCGACTCACAAGCCGAGCAACTCGCGGCTTGGGCGCTGGTGAAGGAGGTTTCGCATCAGTTTGACCAGAAAGCCGCTGGAGCCAGTGACCCAGAGGTCTCAATGCGGGTGTCTTGCGCGAAGATGTTCAGCACCGAGATGGTGGGACGGGTTGCTGACCGCGGTGTTCAACTCCACGGGGGTGCTGGCTACATCAATGAGTACGCGGTCGAGCGCTTTTACCGTGATGTCAGACTCTTACGCCTTTATGAGGGCACTACCCAAATTCAACAACTCATCATCGGGCGAGAATTGCTGAAAAATGCAGCATGATGGTGAACTGTAAGCTTTAAACTTTAATCGTACTGAATCGGAGTTTCTGATATGTCCAAAACCTCTCAAGCCTTCCAGTGGCAAGATCCTTTTTTGTTGGATCAGCAATTAAGCGATGAAGAGCGCCAGGTGAAGGACGCCGCTGCCACCTATTGCCAAGAACGCCTGCTGCCCCGAGTGCTTGAATCCTTCAGGCATGAAAAGACCGATGTGGCGATCTTTAGAGAAATGGGCGAGTTGGGGCTCTTGGGTCCCACCATTTCACCGTCCTATGGTGGGGCAGGACTGAATTATGTTTGCTATGGCCTGGTGGCTCGTGAGGTCGAGCGCGTGGACTCAGGCTACCGCTCCATGATGAGTGTGCAGTCCTCCCTTGTGATGGTGCCCATTCAGGAGTTTGGCAGTGAGAGTCAAAAACAAAAATACCTTCCCAAATTGGCCACTGGGGAGTGGATCGGATGCTTTGGACTCACCGAGCCCAACCACGGCTCAGACCCCGGAAGTATGGTCACCCACGCCAAAAAAGTAGTTGGGGGCTACTCTTTATCGGGCGCCAAAATGTGGATCACCAATAGCCCCATAGCCGATGTCTTTGTGGTTTGGGCCAAGGACGAGGAGGGCGCCATTCGAGGTTTCATCTTAGAGAAAGGCTGGAAGGGATTGAGCGCACCGGCGGTTCACGGGAAGGTGGGACTTCGCTCATCGATCACGGGTGAGATCGTGATGGACGAGGTGTTTGTTCCCGAGGAGAACGCTTTTCCCGATGTGCGCGGCTTGAAAGGTCCTTTCACTTGTCTCAATAGTGCCCGTTACGGCATTGCCTGGGGGGCACTCGGTGCAGCAGAGGACTGCTTCCACCGAGCACGGCAATACGTTTTGGACCGCCAGCAATTTGGTAGGCCCTTGGCTGCGAACCAACTGATTCAAAAGAAGTTGGCCGACATGATGACCGAAATCTCTATTGGCCTGCAGAGTTGCTTACGCTTGGGGCGCATGAAAGACGAGGGTATCGCTTCAGTGGACATTACCTCGATTTTGAAGCGCAACAGTTGCGGCAAAGCACTTGAGATTGCCCGCATGGCGCGCGACATGATGGGGGGCAATGGGATTTCGGACGAGTTCGGTGTGGCCAGGCATTTGGTGAACTTGGAGGTGGTGAACACCTATGAGGGAACCCATGATATTCATGCGCTGATCTTGGGGCGCGCCATCACGGGTCTATCTGCATTCGTGAATTGAGACCCAAGAATGAGCTGATAGGGGGATCAGGTCATGGAAGCAGGCGGCGTAAAAAGTAGAAAAGGCGCCAGATCACTCAGCGCATAGAGTGCTTTAAACACAGACTGGACTTGATGTCCAGTCGTTGAGTTCTCTGGAGCTGGACTTAGCCAGACCTTAGCCGGACCTTAGCCAGACTGTTTTTCTGATTTAGGCAGTGCATCGATGCCCGTGAGCCAAGGCATGGCAGAGCGGTGCCAAATCTGTTTTTGAGGGGCGATTTGAGCTCTTTGCTTGAGTGTTCCAACCCTCAGACCAAAGATCTCTTGATTGAACTCACTCGTCGCGTAGATAGAGGTGCCACACTCAGCACAAAAGGCCTGAAGGCGCTTATTACCACTCTCAGCCGTTTTAAGGTAAGTCTTGGGCTCACCTTCTAGTAACTTAAAGTGTTCTTTGCTCACGGGGACCACGACTCTAAATGGTGCTCCCGCCAATTGCTGGCAATCGGTGCAATGGCAAAGGGTTGTTTTACCAACGTCCACTTCGGCTTCGAATTTGATTTTTCCGCAGTGACAGCTTCCATCAACGTGCAACATGGCGACTCCTAGGGGTAGTGAAGAACATTATATTCATGGATTGACAGACGTTCTGTGTGCCTGGGCCTGTGATGAAATGGCCTTTTTTTCGTCCTCCGTGAGTCGATTCAAATTCTTGAGTTGCATCAGCATGCGCGGATTTTTAGCCAGCACTTCATTGTGACGATTCAAATAATCCCAGTAAAGCGTGGTGAATGGACAAGCACTTTCGCACGTAGACTTGCTCGGATCAAAACGACAGCCTTTGCAGTGGTTACTCATGCGGTCAATGTACTTTCCACTGGCCACATAGGGCTTACTCGCCATGAGGCCACCATCGGCAAATTGGCTCATTCCAAGAGTATTTGGTAATTCAACCCACTCCACCGCGTCAACGTAGACAGCGAGATACCATTCGTGGACCTCTTTGGGGTCAACGCCCAATAAAAGTGCATACAGTCCAGTCACCATCAAGCGCTGGATGTGATGGGCATAACCATGCTTGAGCGTTTGGTCAATGGCGTCACGCAAACACGCCATCTCGGTTTGGGCAGACCAATAAAAACTGGGGAGCTTGGCGTTTGCCCCCATCTCGTTCAAATTCAAGTACTTGGGCATCTGAGTCCAGTAAATCCCTCTTACATATTCCCTCCAACCTAAAATCTGCCGCACAAATCCTTCTACCGCCTCGATGGGGGCACGACCCTTCTCGAGTGCATCGACTGCCGCATCGATCACCTCTCGGGGATTCAAGAGTTTGAGGTTCAATGAACTCGACAAATGGGAGTGATAAAGCCACACATCTCCTTCCCACATGGCGTCTTGGTAGAGACCAAATTGAGGGAGTCGGTGCTCGATGAACTCCCCGAGCGCTTGAAGGGCTTCTTCACGAGTCACAGGCCAACCAAAGTTCTCGATGGAACCAGGATGATCTTGTTGTCTTTCATTGACCAAGTCCATGACGCTTTGGGTGATCTCATCAGGTTTGAAACGGCTTGGGGGAGGGATGGGGCCAGGGCCTTGTTTGCCAAAGCTGCCTCTATTTTCGGCATCAAAATTCCATTGCCCTCCAACGGGTGTTTTTTACCCTCCATCAAAATGCCTGTTTTTTGGCGCAACTCACGGTAAAAGTACTCTTGGCGTATTTGCTTTCGGCCCTTTGCATGTTCTGCAAATTCTCTGACGGTGCTGAAAAAGTGCTTGTCCTCCAGGATCTCCAGGGGCAATTGGTGCTGCTCGGCTACTTCTCGAATCAATTGCAACACTCTCCACTCCCCTGGGGCAGTGAGAAGCAAAGATTTGGGTTGATATTGATC
>DAISKH010000193.1:0-5175 GCA_036821105.1 Limnohabitans sp.
ATTTGGTGTATTGTTAACCTATGAGTCAAGCCCTTTCTAAGCTCGTTAATGAGATTCGCTCGTGTACTTTGTGCGCCGAACATTTGCCATTGGGTCCAAGGCCCATTGTTCAGGTCAATGGTTCTGCCAAAATTCTTATCGTTGGCCAAGCCCCTGGAAGCCGAGTTCATGAGAGCGGAATACCCTTCAATGACCCAAGTGGAGATCGTTTAAGAGATTGGATGGGTATTGATAAGGAAGTCTTTTATGACGAAAAGAAGATTGCTTTGGTTCCCATGGGGTTTTGTTTTCCGGGAACAGGAAAATCTGGTGACCTACCCCCAAGACCTGAATGTGCTGATACATGGAGAGCAAAGCTACTAGAGCAGCTGCCCAATATCAAGCTAACCATTGTTATTGGACAGTACGCTCAAGCCTGGCATATGGATAAAGGAATTAAAAGAAATTTGACAGAAGTCGTCATGGCATGGAAAGAGTATTGGCCCAAATCGATTCCTTTGCCGCACCCAAGTCCAAGAAACAATATTTGGCTGAAAAAGAATCCTTGGTTTGAAGAAGAGGTATTACCCTCAATAAAAAGAAAAGTGAAATCAGTATTGGGTTAGGTTACAACATACTCAGCTCTGATCGAGTGTTTGTAAGATTCGACCCAAAAGAACCATCTTTTAGCTTCATTGAATGTAGGGACAATTCAAACTTAAAATTAATGATCTCTAAAAAAACCACTGTCTATGACTTTTACAGATTGCCTTCGGCTGATGTTTTTTCTGGCTTCATGTTTACTTGCTTCCCAAGCAAGTGCAGGTGGTCCTACTGAGATTTCCAGTGATCGCATTAAAAGCCTAGAAGTTCAACTCATCGATAAACCACAAGGATTTGGTCCGACCTGCGAAAATCGCAAAGATTGGACAGACCACAGCGTTGTGGAGCGGACCGCAGAAGTTAGAAAGGTGGCTGAAAAATTACTTGAACAGGAATTTCCACATTGGGATCAAGACCTCTATTTGGAATACAGCCGCAAGGGCATGCGACCAAACGGAGAAAGGATGATGAACGCGCGAAAGGCCTGGCTTTATCCGTTGATCATCGCTGAATGTGTTGAAGCAAAGGGCCGCTACATTCAAGCGATCGAGAAAACACTCACAGAATTATCAGATCAGCCAACCTGGACCTGGCCAGCCCACGATAGATCATTGCGTAATTTGCGAGATCACAATTATGAAGTCGATCTTCTTGCAGCGGATACTGCTCACGAACTCGCTCAAGCTTTATACATGTTAGCTGAGTGGATAAGCCCAGAAGTACGCCAAAGAACACTGAGTGCTTTGAACGAACGCGTTTTTGACCCAATGAAAAAGAGATTTTTGGGTCAAACCAATGATAATTTTTGGCTCCGTGCAGATCACAACTGGAATGCAGTTTGCCTAAAGGGCGTAGTTTCAGCTGCACTGACAGTGATGACGGATAAAAGTGACCGCGCACTATTCGCTGCAGCAGCAGAACACTATATTCAGCGCTATCTTTCTGGGTTCGGACCAGATGGATACACGAGCGAAGGTCCAGGTTATTGGAATTACGGATTTTCTCATTTCGCAGCACTTCGAGAGATGCTGATCCAATCCAGTAAGGGTGAGGTGGACTTGTTCAGGGACAAGAATGTCCGAAATATTGCAATGTACGGATACAAAATAGAAATGTTACCCAATAACATTGCTGCATTCGGAGATGCTTCACCCAAAACACGCATCGACGATTTCACCAGGGCATACTTAAACGACACTTTGGGGTTGGAGCAAGCTCACCATTTCTCATCCTTGAACCCTAGTGCATCACAATCGGCAAACGATGCGCCCTTGGCAAAGGCTGCAATGCTTCTTTTTTCAAAACCAATAGTCTCAGAGATCAAAGCACCGCTAGATTTTGCAACACCAATTGGTTTGCAAAGTTATTTTGATTCAGCTGGGGTACTGATTTCTCGACCAGCAAAAGGCGATAAGTTGGCCATTTCGATCAAAGCTGGGGGCAATGAAAACCACAGTCACAACGACATCGGATCCTACACCATAGGAGTTGGTGCTGAACAACCGGTTGGAGATGTGGGAAGTACTCAATATTCAGCCAAGACCTTCAGCAAGGACCGGTATACGATTGCCGCAATCAGTTCATGGGGTCACCCTGTTCCGGTGGTCGCTGGCCACTTGCAGGACCAGGCCGATAAGATCAAGCCCAAAGTTATATCAGTGCAATTGTCAGATGGCAGGGACGAAATCAGCATCAATATGAAGGATGCGTATAGCGCACCAGAAATTCAATCACTTACACGAAAAATGGTACATGAGCGAGTCGATTCAGGATCGGTCACGATCATGGACCAGTTTGAGTTCACAAAACCTTCAAATTTTGAAGTGGCCATAACAACGCTGGGTAAATGGAAGCAAAACGCAGATGGCTCTTTGGAACTCTGGCAAAGGCAAGAGCATTTATTGGCACGCATTGAAAGCTCTAGCGAATGGACGATGCGGGCCGAAAATTCCACTGAAGAAGGGTTGAGCTTCACACGATTGGGGATTTTTATAAATTCCCCAGTAAAAAACGGTTTTATCAAGGTTCGCTATCAAACAGTTCCAGAGTAATTGCAAAAGGTTGGTTTCAATCGATTAGGCAAAAAAGCGCCTTGTATTTCATGTAACGCATAAAATCATATTTAGAAAAAAACAAAAGCGAAGATCGATAAATGCGTGTAATGATAAGAAACATTCTCAGCCTGATATTGTTCAATGTATTTTTTTCGGGTCATTGCTATGGCGCACCGTTTGAAATCAAAGTGCACGAGGATTTGATTGCAGATTATCAACAAGTTGCTTTTGAAATAGAGTCCAACCTTTTCAATTCAAAAGCCATGAAAGATGTGAAAAACAATGTTTTTCAAACGCGTATTGAATATGGTTATGGAATTTCAAGAGGTAGCGAAGTCGGTGTCAATGTGTTTTTAAGCAATTACAACGGCAATAATTATTTCAATGGAGGAAAAATCTCTCACATGTACATCCCAGACCATGACGAGGAAGGTCTGTGGCATTACGGGTTTAAAAATGAGGTCAACTTCATTCACGATATTGATGGAGTACAAACTAATTTTTATGAGCTAACGCCAATAGTTTCCTTGCACAATAAGAATTGGAAATACACACTCAACACAAGCATTGACGTTACATTGAACAAAGAAAAGAAGAAATCGTTTTCACCTTCTTTTAAAGTGGGTTATAGGGTGCAGGGCTTGACGTTTGTCGGGATTGAATACTATGTTGATAATTTACCATTTGGAAATTTAGGAGCTTTCAATCAGCAGCCCAATACAGGTTACGTGGTCATTGATTCGGTTTACGATAGATCTCAAATCAGTTTTGGGTTGGGCAAGGGTTTTGCGACAAGCCAAGACAATTGGATTTTTAAAGTTGTGGGTGCCCTTAATTTTTAGCTCTTACCACGATATTCGAATAGCACAAATGCACAAAAAGTACTCAGAAATACAAAACCCGTATTGATTGCCGTCAAATCATCGAAATTGATTTTTATCATGTGAACCAAGTTTGAAGAACAGTGTGTGATTGAGAACAGACACACCCAGGAATTCATGGAATCCTCTCAAGGGTCAGAATTTCTAGCTTAAAAAGGTGTTGAACTTGATAACATTGAAAAATCAGCATGAACTATCAGAGCTAAGATACAGGAGGCTTTTTGAAACCGCGCAAGATGGTATTTTGATATTGGATTTTCACACTGGTGTAATTCAAGATGCAAATCCATTCATTTCAAATCTTTTGGGCTACACAAAAGATGAGTTGATCGGCAAAGAGTTGTGGGAAATAGGCGCTATGGTGGATAAATCTGCAGCCATCAGAGCATTCACGATTCTCAAAGACAAGGGCTACATCCGATACGAGGACTTGCCCCTTAAAAATAAAAATGGTCGCATATTGAACGTTGAATTCGTAAGCAACGCTTATGGTGTCAATGGCGATCGTGTCATTCAATGCAACATTCGAGATATTTCTGATCGAAGGGCCATTGAGGCAGAACTATTAAAGTACCAATACTCGGTAACAATTTCCATGCGTGAAATGGTCGAAACACTCTCAAATGTTGTGGTCGCTAGAGATTCCTATACGGGTGGACATATGAAACGTGTGGCTCATCTTTGCACAGCGATCGCAACGGCATTGAATTTGCCAATTCACACGGTAGAAGGGGTGAACATGGCAGCGTTGGTTCACGACTTAGGGAAAATTGTCATACCTGCAGAGGTTTTGACCAAACAGTCCTCCTTGGCGGAGTTTGAAGTCAAGATGTTACAAAATCATGTTCAAGCTGGATACGACATGCTCAAACACATTCACTTTCCGTGGAACATTGCACAAGCAGTTTTGCAGCACCATGAAAGACTCAATGGGAGCGGTTATCCAAACGCAATCAAAGGAGATGTGATTTGTTTGGAGGCTCGGATCATTGCTGTCGCAGACTGTGTGGAGGCCATGTCCTCCGATCGTCCCTACCGAAAAGGAAAAGGAATTGCATTGGCGCTTGAGGAAGTGGCAATGGGAGAGTCGACCCTTTATGACAAGGAAGTCGTTGAAGCATGTGTAAGTTTATTCAAGAAAGAAGCTTACTGCTTTCCCTCATCGCTTTAGTGATTTGTTCGCTCCTCATCTTTCGCGAGAACTTTTAAATCCTGGATGATTGCGAAAACCAGGCGAATGAAGATCTGTAACAAAAATTGAAAAATATTTCCATATAATTGGAAATATGAAAAACAAAGATGCCATTTCAGTTTTTTTGGCGCTCGGACAAGATTCGCGTTTGAATGTGTATCGCCTGATTGTCCAGCGTGGCCCAAAAGGGCTAAGCCCAGGAGAAATTGTGGAGCAGTTGGGTATTCCAAACGCAACGATTAGCTTTCACCTCAAAGAGTTAACAAATGCCAAATTGCTATCGGTCGAACGAGTTGGACGGCATTTGATATATCGGGCAAATTTTAAATTGATCACAGATTTGTGTGATTTTTTACTTGAAAACTGTTGCGCCGGTGAATCTTGCCTGGCCACACAAACCAAACTCTAGGAGCATTGAATGAAAAAATACAACATCCTTTTTCTTTGCACACACAACAGTGCTCGA
>DAISKH010000194.1:0-5155 GCA_036821105.1 Limnohabitans sp.
GCCTTTGCATTGTCTGCAAAGGACAAAGACACTTCAGCTTGATCGTCTAAGCCAAGCCCTTGATTGTGAGCTCTTGCGTTGGGGTTGGACCACAACACCCACCCCACGACAAAAAAGACTGCACTGACTGTCCCAAAGGCCCATCGCCAACCCAGCGTATCCGTGAGAAGCCCGCCCACCAATTGTCCCGCCACAATTCCCATGGTCGATCCCAATCCAACCTTGGCCAGGGTTTCTTGACGGATTTGATAGACCACCGAGTCACCCACCCAAGCTAGCCCCAAGGGAATGATGGCAGCTGTGCAAGTTGCGGTCAAGACTCGACAAAACACCAAAAAGGGCAAACTCCAAGCCAATGCACTGCCTAAGCACCCCAAGCTACAACCCAACGTTGCAAGCGATAGAACTCGGTACTTGCCGTAGCGATCCCCCAAGGGGCCAAAAAAAACTTGCATGAGGCCATAGGTGATGGCGAAAAATGAAATCACATGAGCCGCTTGTGCTCGCTCAACGTGGAACTCTTGCGCGAGTTGTGGGAGCATGGGGTCGCACAGCCGTTGAATCGTCATGCTGGAGAACGTGGCAAAAGACAAGTGAAAAATTGCCCTGCGAGTCGAGGGCTCAATCACGGGGGGCAAAGATTCAGACATGGGGCGGTTTGGGCTCTGGACAAAAGAGGTGCGGGGCTTTGGGGCTCGTCAAGTAGAGGGCAGATTGGAGGTCTTTGTACTTGATTTGTTGACAGTGGAGCTGTCAATAAAAGGTGACAGGGTATTTTAGTAAGCGCTCTCTAAAGAGTGCTTGGAGTGGCCCAATGGTCTTGCATTCAAAAGGATCACCTCTATACTTGAATCATATTGCGATGCATCAAAATTGCAGACAAGAAATCCCATTATCCTTTGAATTTAGAACACTCGGAGAAACTCATGACACTTACCCCTGAACAAATCATGGCTGCCAACAAATCCAATTTGGAGACATTGGTGGGATTGACCACCAAAGCCTTTGCTGGCGTTGAGCAACTCATTGAGCTCAATTTGGCGGCCGCCAAATCAGCCATGAGCGACACCAAAGACGGTACGCACGCTGTGTTGAGTGTGAAAGATGCGCAAGAACTGTTGGCTCTTCAGTCAAGCATGTTCCAGCCCTTGGCAGAAAAGGCCGTGACCTATAACCGTCATTTGTATGATATTGCCAGCACCACGGGTGGCGAGTTCACTCAAGTGATTGAGGCTGAGATGGCCAAGAGCCAAAAAATGTTTCAAGACATGTTCGATAACATGGCCAAAAACGCTCCTGCAGGTTCTGAGTCTGCTGTGACGGCTTTTAAAACCGCAGTTTCTGCTGGTAATACCGCCTTGGAGTCAGTTCAAAAAGCCGTCAAGCAAGCCACTGAAATGACCCAAGCCAACGTTAAAACCATGAGCCAACAAGCCATGAATGCGGCCAAGCCAGCCAGTAAAAAACGCTAAGACTTGGGCCTGAGGCTTTAACTTTTTAACCTCGGTGTTGTTGAATGGGTTGGAGTTGAGTCAAGGCGTCTTGGTTTAATCAATCGGGCGGAAGAGGAAACTCTTTCCGCCCTTTTTTTACGTTTGTGTTGTGCGTTGTGGTGAGCCAGTCTTCACGCCCAGTGCGACCTCTTTGATCAGTGCCGGTCCTTGGTAGATGAGTCCGCTATAGAGTTGCACGCAGTCTGCACCGGCCAACATTTTCTCAACTGCATCGTCTGCGCACAGGATGCCCCCCACACCGATGATGGGGAAATGGGGTCCCAAGAGACTTCTTAATTCTCGGATCGTGTCGTTGCTGCTTTTCAGTAGCGGTGAGCCCGACAGTCCACCCGCTTCATCGCCAAAGTTCAGATGTGCCACTCGATCTTTATTGAGCGTCGTGTTGGTCGCAATAACACCCCAGAGTCCTTGCTTCGCGCTTTCGTCGACTGGGCACAGGCGCTTAAGGGTAAGCGCAAAAAGGCTCAACTCTTCATCGTTCATATCCGGTGATATTTTGATCATCATGGGAACACGGCGAGCAGTGTGCTGCATCAATTCTTGTCGCTTTTGATCCAGTGAGGTAAGCAATGCAAACAACGCCTCATCCGATTGCAAGGTGCGCAGGTTCTTGGTGTTGGGGCTAGAGATGTTGATGGTCACGTAATCTGCATAAGGGTAGACCGCCTCCAATGCAAGCAAATAGTCCGACTGAGCTTGCTCAATCGGGGTGATGGCATTTTTACCAATATTGAGTCCCAGCAATGCGGGCGAGGATTTGGGTTTAAGAAGGTGGTGGCTTTGATGGATATGATTAACAAAGCTGTCGGTTCCTTCATTGTTGAACCCCAATCGATTGATGATGGCCTTCTCGTCGGGTAGTCTAAAAATTCGCGGCTTTGGGTTCCCAGCTTGAGCTTTGGGCGTGACGGTCCCCACCTCCACAAAGCCAAAACCCATGCTGGCCCAAGCATCAATGCAGCGCGCGTTCTTGTCCAGTCCCGCTGCCAATCCCACCCGATTGGGGAAGTTGAGGCCACACAAACGCAGTGGATCCTCTATTCGAGGCATTCGGTACAAGGCTGCCAAAGGAGTTCTTTGGGTTTTTTCAAGAAATGACACCATGTGGTCATGGACTTGTTCTGGGTCTAGCGCAAAAAATAGTGGTTTGATCAGGGAATATGGCACCAGCATGAGGGTAAACTTCTTGTGAGATGAGAGAAAGAATTTAGAACGTGGTTCAGACCCGCAAGGTCAGGTATTTCTTTCCTTGGTGGTTAAATCGTTTGCAAGGTCAGGAGAATATCACGTGAGTACCATGTCCCCCCAAGATGCGCTCAAAGCGCAGGTTGCACAAGCAGCATTGTCCTTCATTAAGCCAGGTGCCTGGGTGGGCGTTGGAACGGGCTCGACCGTGAATTTTTTTATTGACGCCTTAGCCTCATCAGGTTTGCCACTGGCGGGTACAGTGTCGAGCTCTGAGGCTTCGAGTGCTAGGCTTGCCAAGTTGGGGATTCCTGTTTTTGCCAGCCAGCAGGTGGCTGAGCTGGATGTCTATGTCGATGGTGCGGATGAGATCGAATCACACGGCTACATGATCAAAGGGGGCGGGGCCGCGCTCACCCGTGAGAAGATTGTGGCCGCTCAATCCAAGCAGTTCATTTGCATTGCCGATGAGTCCAAATGGGTGAACATACTGGGGACTTTCCCCTTGCCCGTGGAGGTGATCCCCATGGCAGCAGCACAGCTCATTAAAAGTTTTGAGGCATTGGGCCCGCAGGTGCATGCCCAACTTCGCCTCAAAGATGGACAACCCTTGGTGACGGATAACTCGCAACACATTTTGGATGTGAGGGGACTGGAGATCAAGGATCCTTTGTCCTTTGAGTCCCAGGTCAGTCAATGGCCGGGTGTGGTCACGGTGGGAGTGTTTGCGCACCAAAAAGCCCATATTTGTCTACTCGGAACCGCTCAAGGCGTGAAGACATTGCACTTTTAAGCGTCTATTTTTAAGCGACATGTTTAAGCGACATGTTTAAACGACTGGTTTTGAGTAAGCCCCAACGCTAGATAGCTCAAGCGGTTGTCTTGAGTTAGAACCTTGCCAGTGTTGAGCCTAGGCTTCGAACTTACGTTCAATACGCATTGCATGGGTATGACAACTGAGCGCAAGGCCCACGTGATCAAGCCGTAGGTAAGGACTCACTCATGCCTTGGTGCCGCAAAAGTGCATCCATCTCTGGAGCCCGTCCGCGAAAGGCAATGAATGACTCCAGCGCTGGGCGAGAGCCACCAACTTGAAGAATTTCTTTTAAAAAGCGTTGGCCTGTGCGAGGGTCAAAGTCACCTTGGTCTGTCATGGTGTCTTCAAAGGCACCATAGGCATCGGCACTCAAGACCTCGGCCCATTTGTAGCTATAGTAGCCCGCGGCGTAACCGCCACTAAAGATGTGACTAAAGCTGTGTGCACTGCGCACCCAATCGGGGCTTGGGATGACGCTCACCTGTGCTTTAACTCGCGAGAGCATGTCTTGGACATCTTCTACAGGCGAGGCTTGGCTGTGCATGAGCATATCAAAGAGCGCAAATTCCACTTGTCTTAAGGTTTGCAATCCACTTTGATAGTTCCGAGCCTTGAGCATTCGATCAAAAAGCGCTTTGGGCATGCGCTCGCCCGTCACAGCATGCTGGGTCATGGGTTCAACCACTGACCACTCCCAGCAAAAGTTCTCCATCCATTGGCTTGGAAGCTCCACGGCATCCCACTCCACGCCGTTGATGCCGGAGACATCGCGCACGTTGACCATTGAGAGCATGTGGTGCAGTCCATGGCCGAATTCATGAAACAGCGTGATGACATCATCATGGGTGAGCGTTGCTTCTGAGGTGCTGGTGGCATTGGCGAAATTGCACACCAAGTGGGCAATGGGCTTTTGCAGTGTGCCCACATCAGGTCTGAGCCAGCGGCATTGGGCATCATCCATCCAAGCGCCTCCGCGCTTACTTTGTCTGGCGAAAGGATCGAGGTAGAACTGCGCAACCAAGTCACCAGCCTGGGTGATGTTATAAAACCTGACATCTTCGTGCCAAACGTTGGCTTGGGTTGGGGTGATGGTCACACCAAAAAGTTTTTGAATGAGACCAAAAAGCCCCTTTAAAACGCTCTCAAAAGGAAAGTATGCCTTGACCTCTTGTTCGCTAAAAGCGTAGCGCGCTTCTTTCAGTTTTTCTCCAATGTAAGTCCAGTCCCAAGCCTGGGGATCTTGGATACCTATCTCTTTGGCATACTTTTTAAGATCCTCCAGGTCTCTCAGAGCATGGGGCTTGGCACGACGTGCCAGCGTTTGTAAAAAGTCAATGACCTCGCTGGCCGATTGGGCCATCTTGGGCTCCAGGGAGAGGGCGGCAAAATGTTCGAAGCCCAAAAGTTGAGCCTCAACGTGTCGTAAGCGCAAAATCTCTTGCATCACCGAGGTGTTGTCAAAAATCAAGGCGCTGCTCTCGGCTTGGTCAGAGGCTCGGGTTTGGTACGCTTGATAGAGTTTTTGGCGCAGTTGGGTGCTGTTGGCATACTGCATGATCGGCAAGTAGCAAGGCATCTTCAAGCTCAAGCGGTATCCCACTTGGCCCTGAGCCGTGGCGGCTTCTTTGGCGGCTTGGAT
>DAISKH010000195.1:0-5142 GCA_036821105.1 Limnohabitans sp.
CCTGCGGCCTTCAAAGAAAAAGCGGTCTCGTGGGTCCTGGCTGGGGGTATCTTGGGAGCGATCCTGGGCCCCAATATTGCCAACTGGACAAAAAACATTTTGGCTATTCCCTATATGGGAGTCTATTTCACTTTGTCTGTGGTGGCCTTATTAGGGATCTTGGCCATGCAAGGCATTGAGTTTCCCCAAGAGGCGCCCAAACAAAAGAGCGACCCCGTGGCACGCAGCATGCGAGAGATCTTTGGTCAGCGGGTGTTTTTGGTCTCGGTCATTTGCGCGGCTTTGGGCTACGGCATTATGAATTTACTCATGGCTGCAACTCCCTTGGCCATGGATGTCTGTGGGTTTGCGTTTCATGACACGGCCTTTGTGTTGGAGTGGCATGTCATTGGTATGTTTGCTCCGGGCTTTTATACGGGTGATTTAATTAAGCGCTTTGGAGCCTACCGGGTCATGGTGGTGGGTGTGCTGCTTAACTTCGCGTGTGTAGCCATTGCCTTATCGGGCCAAAGCTTGTATCAATTCGTGTCGGCTTTGTTGGTCTTGGGTATAGGGTGGAACTTCTTGTTCACGGGAGCAACCACCATGGCGATCTCGCTCTTTAGTGCCCAAGAGAAAAATAAAGCACAAGCATCCATCAATTTCTGTGTCTTCTCCACCATGGCCATCACCTCGTTGAGCTCAGGCGCTTTGGTCACGACTGCGGGGTGGAGTTTGCTCAATTTGGGCAGTCTGGTCTTGGTCGCTTCCATGAGCGCCGCTTTGATTTGGCTCAAATTTGGAAATAAGCCCCAATCTGTTTAACCCTGAGTCCTTGGGCTTGGGTCTTCGACTCTTCTTTTGTGGGCCAACACTTCTCTAAGCCTGCGCACAAACCAGCTCAATAGCAGTAGTTTGGCTCAAGCACGGGGGTGGCCTTCAGGGAATATCGCTATGCAACTCACTTGAGGCTTGTCCCATAATATTGCTTTTGTTATTGAGTGCATTGCAATGATTGCGTTTGAAGATTTGTCACCACGGACTGGCTCTGAGGTCAAGGGTGTTGATTTGAGAGCATTGAGCTCAGAAGATTTTGATACGCTCTCCAATCTATGCTATTCACGCGGTGTTGTCGTGATTCGAGATCAATTCTTGAGCGCGCACGAACTGAGTGAATTCTCAAAACTCTGGGGACGCCCTTGGTTGGGACCTTTATTGCCCGCAGTCACTGGTACGCAAGCAGTGGTAACCATCAAGAACAGAGGCAAAACAGGTACTGTCACAGAGTATTGGCACAGTGACTCGACTTTTGTAGAGAATCCTCCAGCCATCACCATGCTCAGTGCAGACAATTTGCCTAGCGTTGGAGGGGATACCATGTGGTGCAATCAGTACAGTGTGTATGACGCATTGTCCGATGGTCTCAAGCGCTTGATTCATACCTTGAAGGCGGTTCACTATGATCGCCAGCGCTTTAATGTGGTCGAGGGCAGAACACCCTACTTGGAGAGTTTTGCGCATCCCGTTGTTCGCGTTCATCCTAAGACCGCTCGCCGCAGTTTATTCATCTCCGGCCAGGCCGAACACTTTGAGCACATGAGCGTGGAGGAAAGTGCGGGGCTACTGAATTACTTGCTCTCACGCTTGGGACAACCCGACCATGTCTATCGCCATCGATGGCGCGCTGGGGATACGGTCATTTGGGACAACCGATGCACGACCCACTATGCCATTCACGATTATGGTGAATTCCCAAGGCGCTTGCACCGTATCACTGTCCAAGGAGAGCAGCCCCAGATGGATGCTCGTGCGCCATGAACGTGATCTCTTTGAAAGCGTATTGGATGAAGGGCTTGATCGGCTTAGCAAGAAATTTCATGATTTTTAATCAAAGCCTCAATAGAGGCTTCGGTTTTGCCATGACCGTGCTTTTATCTGGCGCCTTGGCCCCAGTTTGGGTGAGTGCACAATCCATCACCCCTAAAGAGACCAGTGCCTCTGCTGCACCCGCCTTGACGACCCCCGTTGCCATACCCACCGGTCTTGGTTTTCCTATGAAGGCCATCACCGTGGTCGTGCCTTTTCCGCCTGGGGGAACCACCGACGTGTTGGCCCGGGAAGTGTTAAAGCAAATGCAACCCAACTTCAAAGTGCCCTTGGTCGTTCTCAATAAGGATGGTGCCTCTGGGACTCTGGGGTCTGAGTTGGTGAGCCGTGCCGCGGGAGATGCACATTGGCTCTTGTTAACCGCAACTCATCATGTGATCAATCCCTCACTCCTTAAAGTTTTACCTTATGACACCCGTAAAAGCTTTACGCCGATCACATTGATTGGTTCGGCCCCGAACGTCTTGATTGCTAATGTGTCGTCTCCAATCAATACCGTTGCTGACTTGGTGAAATACGCCAAAGACCATCCTGGTGCTCTTAGTTTCGCCTCCAGCGGTGTAGGAGGAGCCAATCACCTCTCGGGTGAATTGCTCAAAGTGATGGCTGGCATCGACATGCAGCATATTCCCTACCGAGGGGCAGCTCCGGCCTTGAACGATGTGATGGCGGGACATGTACCGTTGATGTTTGATGGCTTGGCAACTGTCTCCAAACACTTGCAAGAGGGCAAAATCAAAGCGATCGGCATCACAACCTTGAAGCGTTCACCCTTAGCACCTGGTTTACCAACGATCAACGAGTCGGGCATCAAGGGTTTTGAGGTGAGTTCTTGGTTTGGCCTTTATGGACCTTCTCAAATGCCGCCTCAGGCGCTTGAGAAACTGAGCCAAGAGTTTCAATTGGCCTTGGGGTCCAATGAAATTCGAGATCAGTTCTCACGCTTGGGTGTCACCCCAGGTGAGATGGACACGCCCACATTCACCTCTTTTGTAGATGAGGAGATGAAAAAATGGGCCCAGGTCATTGCCAATGCCAAAATCCCCAAGCAATGACAGTTCTCACCACCAATTCAGATTCAAAATCCAAACCAATTGCGTTTTGAGTGTTCTTTGTTTTTAGTCTTCAATTAATTTTTATCGCCCCATGGACACCGTTCCTCGTTATTACGACAGCCTTGATTTCAAATCCCTCTGGGCTCAGTACCCCACAGGAAGTGAGTTTTTATCTACCACTTACCTTCTCTCCACAGAGGAGATACGAGAGCTACAAAATATCCGATTTCTCGCGCAAATGAAACGCGCTTGGCAAGTCCCTTTTTATCAGCGTCACTGGGGCAAAGCGGGTATGCAGGCCGGGGACATTAAAAGTCTAGAAGATTTGAGCCTGATCCCGCCCTTTGATGTCATGGATTTAAGAGATGCCATTGAGAGATCGCCCCCTTGGGGGGATTTTGTTGCTTTGGATTTGGAGAAGGGCAACCCCATGCCCTTGGTTCTTCAAACCAGTGGTGGAACAACAGGCTTACCCAGGGCCATGGTCTACTCTCCCATGGACCGAGAGGTGATGAACATTAACACGGGGCGTCGTTTGACCATGCAAGGGGTTAAGCCCTTTGATGTGATTCAAGTCATGCTCTCCTTGGGGCTTTCCAATGGTGGTTTTTTGGTGAGAGAAGGCATCTGGAAATATTCAGGAGCCGTTCCTGTCATGACGGGCTCTGGCGCGCAAACTCCCACACGGCGACAAATTGAGATCATGCAGGCTTGGAAGAGTCGACACCTCATTGGCTTTCCTGCCTATATCCGCAAAATAGGACAAGTCATGAAAGAGGACTTGAACATCGACCCCAGGTCCCTGGGTGTGAAGAGTTTGATTTTGCACTTGGGCGTGGACGACCGCGAGTCGCTCGAAAACCTCTGGGGTGCAAAGGTCTATGACACCTACGGCACCAATGAGTGTGGCTCACTCTCGGCAGAGTGTGAATTTCAAACAGGCTCACATGTGTTTGAAGACTCCTTTGTACTTGAGATTAAAGATTTGCAAACCGGTCAAGACACTCTCCCAGGTGAGAAGGGTGTGGTTTATCAAACAACGCTCTTTAAGCACTTGGCGCCTTTAATTCGTTTCAATTCGGCCGATATCTCAGCTTGGAGTCCAGGCCCTTGTCCGTGCGGAAGTCACCACAGACGGCTCCAGAGAATTTTCGGTCGCAGTGACAACATGATCAAGCTGAGGGGAACCAATGTCTTTCCAGAAGCCGTTGGAGCTCTCCTAGCTGAGCAGCCCCATGTCAACGGGGAATACGTTTGTATTGTCGAAGATTCGGGTGAGAACCAAGAGGAAAAAATGACAGTGAAGTTTGAAGTTCAAGCCAGCGCGAGCAATGTGGCGCAGATTGAGAAAGAGTTTGCCTTGCGACTTAAAGAATCTTTGGGCGTTAAGCTCTTGGTTCAAGCCGTGAAGGTGGGTTCACTGGACCCTTTGACGGGTTTATCGAGTCAATCCAAAATCAAGCGCTTAATCGATTTGCGCAAAACCAGGAGTATCACGTGAAGCAACCCTTTTTTGACTGTCATTCCCATTGGGCTACTGAGCGAGGATATTTATTTCGTACCCAAGCCGAGCGAGACCAACAAAAGAAGATTTGGCAAACCGATTTTCAGCTCTTCACTGAAGATGAACAAGCTCAGTACTTTCGCGATCAAAATGTAAAAACTATTTTGGACATCTCTTGGATCAAGGAGCTGAGCTTGGAGGAGATGAAGCCCTACCATGACTATGTCTTTGATGTTCAATCCCGCCACCGTGATGTGATGTTTGGTCAGTGGATGCAGTTCGATCCTCGTCGCCATGGGGTGAAAGCCGTGGCAGAGTTTGAGCGTTGTGTGGAAAAACGCGTGGGGTTTGTGGGGTTGTGCGTGAATGGACAAGTCACGGGTGTGCCCGCAAGCGATCCACTGTGGGATCCATTTTACAAAGCCAGCATCGATGCGGGCTCACCGGTCATGATTTTGGCGGGCCTCACCGGCATTGGTCAAGGCCTACCGGGTGGCAAAGGGATTGTGCTCGACGACGGTCACCCGCGTCACATCGACCGAGTCGCTGCGCGTTACCCGGAGCTTAAGATTTTGGCGGCTAGGCCCGCGTGGCCTTGGCAAGATGAGATGCTCGCGATTTTGCTCCATAAGCCCAATGTGAGCTATGAGTTGCACGGATGGGGGCCCAAGCAGTTCACCCCTGCTTTGAAAAAAGAGATCGGACGGCGCATGCAAG
>DAISKH010000196.1:0-5124 GCA_036821105.1 Limnohabitans sp.
CATCACAGATATGCAGTTGTGCAATGCGTTCGAGAAATCACGCGTACAGCACAAGCTGCTTTCCCCACCGAAGGCTTGAGGTACTTGCCGGAGCGTACCTATCTCATCAACATAGGAATTTTCACCCATGAACAAAGATGAAATCGCCAAAGCCATCGTCACTGACCCCGAGATTCAACAACGCATGGCCAAGCACATTGCGCTGAAGTGTTTTCGCAATTCGGTTCTTGAGGAGTTGCACAGCGGCAAAGTTCCAAACTCAAAAACAGGTGACTACTCAGACGTCATTGTTCACACTCCCTTCGGTCATATCCCATGGAATGTTCAACAGAGTCGCCGCCGTAGGTCTATCGATAATTAAGTAATTTTAAAGATCAATTAAAATTGATCAATGGCAACTCATTACCAAATTCAAAAAACACTGTTTTTTCTTCATTTAAGGTTTGAATCTTTCCCCAATCCAAAAGATTCGACTGCTTTTAATGTCTCTCCAACTTTCAATGTCTCGCTGGTTGGCTGGCCAAAGTTTAGAGCATCTAAATAAGATGGAGGCCAAGATCCATTTGTACTTTGATTCGCAAAGCCAAGAGAAGCGAGCCCCCCAGTTGTGCGCGACTGGTCGCGCCCAAAAAAGGCGATGGGGCAGAAATTTTTCTAAGTTTTGAAAGTTCCGTCTGCATAGAGGAAAGCTTTTGCTTCATACTGGAGTCTTGGGCTTTCATTTCTTGTAATTCACCAAGAACTTTATCCATTTCTGATAAGGCCAGTTCTCGTTTTTCGTTAGCATCAGTGAGTTGACTTTCAAATCCCTCGAGCGCTCTAGTGAGATTTTGAATAAATGTCCCCATCTCGTCCGCACTACCAGCTAGACGATTAAAGATCGTCAAAAAATAAGAGACTAGCCGATCATCAGAAAAATTAGGGTACCTAACATGATGGTCAATCTCACACCACCCTTCCTCGAATATTGTGCGGACTTGAACCTCCGTGAAAACCTTTCTCTGCAATGGTTGGGTACAAAAGATGGAGTGAACTGAGCGATAACCTTTAGAGTGCATTTCCACATCAAATCCCTGTTCTTGGAAACGAGCAGTCTGTGAATTTACGGAATGTAAAAGGTGAATTTACGGAATACAAGTGGCGGATATTCGGAATTGAATGAAAGATTCGAGGATTCAGCAGATCAAAAGGAACAATTCGATCATCAAAGGATCTTGCTTTGAAGGGATGCCCATCAGATGACTGCGTGAGTCAGGTGTGTCTTGTGAGATTGAGAATTCGTCCATTGAGCTACCCCCATGAAACCTTGAGAGATACGACGAAAATAGGCTTTTTATTGACGAGTCAAATGTAGGGTTAATGCTGAAAGCCTTGCCAAAACTGCTGATTTAGGTTAAAAACGAGGGTTCCTCCTTATTCAAGGGGGAGAATACGCTGTCTTTAACAAACTTCCCTCGGATTTTTTGACTCGGTTTGAGGGTGGATAGGGATGGCGGATCACGAGTCGTTAACCCCCGGGGAGCTTTTTAAAGCGTTTGCACCCGTAAGGAGTCTTCAAAATGGCGAAAAAAATCGTCGGTTTTGTCAAGCTGCAAGTACCAGCTGGCAAGGCCAACCCATCCCCCCCCATTGGACCTGCTTTAGGTCAACGTGGCTTGAACATCATGGAGTTTTGCAAGGCGTTCAACGCGCAAACTCAAGGTGTTGAGCCAGGACTACCCTTGCCTGTGGTGATCACAGCTTATGCGGACAAGTCTTTCACCTTCATCATCAAGACGCCTCCAGCGACCACCTTGATCAAAAAGGCCATCAAGTTGGACAAAGGGTCAGCAAGACCCCATACCGACAAAGTGGGCAAGATCACTCGTGCTCAGTTGGAAGAAATTGCAAAAACAAAAATGCCCGATATGACTGCGGCTGACATGGATGCGGCTGTTCGCACCATCGCCGGTTCAGCCCGCTCCATGGGTGTATCCGTAGAAGGAGTGGTGTGATCATGGCTTTGACCAAAAAACAAAAACTCCAAGTTGGCAAAATCGACAGCAACAAGCTGTACCCTTTTGCTGACGCATTGGCGATTGTGAAAGAGTTTGCGACCGCCAAATTTGACGAATCCATTGACGTGTCTGTACAACTCGGTATTGATGCCAAGAAGTCAGACCAGGTCGTTCGTGGCGCCGTCGTGATGCCCAACGGTACAGGTAAAACTGCCCGTGTTGCCGTGTTTGCACAAGGCCCCAAGGCTGAAGAAGCCAAGGCTGCAGGTGCAGATGTGGTGGGTATGGATGATTTGGCCGCTCGCATCAAGGCAGGTGATATGCCCTTTGATGTGGTGATTGCTGCACCAGACGCAATGCGTGTGGTTGGAACCTTGGGTCAGGTTTTGGGACCCCGTGGCTTGATGCCTAACCCCAAAGTCGGTACCGTGACGCCTGATGTCGCCCAAGCTGTTCGCAATGCCAAGGCCGGTCAAGTGCAGTTCCGCGTCGACAAAGCCGGTATCGTGCACGCCACCATTGGTCGCCGTTCATTTGATGCCGATAAATTGCAAGGCAATTTGGCTGCTCTCATGGATGCCTTGACCAAGGCCAAGCCCGCGACCAGCAAGGGTGTTTATTTGAGAAAACTCGCTGTCTCCTCCACCATGGGTGTGGGCGTTCGGGTGGACATGCAAACATTGCAGGCCTAAATCAATGGGTGACCCAGCCGTGCTGGCTGGGTTACAAAGACGTGTAGTTGTAAAGAATGCTTGAGGGGAGAGTTTTGAGGCTGTGGGAACTTTGTGTTCCTGTGGCTTTTGGGTCTCTCCTTGGGAACGGTGGGTCGGTCGGGTATTGAAAACTTGGGCCTTTGTGAATCAAAGGCCAACGTTGAAGACTCAACTGGGCCATCCAAGACCGTTGGCGAGTTGTCGGATGCGCTTTGAGGAGGGGAAACCCACTGAAAGCACTGAAGTTAATTCTTAATTTTCGAGTAAGGCCAACGCAGATGGCGAACTCCACTGTTTCAAGAATATGGAATTCCATCCTTGAGATAGACCGAGGTCGCTGAAGGTAGAAAAAGAGGGGTTGGGTGTGACGATGTGGCGAGAGCCCTGGGTCACCAGGTGCTGTGTTCGAGGGGTTGGGACTTTTTAGGAAGTTGACCGCACTCCAAAGAAAACAATGCCTCAAGCCTAGCCCGTAACAGGAGAAAAACTTTGAGTCTGAATCGCAGTGAAAAAGAAGCTGTCGTCTCAGAGGTGACGGGACTGGTCCAATCAGCGCAAACGCTGGTGATGGCCGAGTACCGCGGTATCGCAGTGGCTGACATGATCAAGTTACGTGCCGAAGCCCGCAGTCAAGGTGTGAGTCTGAGTGTGTTGAAAAACACCTTGGCACGCCGTGCGGTCGCAGGCAGTGGCTTTGAAGTCGCCTCTGATCAGATGACCGGACCTTTGATTTACGGCTTTTCCGTGGACGCCGTGGCTGCAGCCCGGGTGGTCGCCAACTTCGCAAAAACCAATGACAAATTGGTGATTCGTGGTGGTGTCACTTCTGGTCGTGCTTTGGATGTCAACGCCGTCAAAATGCTGGCCAGTGTTCCTTCCAAGGAAGTGCTGCTCTCGCAATTGTGTGGTCTATTGATGTCTCCCATGTCACGCATTGCCGTGGTGTTGGGTGCATTGCAGTCCCAAAAAGAAGCCGCTGGCGGAGCCCCCGCAGCAGCGCCTGCCGCTGCTGAAGCTGCACCTGCTGAGGCCCCAGCTGCCGAAGCACCTGCTGCTGACGCACCAGCCGCTTGAGTTCGTGATTTTTAAACCTTTTGTGAAAACCGGTATTTCTGCAGTACTCAACAGTGCGCAAACACCCTTTCACAGTTTTTAACCCTTAATGAAACCGTAGGATATCAACATGTCATTCGATAAAGACGCATTTTTGACCGCACTCGACAGCATGACCGTGCTCGAGCTCAACGATTTGGTGAAAGCCATTGAAGAGAAATTTGGCGTGAGCGCTGCCGCCATGGCCGCTCCTGCTGGTGCTGGTGGTGGCGGTGCCGCTGCTGTGGCCGAAGAGAAGACCGAATTCAACGTGATGCTCCTCGAAGCCGGCGCCAACAAGGTCTCCGTCATCAAGGCCGTTCGCGAAATCACGGGTCTAGGCTTGAAAGAAGCCAAAGACATGGTCGATGGCGCTCCCAAGGCCGTCAAAGAAGGCGTGTCCAAAGCCGACGCCGATGCAGCACTCAAAAAGCTCGTCGAAGCCGGTGCCAAGGCCGAACTCAAGTAAGCCCAACGCTTTTTTGTCCAGACTCCCAAGTCCTCCCAGTCTTCCAAGCATTCAAATTCTTGCAAGGTCTTGGGACTTTTGGGGTCCGGCCAAAAACAAAGCGCCCAGTGCAGGCAAGGAGCGAGTCGCTCCTTTGGCCTGCAGGTTCGTTTTAGAGAGCAGTCAAAAAAAGCGTTGGCCCTCAGTGGTTGAATGACCTGGTCACCCCCCTTAATGGATGGGTCGACTGTTTTTTTGAGTGTTTTCTGACCCCGACTGCAGAAAACCCCTTGGTTCGGGTTGTGTGCAACGCACAACCGTCCGCCAACACTGGTAGAGGCCAGTGGCCAAGAGGCTTGTTGAGCAACAGCGCTGGAGAGACCCGCCACCGTTTTTGCACGCAAGCAACCCCAGTCGTCGAGAGATATCTAGCCCGGAGAGCTCATGGCCTACACATTTACCGAACGCAAGCGCATCAGAAAGAGTTTCGGCAGTCGAGACAGCGTGTTAGAGGTGCCTTATTTGCTACAGATGCAAAAGGATGCCTACACCGCCTTCCTTCAAGCCGACGTGGCCCCCAAACAAAGAACCCCTGAAGGACTCCAAGCGGCATTTGAAGCCGCCTTCCCCATTGTGAGCCACAACGGCTTTGTGGAGATGAAGTTCTTAGAGTACAACTTGGCCAAGCCCGCCTTTGATGTGCGCGAGTGCCAAACGCGTGGACTCACCTTTGCGTCTGCGGTGAGAGCGCGTGTGCAGCTCATCATCTATGACCGTGAGAGCTCCACGACCCAATCCAAGGTGGTCAAAGAGGTCAAAGAGCAAGAGGTCTACATGGGCGAAGTGCCTTTGATGACCGACAAGGGTTCTTTCA
>DAISKH010000197.1:0-5096 GCA_036821105.1 Limnohabitans sp.
ACGTATTGGATCAACCAAGGGAGGCGGTGAAAACTGTCTCCCTTTTTATTTGGCGCGCCCAACATGGGCCCACTCCAACAGATGCAAGTCCCCTCGCAGGTTGATCACGACGAGCGAAGCGTAAGCGCAATGCATGAGGGCGACCGAGTAGGGAATCGGCAAGCGTGGAGGATCAAAGGTGAGCCGATGGACAAGAATCGGATAGGATGCACCGCCAGGCAAGGCGACGGTCATGTCCTCCATTACCCAATGGGCTAGCTTTTGCAATCAGAAAAGTGGCCGCTGACTGATTCTAGAAATTGAGTTGGGGTGAGTCACTTCGCCGTTGATGAGTCAGGGCTTATGGACAACATCGGGCTCAGAATGCACCAATGCGTGCCAAGCTAGATATTCAGAGCGGCGTAACCGATAGCGGGCGATGCTACCTTCGTGCAACTGACGTAACGCGTCAGTCAGCATTTGAATAAACGCATCACGATCGATCACATTAACGGCATCACGCGCTACTTGAGCAATTGCATTCGGCTCAGGTCGCAATAGTCCTTTGACCACCATTTGAACCGCTTGGATGAGAGTTTCTCGGTACTTGATTTTCAGCGGATGGGGCTCGACCATGGTTTTCGTGATGGCTAAGTAACGCTGGCAAGAGCGTTCATAGGCCCAAACAAACACGTCACGTAATAAATCAACTTCGTTGAGTTCGTAAACCCCCAAAGTGCCCTCAACATAGGCACGATCAGGAACATCAATAAAAGACAAAGGACAGAGGTTGTTCTTGAATAGCGAAATGTTGGCACCAATACGCGAGACACTTTTATTCACGTCTTCAAACGGCTGCAAATAAGGCAACTGCACCATCAGAAAAAAGGCCTGCTCGAACGGATCGGGAATGGCGGCCACCTTGTTCAACAATTGATGAAAGCAATCTTCGATGACTTGTGGCAATGCGGCGGGGTAAAACACGGTGCCCGATATTTCGACAGCCCTGCGCCGCAGTCGTCCACTGGCTTGTGGGTCACGCATTAGATCTTGTGACAGCACGGCATGGAGGTTTTTGAAAGTAAAGGCATCAAAGCCAACCGCCTCAGCATCTTCAATCAACATCTCAATGGCAGCTTTGTGATTCAGGATCATCTGCGTTTCGATGGCATCCTTGCCCTGGGCGATCTGCCCCAGTTCAATCAAATTTTGAGTGTCCAGTCGACTGTAGGTGTTACCTTCCAGTTTGGATGAGGCCCATGACAAATCCACGAGCAGGCGGCTCAAGATGTCTCGGGCGTAGGTGCCCGCTGGTCGTTCGTTGGCCGTTGTGCGTCCCATGTCGTGCAGCTGTATGCGCAATGACTCCGAGAGATAGAACGTTTGGCCAGGCTGGTAAGCCTCTAAAAATTGACGCTGATAACCTACAGGGCGGCGATGCATCAGCGGCCCCCTAACTTGATCTCGAATGCGCGCGCCTTCAGGGGAGACCGATACGTACAGATCTACCCCAACCCAATCCGCAGAGCCCGCGGCGGCGATACCTGTGTGCGCAACAACCCTCCCCAATGCAACCTTGTAGACCAAGGCGATGCTTTCACCCTCGATGCTCAGACGCTTTGCTTTAACAAGTTTTTGCAGTCTCCTTTGCAGCGTGCGACGGTTGAGCTTGGCTTTTTGACGGCTTAACATCTCAGCCTCGATGTCAGAGATGCCGATACCGTTTGGGTGATCTGCAACGATAGATTCGATCAGCTCAAGCTCTTCACTTGGGGTGGTGCGCGCCATGGGTTGACCCTTCATCCGTTGAGTCGTCGTGTAATGGCGTACAGGAGCGACATTAAACGACAGTATTATGCATTATTGTGTCACGTTTTGTGTCGTGCTTCAAGAAAATACTGTCGCGCTATGAGGATTGAAAGCGGCAAATATGGAGTGAGATCGCTTCGTTGACATTCAGACCCAACAGAAAAGTGGCCGCTGACTGATTCAAGAGATTGAGTTGGGGTGAGACACTTCGCCGTTGATGAGTCAGGGCCAGGGCTAATTCACTAAATATCCCGATCCGCAAATTTGCCGCGTATTCCGGTAGCACTTGGGGAGAGAATCTAGCGAAATCAGTTTGATGTGCAACAGCGAACTTCAAGGTCGGTTCTGATTCACATCTTGCAATCGGACCATAAAAAGACTATATTAAGTCTTCCCTAAGTCTGGAGCCCTGCCATGCGCTACTCGTCACAAGTCAAGCCGATCAGCTATCTCAAAGCCAAGGCGGCCGAAGTTTTGACGCATCTCGCAGAGCAGCGTGAACCGATGGTCATCACCCAAAACGGTGAGGCCAAGGCTGTCCTGCAGGATGTAGCCTCGTTCGAAGAGACGCAAGAAACGCTGGCGCTTCTGAAAATCCTTGCGCTGGGCAACCAGGACATGGCCGCTGGCAAGGTGAAACCCGTGGCCGATGTCGTTGCCCGTCTTCGCGCGAAGCAAGCCTCAATCTGATGACAGGCACGTCTGCCAAGTTCGAAGTCCTGCTCACCGATGGTGCAGAGCAGGACTTGGAGGCCATCCACGACTACATCTCCGAATTCGACAGCGTGGCCAATGCCAACCATGTGTTGGATCAGTTGATGGAAGTTGTGGAGAGCCTGTCGAGATTGCCGGAACGCGGTAGCTATCCAAAGGAACTGGTCGGCCTTGGCATCAAAGAATACCGCCAGACATTGTTCAAGCCGTACCGCGTGATCTACCGTGTCACAGGCAGCCAAGTCATCATTTACCTGATTGCCGACGGACGCCGTGATATGCAAAGCGTGCTTGCTCGCCGCTTGCTGGGCGCTTGACCCGCAGCAATCCGCAGCAATCCGCACCAGTGTGCATCAGCTCTGGAGCCGGTCGGCACACGGTTAACCATCCGCCACCGTACACGGGTGACAAATTTTCTCTGTCCCTCATTTTTGATCCCGGAAAGCACTGCTTCTGAGAATTTCAGATTGTTTCTTGTGGCCGCGACTTGTCAGAATTTCCCTTTTTTGTTCTTTGAGAGGACACTTTGCTCTTTTTCTCAGTTGACTTGTGGACACTTCAAGAAGTTGGGCCAATATGCTTGCGAGTTTTTTGGGGTTGGATTGAACCTGGTCGCATCACGAGTCAAGGGGGTGAGAACTTGCTGTTCTTATTTCATTTGTAGTCTTTGGCGGTTAAGGTAAAAATTTTGAAGAAGTGACCTTCTAGGAGTTTTCAAAGGCAAAAGTAGATGGTTTGAATAGGTGGGACTTTACAAAGAATGCACTTGGTGAGTGAACCCAGTGGCAAAGGGCTTTAAGAAGACAGCTCGGCCTAACCCTTTGCACCCGATGGAGTCGTTTGTACTCAATGGGGTCATGGCAAGGTAGACTCGGGGGAATGGAATTGAAACAATGATGTTGAATAAATGGTGGGTTTGGGTGGGGACCGCGGTCTTGATCTGTTGGACCTTGGGGGCTCACAACCGACTTGTGCGTTTGCGCGCCCAGGTGATGCAGCGTTTTTTAACGCTTGAGTCTTGGGTGCTCCAGTATCCAGACATTGTTCACGAGGCGGTGACAGCGGCGGCCATGGCGCCAGCCGGTTGGAGGTCGACTATTGGCTTTGATTTGGGCACCGAGCATTGGAATCAGCTCCAAGACAGTGCCAACCGTGCTGCCATGGCCTTGGCCAAGATGAATGAACACCCGCTTGATGAAAAGTCCTCTGCTGAGGTGAGCTTGGCCGTCAACGCCATGATCCAGGCCTGGGTGGTCTTGGTGCACCCGGATGTGTTTTTTCTCTCCGTACCTGAAGCGCTCAGACAGCGTTGGCATGAGTTGGGCGTGGTGATCGCTCCAGAACTGGTGAAGTTCAACCAAGCTCTGATGGAATACAACGAAGCGATTGCGCTATTTCCCTCGACCTTACTGGCGAGACTTTTGAAGTTCAAGCCCGGAGGGGTGCTCAGTTTTGAGCTCGAACCCCCGGTGACAGACCAAGCGCAGTCGCCACTCTTTGATGAGCAGGATGGTAGGCTTTGAGAGGCGTACCCAACGCTCGAGCCCCAGAGCCCAGCACCACAGGAACCTCACTGCCGTTGTGGCAACTCTTGGGGGCCACTGCACGCGCTTTGGGGGAAGTCCAGAGCGGTCACTCGAGCACCCAAATCCTCAAGGGCCTGGAGGCGAGACTAAAGCCTGGTGTGCAGTCGCTCTTATTTTTGGCGTTGCGACAGTGGGGTCGTGCCAGTGTGATTCGAAGTCTGTTGGTCAGTAAAAAACCGCCCGCTGCCGTGGACCAGTTGCTGTGCACCGCATTGGCTCTTGTGTGCGCCTCAGATGTTGGCCCCTACGAGCCGCACACCTTGGTCAATCAAGCGGTGGAGGCGGCAAAAAAGCAATTGAACACCAAGCCTCAGGCGGCCTTTTTGAATGCCGTCTTGCGCCGCTTCCTGCGGGAAAAAGAGGCTTTGATGGCCGAGGCCTTGAGGTCAGAGCTCGCTCTTTATAACCATCAGGACTGGTGGGTGGCCAAACTCAAAAAACAATACCCCAAGGACTGGCAAGATTTGCTGGAGAGAGCCCAAACCCCGCCGCCCATGATGCTCAGGGTGAATGCAAGTCTACTAAGCCGAGCAAAGTATTTGGAGCAACTTCAATCAAGCGGCTTAGAGGCTCACGAGATCGAAGGCACCCGAGAGGGTTTGGTCCTCAAGCAAGGGGTCAGGGTGGAGTCGCTGCCAGGGTTTCGTCAAGGCTTATGTTCGGTGCAAGATGGTCATGCCCAGTGGGCAGCACCGCTACTCTTGGAGGCCATTGGGGCTCATACGCCCCAAGAGGAAGAGGGTTCACCCATCTCCACACCGCTTTTATCATCATCATCACCCTCTGAGCCCTTCACGATCCTTGATGCCTGTGCCGCCCCAGGCGGTAAAACCGCTCATTTGCTTGAGAGCTTGGCCGCATTCAGGGACTGGAGGGGTCATGGCCGTACTCAACTTCATGCTTTGGAGATCGATGAAGAGAGAGCCCACAGCATAGAGCTCAATTTGAACCGTTTGGGGCTTTGGGGGCCGGGTCAGTCGAGTGGGACTGCGAGCGTGACTACGAGCG
>DAISKH010000198.1:0-5026 GCA_036821105.1 Limnohabitans sp.
ATTGCCGTTCTTGATGTTTCGAAATCGATGAAGTGAAGTGGGTAGATCCATTTCGACATTTCTTCAGTTGCAAGTTCACGGTTAAAGAAATAGTCCCCATTTCCAGGAATCTCACCGGATACTTGCATCCATTGCCTTTGACTCAATGTAATTCCATTTTTCGATTCTTTGTACTTAAGGTCGTCTTTGTTTAAATCACTGAAAAGATATTTACCTTGTCTGATAAGAGTTTCTTTATCCATTAAGCTGAATATGTCAACAATTGTTCCACTTTCTAATTCCTCTTTGCTTTTATTGGTTACCTCTTGCCAGCACTCTAAAAATCCACTTTTGAGATCTGGGTAAGAATTTGATTTTTTAAATTCACAATTCTTGCAATGGGTGCCTTTTGTGATGCTAGGAAAAATTTTGAAGTCATTTAAATAGCTTTCTGACCATTCTTGAATCGCATCTTCAAATCTACGCTCTCCAATTGTTGTTTGCAGTGGATGCTCTAATATTTCAGAAACAAATTCATCGACATTTATTGTTGTCAATATTGGATCGCCTAGATCTTCTTTTTTGATATCTGGATTTACTTGAACCGTTGTTCGGTTGTTAATATCTTTCGCAATTTTGAAATTTTGATTTAAGTTGAATACTGAACATTTCTTTGACTTATCAGAAAGCATTAAATAGCTTTTAAATTCAAAGTCCGTAAAGGCTTTTTTTGCTACATAAGTTTGAAATGCAATGTCTTGTAAATAGGGGAGAATATCTTTATTGATTCCACCAGTTGTGTTTCGAAATGCTTCGGTATCTTCTGAATTAAAGGACTTTGCTTTTACTTCTATCAATTCAATGATGTGCCCTTTTTTTACAAGAATATCTACCAAAACAAAGTAGTTTTCATGTTTAATCGCAGCCTCATAAAGGATGATATTTTCTTGCTTCAGCAATTTATTCGTTTGATTAATGGCCTTTTCGAAATCTCCAGAGAATTCGATTTCGATACCTCCTGGATACATTAGTTTTGCCAGTTCGCCAACTTGAAATCCTCCATCTGCTAATGCTTTAAGGAAATCATTTTCATTCTTAAGGTTAGAGTATTCTTTTTTACCTGTGTAAAAAAGCTTGGTTGGGCATTCCACTGCCAACTTGAATCTCGATTTTGTTAGGTAGCGGGGCATTTTTATTCTGTGTAAATTGAAATCGATTTATTGAGTATCGATAAATTGTCTTTGTATTTCTTTTCAATCTCTAGTTTTGTCATTAAAAGTGCTTCATGACTCGCATGGTTGATCACAATTCCATCTATTGTTTTCTTTTTGCTGACTACTCTTAACTCATTTATAAGTTCTGAATTGGCAAAGGATAAATGCAATGTGACTCCGCTTAGATTGTTGATATCATGGCTTTTCTTTAGAAATTCAAATGAATCGTCATTCAAAATCAATGTTTTTGCATAATCTTTGCTAACCAAAAGCATTACCTCAGGATGATTTGCCGGAGTATGCTCGAAAAGCAAGTCTTGTTGTATTGGTTTCATATTTTCTGAAAGTGAAAAAATGTTTTCACTAATCAAGCAGAAATCATCTATTGCCATACCCTCAAGGCACTTTTTAATTTCTTTAAACTCGACAACATAAGATTCGATGAGCATTTCGGTTACTTATAAAGATCGGCTGCTTTTTTGATTGCCATTGAAATATTTTTTCGTAACGAATTGGGTTCCATTACTTCAACATCCGCTCCAAATCTAAGAACATCAGCAATTAACTCTCTCTCATCGGAGTAGGGGATCTCAAGCGTGTAAGAACCATCCTTATGCAATGTTCCTTTCTGATCAGGGTGCCATTCTTCGAATTGAACCCATCTTGCCTTTTCTTCAGAAAATCTCAGCTTTGCCCAATTTTCAACTGCACCTCCGAAGATGCCATAACCAGACTGCATTTGTTGCTTGATATCGTCTGGACTCACTTCTAGAGCTTTCTCTTCTAAAAGCTCACATTCAGTGATGGCGTCAACAGAAAAACTCAGTAACCTCTCTCTTTTATGACACCAGGCATCCACATACCAGTTGTCTCGGTAATGAACCAATTGTTGTGGAGAAATGTCGCGCTCTGTAGTTTCATTTCTGTTTCGGTTGTAATGGTGAATGTGAAGCTTTTGTCTCTCTAAGGTTCCTTGCGCAACCAATTGGAAAGATTTGAGCTCAATTCTTCTTTTACCGGCATGAACAGCTTTCACCCTTTTTGTGAGCGATTTGGCATCGAGCCCTTCATTGGCTAAGAGGTCAGATAGCCGCTCTTGTAAAGGTTGAAGCTTGGGACCAAGGAGACCAGGTTCTAATTCGGTGATCATGTTCTGAATGGTCAATAAGCCCAAAAGTTCTTTTTGAGAAAACATGAGTCCTGGCAACTCATAGGCTTCTTCACCGTTGAGCAACTTGTAGACGTTATCAAAACGGTCATAGACAATGTTGTAGTTATAGAAATCTCGCATTTTGTCTAAATCACGCTTGAAGGTCGCTTCTGAGATTTCTAGCTCAGATAAGATTTCTTCCTTGGTCAGCTGCCGCTTGCGCTTGAACATTCCCTTGTAGAGATAAATTCGGTCAAATTGGGCCATATGCGATTGATTAAAGGGTTTTATTGTTGGGAAAGCACAAGAGCTTTATTGTTCATTTTTATCATATCTAAAGCCATCAGTGATGAAACTTTTGAAGTTTTTTGGCTCTTGTGCCAGCGAAGTTAATTAAGGGTAAACACTGCTCATTCAATCGTGGTGTCGTCTTCCCCGTCCTTCAGATTCCTTTTTCCTAAGAAATGCCGGCATTTCTGAGTTGGTTTCGTCAATAGAGTACAAAACCTCGCTCTTTGAAGCAAGTCTTCTAGACATACGGATATTTGAATAACTGGCTTCCTTCATCATCATTTCCATGTCTTCCTCGGCTAAGCGATGAAGTTGCAGCAATTTGGCCTTAAGCCAGGCGTGCTCTCCGAACTTTTGGTCCATTTCAGCGAGTTTTTGATAAGTTGCAGTTTTGTTTCCTTGTTTAGCTAAATGTCGCAATTCCTGTGAATCTTTGCCAAATTCAACTTCCAGAAGCCTTCTAACCACCAATTCATCTGAATTCATGGCAAAGTAAGCCGAATCGTCAACAACTGGCAACTGCAACATAGGGCCACTCATGTCTAAGGGCACTCCCTCAAGGAAAGTACCTTTGATCGACACTGCCAATAGATCACGTATCTCTCCAGGTGCAGTTGGGCTCAAATGGAGGCGAACGCCAATCCAACTCTCCGACCCCCAAGCCAGATCGTTCATTTTGTATGTGCCATCGTCATTTTTGACGGTTTGGCTCAAGACCTCGATGATGACACCAGGAGCAGGAATGAGTTTTAAGCTGATTTTCCGAAGGTACATGGATTGCAAAAGGGATAGCTCCTCGTCAAAGCTATCAAATAAATCCTCAGCAGTTTGTCCATAATACTGTTGGCCGCCACCAGCATTGGCCATAGCAATCATCAAATCCTCATTGAAATGCCGCCCAAGACCAACGGTGGTTGTGCTAATTCCTAGGGAGTTCCAACGTTTACAGTGCTCCTCGATTTTGTGCTGCCTGGTCTCTCCACGATTGGCTTGGCCATCGGACAAGAGCAAAACACGTGAAATTGATTGTTCATTGCCGTCTTCAAGCTGTTTTGCACCTTCTAGCCATCCTGCGAACAAATCTGTCGATCCTCCCTCAAAGACTTCTTTCAAAGCATCCTCAATAACGTTAACTGATGTCAAATTCGTCAAAGGGACCATTACATCAACGTTGTCGTCATAAACAACGAGACTCATTTGATCTTTTGAAGTTAAGTGTTTGGCAATGTGTGAAACACACTTTAAGGCCTCGGCCAAGGGTTTCCCGCCCATGCTGCCTGAACGGTCTACAACCATGGAGAGTCTTTTGGGAGTGTGTTTATGTGGGGTATCTGCTGATAAATCGGGTGCCTGGACTCTGATCAGTAAGTTGATGTGATTTCCAGTGGCAGAAATGGCAGCTTTTTCAGGAGTCAAGATAATCGTCGGTTTTTGCATGGTGAAATTCCTTGGTTTAGGGATGGTTGGCGGGGGAAGATGTTGGTCTTAGGGGTGGGTGAAATAAGGCGAATCAGTGGGGTAGTCCTGTGTGAAAGACAATAGCCAAAGCGCCATGATTTCTCTTTTTTTCCTTTTCATGGGCTTGGGCTTAATTCCATATTCCAGTTGATAAAAACGCTGGTTTTCTGTCAGGACATAAAAAGCAGTTTGTAGGTGCGGGTTTTGGGATATCGCACGATCAAAATCAATGATTTGATTTGCCAGGGTCGATATTTGTAAATGAACCCAAAGAAGAAAGATAGACATCAATAGTTCTCCCAGTCGCCAACGGGTTCCATCTCAACCTTGTCCTTGGGACAAATTGGAGGACCATAGTGGAGAAATTTTTTGAGCATTGGCACTTGAAAGCCGCATTTACTGCATTTAGCCCTTGGGCGACTTGCCCTATATGGCTTATACATAGAAACCGTTAATTGGCCATGAGGATAAGATCCCAGTTTTTCTAAAAGCTCATTGAGCTGTTGAGTAAGTTCAGGGCCTGCGCCAGCACTTCTCATGGGGCCAACCAATCCCATTCTTTTGGCGATTTTTTTGAACTCTTTACCGTGTTTATGCTGGCAATCATCGACTGCGTGAACCAGCTCATGCACCAAAGTGTCTAAAACATCAAAAGCTCTAGGCAGAGTAGGGGAGATGAAGATTTGGTTAACGCCATTCGCAGAGCTTTTCTTTGACCAGCATTGGCCGATGTGTCCATTTTTGACCCCAGTACTTGTGAATCCGCAAGAAACTTGGCACTCAGGTACGACATAGCCCTTGGCCCCAAATAAGGGCCTAAGGAGCTCAATGGCTTTGAGTAACCAGTCTTCGCGGGTATTGATTGTTTCCATGGCATTAACAAATAATTTGTCGATGCCTGATGATGAAAGCTCAAAAGATCACTGCACGAGCT
>DAISKH010000199.1:0-4131 GCA_036821105.1 Limnohabitans sp.
TTGCAGGTGTAGTTTTTTCTTTTATGGCCGTCTCACTTGACTGCGTCGCTTGATGCTCAGAAGTTCTCTTTTTTGGAGTCAAAATTTTCAGGCTTCTCTCGTTGTGAGACTCTTCCTTCAATCGATCTTTCTCAGCCTGAAGGTCTTTAAGCTCTTGCTTGGCAAGTTCTTCCTTGTATTTGATCTCATCAACGCTTAAAAAAAGTGTTTGGGCTGGTAAAGGTTTTTGCGCTTCCTCCGCTTCCATTAGATCGGAGTCCTGTGTCTCAAAAAGAGCAGCCTCGTCGCTGTGGGGATTCTTCTCGGTCCCGCTTGGGTGCAAGGTCTCTCGAATCCATCGAAACAATTCTCGATATGCACGACCTTGGCGTGGAGCTTTCCCGGTGGAGACCTCAGCTTTTGATAAAGGCTGTGAGTCTTTTCTTGCTTGACGCACCAAGGCTCTGAATTGTTGAGGCTCTTGTCTGGGGTACTTGGAGAGCCATTCACCAAGCGCTTGATCATCTTCAATCAATCGCTTTCTCCAAGCCTCACTTTCGTGCAGCGCCAAAGTCTCCTTGGCACTGCCGCCGTGTTGGATCTCTAAACTCTCGCGAATGGCTTGAAGGTCGCTTTCTTCCAAGCGGCGCATGAGCTTGCCGACATACTGCATTTGCCGGCGCTTACCCTCAAAATTGGTGATGCGCTTGGCCTCATTTACAGCCTCCATCAGTGTGGTGTTGATGTGTCCTTGCTCTAAGAGTTTTTGCTTGAGATCATTTCTGAGTTCAAGCAAATCTTCGCCAAGTTTTTGGCGCTCGGTGCTCTCTCGTTTGAGGTCGGTTTTGCTGGCAGCATCGGTGCCTTTGAGCTCGCGTTTATAGGCAAGGTCGAGCTCGCTACCCAAGGCGATGAAGACACCTTGTACGTAATAGCCTTTTTTGGGTTTTCTTGACATGTTGGAGGTGATTATCGCGTGCTTTGGACAATTTGAGCTTGTCGCCAGTATGATAGCGTCACATGAAAACATCCAAATCTTCCAACGTGTCCAAACTCCCAGCCCTATCTCGCCGCAAAGAGCCTTCCGCCAAGTCTGACTCCCTCTCCGCCAATGATTCCAACAACTCGGGCTTCGCTTACACCCGTGAACAGTTTGAGGAGTTGGTGGACTTGGCCATGTCACATGCCAAAACACTCGGTGCCACTGATTCTGCGGCCGAGGCTTCGGAGGGCTGTGGCTTGAGCGTTTCTGTGCGTAAAGGCGCCTTGGAGACTGTGGAGCGAAACCGAGACAAAGGCTTGGGTGTCACGGTCTACTTGGGAGCCAGGCGCGGCAATGCCAGTACCTCGGACTTTTCAGCCGCCGCCATTAAACGCACGGTTCAAGCCGCCTTTGACATTGCGCGCTTTACCGCTCAAGACCCCGCGGCAGGTCTGCCCGATCAACAAGACATTGTTCGAGAAATACCCGATTTGGAGCTATTTCACCCTTGGAGTGTCAATGCCCAAGAGGCTTTTGAACTGGCCAAAGCCTGTGAGGACGCGGCCTTTGCCACCTCCAAGCGCATCACCAATAGTGAAGGCGCCGGCGTTTCTGCTCAACAAAGCCATTTCTTCAGCGCCCACAGTCAAGGTTTTAGGGGCGGTTATGCCAGCTCTCGCCATAGCCTCTCAGTCGCCCCGATTGCAGGCAAGGGGGCCAACATGCAACGAGATGCGTGGTACACCTCCATGCGCGATCCGTCCTTGATGGCATCACCTCAAGCGGTGGGTGAGTATGCTGCGCGTCGTGCTTTGAGTCGTTTGAACTCCCGCAAAATCTCCACTGTCCAATGCCCTGTTCTGTTTGAGAACACTCTGGCTGCCGGTTTGATGGGCCATTTGGTTCAAGCCCTGAGCGGGGGCGCTTTGTACCGTAAAACATCTTTTCTACAAGACTCGTTGGGTAAACGTGTCTTACCCGCGCATATCCATATGAAGGAAGATCCCTTCATTTTGGGGGGCAAAGGCTCGGCCCCGTTTGACGATGAGGGCGTAAAGACTCAGGCACGCCAAGTGATTGATGCCGGTCGTGTTGAGGGCTATTTCTTGGGGACCTACTCGGCTCGTAAATTGGGCATGCGCACCACGGGTAACGCGGGGGGCTCGCACAACTTGGTCTTGAGCTCCAAGCGTACCCGTAAGGATGATGATCTCGATGCCATGCTGAAAGCCATGGGCACAGGTCTCTTTGTGATTGAACTCATGGGGCAAGGCGTTAATTACGTAACCGGTGACTATTCCCGCGGTGCGAGCGGCTTTTGGGTAGAAAACGGAGTGATTGCCTACCCTGTTCAAGAGATCACCATTGCGGGTAACCTCAAAGACATGTTCAAAGGAATCGTGGCCGTGGGTGCTGATGCCTACAACTATGGCGCCAAGACTGTGGGTTCAGTGCTCATTGATCGCATGCAAATTGCGGGAAGCTAAAAGCTAAAAGCTAAAAGCTAAGTGTGAGCCGTTAAAAGTCAATCGCCAAGCCCAAGTTGCAGCTGAGCGAAACTTAGACTTAACTCAAGGGTGCTCACACCCCCAGTGCGCTAAGGCTTTATGGGTTGAGTGCAGCTTTGACCGCTTGAGACACATGGGCCATTTCAGCGACCCCAGCAAATTTGATTTTTGCTGCCGCCATCACCCGGCCCATGTCTGCGGCTCCACTGGCACCCAGTTCTTGCACCAAGGCTTGGACTGCAGTTTGAACCTCTTGGGCTGACATGCGTTGGGGGAGATAGGCTTGCAAGACGACCAACTCGTCTCTCTCAATTTGAGCCAAATCCTCCCTTGCCGCTTGCTCGTAGGCGCTGATGGAGTCTTTGCGTTGTTTGATGAGCTTGTCCAAAATGGCCACGATTTGCTCATCATTCAATGTAATGCGCTCGTCCACCTCTTTTTGTTTCATGGCGGATAAAAGTAAGCGTATGGTGCCCAAGCGCCCAGAGTCCTTGGCACGCATGGCCTCTTTCATATCCGCTGTGATGGTCTCTTTGAGTGACATGATGGTGTGTCCTGTGGTGCGCGCTCATGGCGCGTGAGGCTTTTGAATCAATCCAAACACCCAATAGAGCGTTGGAGAAAAAAATAAAGCTCGTTTGGGATCTCACCCACACGAGCTTTAGTGAAGTTACAGCCCAAGGGCTGGAACTTGTAGCTAGACTTGATCAGTAAAGCTTTTTGGGCAACTGCATGCTGCGCACACGCTTATAGTGACGCTTCACAGCAGCGGCTTTTTTACGCTTACGCTCGGCAGTGGGCTTTTCATAAAACTCACGGGCACGTAAATCGGTCAATAGACCTAATTTTTCAATGGTGCGCTTAAAGCGACGCAGGGCCACATCAAAGGGCTCGTTTTCTTTAACTCGAATGGTTGTCATTGACGTTGCAAAAATGAATTGTGCGCTCAGAGGATTTCAAAGAAGATCGGACCTTGAAGTCTTGAATGCGAAAGTGCCCAACTAAAACATGTACGCCAACCGTTGGGTTATGCTGGCAAAGAGGTAAATTATAACTTATTTAATTGGCTTGCCAAGCCCTTTGCGCAGGCGTGAGCGCTCGACCACGCCCATTGAAAGTTGTAGCCGCCTAGCCAACCCGTGATATCGACCACTTCTCCAATGAAGTAAAGGCCAGGTTGCTTTTTCGCCTCCAGGGTCTGCTGGGATAGCTCACCAACGCTCACCCCACCCGCAGTCACCTCGGCTTTTTGGTAGCCCTCTGTGCCGCTTGGGTTTAGGACGCAGCTTTTGAGCGATTGCGCCAAAGAAAGTAAAGCCTTGTCGGGCGTATCGTTGATCGGTTTGTGCCATTGAGGCAGGCCGTCGAGCCAGGCTTGTACCAATCGGTTTGGCAACCAAGCGCCCAGCTCGTTGCTTAAAAGTTTTTTTGAGTGTTGCTTTAAAGCAACTAAATCGGCTCCCAAATCATGATCCGGTACCCAGTCAATGCTCAGAGCTTGCTCACCAGACCAATAGCTCGAAATTTGCAGGGCTGCTGGGCCAGAGAGGCCTTTGTGGGTGAGGAGTAAATCCTCTTCAAAAACGGTGGTCTGTTTACCCCGTGTTGTCTTGATGGTCACTGGAAGGGAGAGCCCTGAGAGGGGGGAAAAATTGCACCAAG
>DAISKH010000199.1:4141-4991 GCA_036821105.1 Limnohabitans sp.
ATGTGAGAGGTACCAGAGCCGGTCTTGGGGGCACCACAGACAAGCCAAACTGTGAGGCCAAGCGAAAGCCCAAATCAGTCGCGCCAATTTTGGGAATAGAAAGCCCACCCGTGGCGACGACCACCGCACGAGAGCGAAGTGGTCCTAGATCAGTTTGTGCAAGGTAGTAGGGGAGAGTCTCACTTGCATCATGGTAACTGAGGCCTTGGAGTGCACAGGGCTGCCAATGCAGAACCTCACCTCCCTTTGCCCCCACCTTGCATTCCTTGATGAGCATGTCAATCAAGTCTTGCGAGCTGTGATCACAAAACAATTGGCCCTTATGTTTCTCGTGGTAGGCCACACCATGTTGGTTCATGAGGCTTACGAAATCTTGCGCCGTGTAGCGCACCAAGGCTGAGCGAGCGAACGCTGGGTTTTCTCCTAAAAAATGTCGGTGAGGTTGCGCTGCATCCATCAATATGTTGGTGAAGTTGCTTCTTCCACCGCCTGAGATTCGGATTTTTTCTGCAACCTTGGGGTAATGGTCTAGCACCACCACCTTCAGGCCGAGTTGTTGGCACACGCCCGCACAAAAAAGCCCTGCTGCACCCGCACCAATGATCAAGACATCTGAGGTGGTCATTGGGCTCGCTCCCAGTTGGGTGCAAAAGAATCGTCTAGAAAATGCGTCAATAAGTCTGCCAACACCTTGGGTTGGTCGTGGTGGAGCATGTGGCTTGCCTGTGCGATCTCCTCGTGCTTTAGGGAAGGGATGACAGACATGCGCTCCAAATATTGCTCAAATGTGTACATGGCCCCCCAACGTTTGAAGAGCTCAAGATCTTGGGTGTGCACACACAAGGTGGGT
>DAISKH010000200.1:0-4982 GCA_036821105.1 Limnohabitans sp.
GTCAAAACCAGGGTTGGGAGGGATGGGCAACTGATCGACTTTCCCTCCAAACCAAGTGGCTGGAACCATGCAAATGCTCATGGCGATAAAGCCCATGACACCGACTCGCCAGCCTTCAGCTTGAGAGAGCGTTTGGCCAATTGGTGCAGCAATCAGTGCGCCAATGCTGCCTGCTGCCGACACCACTCCTAAAATGGTACTGCGCATATGGTCTGAGACGCAACGTGTTGCAACTGCCATGGCCATGGCCGAACCTGTACAAGACAAGGACAAACCAATCAAAACACCCGCACCGATCAGTACCATTAAGTAATTGTGTGCCGTGGCTAGTAAGGTAAGCCCTGAAACATAAAGCAATGAGCCCGATAGCAATAAATAGCGGTACCCGTGCTTACCAGCCCAGGCACCGACCCAAGGTTGTAAAAATCCCCAGGATAAATTTTGAATGGCAATGGCCAAAGTGAATTCGGAGATGGATATACCTGTGTCCCTGGTGAGTGGAAGCATAAAAACTCCCAGACTCTGCCGCATCCCCATGCTAAGCGTCAGCATCAGTGATGCACCCACCAAGATGGATAGGTTGGATTTAATCAATTTATCAATTGTCATCTGCAGATTTTAAGGATTTCATAAAGGCTTGGGCATGGTGTTGTCCATGAGCCAGTGACAAAGCTGATAAAGTGGTAAAAATTAAGGGGTATTCAGAGGTCACTGTGACTATGAAACAAGTGTAAACCCTAGGGGTTAGAGCATTTGATTGATTTAACCTAGCTTCATCCTTTTTTTGTCGACTGGAGACGATTCATGCTGGGTAAAACTTACTTTTTTCGTGCCTGTGTTGCTGGTGTGTTTGCATTGACCGCTTTGCAAGCCTCACTTGCTCAAGACAAATATCCTAGTCGGCCGGTTACCTTTTTAGTCCCCCAAGCGGCAGGGGGAGCCAACGATGCCATTGCCCGTGTGATCGCTCAAAAGCTCACGGAGTCGAGTGGCCAGACATTTTTGGTTGATAACCACCCCGGGGCGGGTGGCAATGTGGGCACGGCTCTCGTTGCAAAATCAAAACCTGATGATTATACGATCTTAGTCACCGCCGATAGTGCACAGGTGATCAATCCAGCCCTCTACCAAAAAACTGGATTTGATCCCATCAAAGATTTTGATGCAGTCACGCCTCTGGCCAAAGCGGGCTATGTGGTGGTGGCCAATCCAGCATTTCCTCCCAACAATATGGCTGAGCTCATTGCCTATGCCAAGTCACAGCCTGGGCAAGTGGCCTATGCTTCTGCTGGGAACGGCACGATGAACCATTTGATTGGTGAGATGCTACAAAAGGCTGCCGATATTAAATTGCAGCATATCCCTTACAAAGGCGCGGCGGGTGCAGCCACTGATGTGGTGAGTGGTCAAGTACCTTTGTCGGTTCAAAGTACGCCTTCATCGCTTGCTTTTATCCGAGCGGGGAAGTTAAAAGTCATCGGTGTGGTCAATGAAAAAAGATTGGCCTCATTGCCTGACTCCCCCACCATCGGGGAGACCATCAAAGGCTTTGGGGCCACACCTTGGTACGCCATGTTTGCACCTGCAGGGACCCCCAAGGCTATTTCTTCCTGGTTGCAAGTTGAGGTCAACAAAGTACTGGATGACCATGACGCCATCGCAAAACTGGCTACTCTAGGATGTGAGCCTTACAAAGGGAGCCAAGAATCACTCAACCAATTGGTGCAATTTGATTTGGTGCGATGGGCCAAAATTGTCAAAGATTCAGGCGCGAAGATTGATTGATGATGGCTGGCACTGGTTTAATCAAAAACCAGTGCCCAATCGTTATTCCGCTTTAAGGCCAACGTCTTGAACCAAGCGGGTCATGAGGATTTTGTCGGCCAAAAAAACTTTCTCAAATTCGTCAGCATTTTCATGGGCTGGTTCAATGCCCTGAGAGATCAGTCGCTGACGAACGGGTTCTTGAGAGATCGCTTGGTTCAATGCCGTATTTAAGCGCTGAACCGTGGCTTTGGGTGTACCGCTGGCGGCTAAAAAACCGAACCAAGATTCAAAATAAAAATCCTTTAGGCCAGATTCGTCGATGGTAGGAATTTGTGGACGAAGAGTGGAGCGGCGTTTTGAAGTGATCGCCAAAGCTTTAATGCGAGAGTCTGCCAAATAAACCCCAACACCCGCTGTGGGTACGATCACAGCTTGAGATCTTCCCGCTAGCACATCGTTGGCCGCCTCTTGGGTGCCTTTGTAGGGAATGTGCAAAAGATCAATCCCCGCTTGCTTACAAAAGTAAGCCATTGCAAGATGGGTCGAGCTTCCAATTCCCGCTGAGTTGTAATTCATCTCACCTGGGTGCTTTTTTGCATACGCAATGAACTCAGCGACGTTATTGAAGGGTAGTTTTGCGTTGATGAGCAATACGTAGCTTTGGGTTCCGATGTTGGCCACGGGCACAAAATCTTTGACGGGGTCGTAATGCGGCTTGGCTCCTAAGGCTGCGGTGACAAAGTGACTGGAGGCGGCCATCAAGAGTGTTTTCCCATCGGGCTCAGATTTCGCAACGAAGACCGTACCTATAGCGCCACCTGCACCTTGGTGGGACTCAATAATCCAATGCTCTCCTAGGGCTTGGGCCATTTCTTGGTAGACCGCGCGTGCAGGCATCTCACGAGCTCCACCGGGTGCAAAGGGCACAACAATTCGGCCAATGGTGTTGTTGGCAGATTGGGCCATGCAAGAGGAGTGCAGTGCCATCAAGCCACTCCAAGCCATGAGTGCAACAATCAATATTTTTGGGGTGAATAACTTTGAATTCTTGGTGGTATTGATGTTGATGTTCATGATATTTTGTTAATTCAAGGCTTTAAGTTCTGGCGAACTGACATTTATGCTGCCCATTGGAGGCCATCAAAAAGCTCTTTCATGGAGTAGGCTTTGGGAATGAGGCCTTGTTGAGTTGAGTACTTCAGCAGTAACTCCAATGCTGCTTGGTTGGCCTCAATTCCAAAGGGGGTGAGATCTTTGCTTGGGCTAGAGTTGGGGCTCTTTTGGGAATCAGCCACGGCCTTACTTTGTCTGAGCAGTTGATAGGCTTGTTGAACACTGTCGGAGTGGTGTTTGATGATGGACTTCTTGACCATCATCATGTGATTGATCGGTACCAATTGGTGCCTCTCTCCCCAAGCTTTGGCAGCCTCGTGGGGATCGGGAATCACAGATTGAAGACGGGGGTCATCAGGTAAATCGGTGCCAATGATGGCGGCATCGAGCTCACCATTCATCAGCATTTGAACCATGTTTTGCTCTGGCTTTGCACGAACAACACCCTTGGGGTCTGGGAACTCAGCCAAGTGCCCATGCTCAAAAGTAATCCAATGAATGTCACGCAGGTCCACACCATATTCGTTCATCAAAATACCTCGTACCCATGTCACTGTAGTTTGCGCATGTGCACGAATCCCGATGCGTTTGCCCCTGAGTTGTGAGACACCAAGTTTGCCGCGTTCTTGGTTATAGACCAAGCAGTGGTGTTGATATCGACCTGCGCCAACCACTGCAGGCACCATGGTCAAGGGCTTGTTGTAGGCTTTGGCTTGAAAGGCGGTGACCAAGGCGAGTTCGGCCAAATCAAACTCCAAGTCTCTGACCACTCGTTTGAATAAGCGGTTGGCTACAGGAGCGTGGACAAAATCAAAGGCGATAGAGTCGTTGTGCACTTGGCCACTCTTGATGGCCAGTGTGTTGGGATAGTCACCCAACAAAGTTTTGAAGGTGTAAGGGTTCGTGTTCATTGTTGTGTCATGCGCCATTGGGTTCTAGCAACTCAAGCAACGCCAGTGGCATTGTTTAATGATGGATAAAGAGCATGTGCTGTTTTAGAGTAAATCCAGTCTTGGTCTGTTGAACTCAATAAGTGGGTCGCCTCCAATGATTCTTGAAGTTGCTCGCCCAAGGTGCCTGAGCAAGCTGGGAAGTTTGAGCCCCAAGCAATACGCGATGCCCCAAAAACACTCACCACTTTTTCTATGAAAGTCTGAGGGGTTGCCAAGCCAAGTTTGGCATCCCGAATGTTGTGGGTCGTGAGTTTGAAATGAAGCCCTTCAAATTTGGCCAAATCAAACAGCACTTGTGCAGCGCTATAGGGGGAACCACCTTCCAATTCGGGTCTGGCGAAATGATCGAGTAGAACCACGAGCTTGGGGTGACGCTTGAGTACAGTCGAGAGAGCTGCGAGGCCAAATGAGCGAAGTTGTACACAGATAGGAATTTGGTGTGATGATACATACTCCCACAACGCATCAGCTCTGGAGTCGTCGATCTGCACCGTTTGGTCCTGAGCGGTGTGACCTGCAATGAAGACACGCACACCCGAGAGGCCTTGTCCCATCCAATGTGTGATTTGTTCAACCGATTGGGGGCTCACCAGATCGACAGAGAAAACGCCTGAGAAGGCCTCAGGGTGTTGGGCAACACTGTGAGCAACATAGCGGTTGTCATGGCCGTAGCATGTGGAGGCTTGAACCAAGACGGATTTGCTGACCCCTGCTGTTTTCATGGCGGCGATCATGGCCGTGTCGCTCACAGGTCTCTCTTTTGACCAATCGGACTGTTTACCGCCCATGGGGGTGGTGATGGGAAAGAGGGTGTTGTCGCTAGAGATGACATGACAATGGGTGTCAACCACATGGCTTGGAATGGGATGCATGTTGGGGTGTCTTTCAGTGTTGAGTGGTTAAGAGGTGTTTAACGAGCGCTTGGGCCGTGGAGTCTGTTTTAAGATTCCCGCCCACGTCAGGCGTAACCTGTCCGGTTTGCATGAGGTACAAGGCCGAGTCCTCGATGGCTTGAGCGGCCGCTAAGAACTTGGGCTGGCCGGTTTTTTGACCATGCCAAGAAAGTAGCATGGCGCCAGAGATGATTTGAGATAACGGATTGGCAATATTTTGGCCTGCAATGTCTGGCGCCATGCTACTTTCTTGGCA
>DAISKH010000201.1:0-4976 GCA_036821105.1 Limnohabitans sp.
GTCCTGCGGCCAAGCCGCGTTTATCAGGAAACCATTTGACAGCATTGCCCACACAGGTGCCGTACACGCATCCCGCACCAATACCCGAGATCACAGCGGCCAAATAGATCTCTTCTAGGGTGGTAGCGTAGCCATCCAAGAGCCAACCCAAGGCCGCAAACACAGCGCCCAGCATCACGACAAAGCGAGGCCCCAGTTTGTCAACCATCCAGCCCTCAATGGGCACGAGCCACGTCTCCACCAAAATGAAGATCGAAAAGGACAGTTGTATGGCCGTGAGGCTCCAGCCTGTTTTGAGGTGCATGGGGTTCACAAACAAGGTCCATGCGTATTGCAAATTGGCCACGAGCCCCATGCAAAGAATACCAATCACCAACTGAAACCATCTGGAATGTATTGTCTTCATCCTAAACCCTTGAATGAAAGGAAAGCCCGAAGCGCTGGGGCTCACCTGAGTGGTTGAAACGAGTGTGAGTTCTTCAAATGCATTGATCCGTCCTAAGAGTGCGCACTTTGCGTCTCCCGGTTCTTACTGAGCCAGTGCTGCACGTGCTCAACGGTCTCGTCAATGCTGGCATGCAGACGACCCTTTTGTTTTGCAATGCCTTGGATCAGGAGGTCAATGCGCTCGATATGGGTTGCACCGGCTGCCAATGCTCTAGCAGCCGAGGAGGGCTTTAATAGGCCATTGGCGGCGTTGGCGTATTTCTCAAATGGCACCAAATCCGCTGGGTCTGCTCCGAGAGTGACGCACAACTGGGTCACCCATTCGTAGATTTCTTGGGACTTTTGGGGGTGTGTTTGCACGGCCTCTTGAATAGACTGCACGCGGTCTTGCAAGATGCAGCGGTAGTTGCCTGTGAGTAGCATGCTCCACTTGGCCAAGGGGACGAACAAGGAGTCGAAGACTTTGAGTTTCACGGGGAGATCCAACGCTTCACCCTCCACCATCATCCGAGCGTTGGCAATACTCTCTTCAAGCTCAGCGAGCATCAGGTTGGGGCCGGGTTCGTCAAAGCGGGCCACTTTGAAGTGGGTCGGCAGGCCCACTTGGAGGATGTGGGGCTGATCCGCAAAAGGGCGAAAAGCTTGGGGGTCGGGACTGCAAAGGGTCATCAAAGAGGGCTCAAAATCGTCCCAAACCTCTGCATCCAAATAGCATGCCCTGAGTGGTGACAAATCAAGCCCCGGGATTCTCGCCAAATAAGGAAGCGGGGGCATGTTCATGATGGACATGCAAGGAACACGCGAGTGAGCAATCCGCTTCATGAGTGCTTTGACACTGGATTCGCTGTATTGGGGCTCTTGCATGGCCAAGGCCACAAGGTCGTAGTGCTGGGGGATTACTTCGTCTGGGGTCAAGGCATTCAAGGCACCGGGATAGTGGCGAGAGTCAATCTCGATGGGGCTGGCGTGACCTTTGACGGGAAGCCTCACACGGGTACCTTCCCGGTTGATCAATTGAGCCGTTTGACCCCTGCACACCAAGCTCACCTGGTGGCCTGCCATGAGTAATTTGCTGCCCAATAAGGATCCATAGGAAGCCCCCAAAATCAATACTTTGTAACTTTTTTTCATGGCAAGACTCTCTTATTCACAGAATTTGTCATGATAATGAAACAGTGCTGTTAATATAAATACATAAAAATTCACAGTGTTAAATTAACAAAATATTGAGCTTCACATGGTTCAAATCAACCGAAATTACTATTTTTTGGGCAAAAAGCTCAAAACCCTGAGGCTAGAGAACCACATCACCTTGGAGGAGTTGTCAGGGCGTTGTTCGGCGCTAGATCCAGTGCACGCGCCCTCGATCGCTTATTTGAGCATGATCGAGAGCGGCAAGAGAAACCCATCAGAGACCGTATTGGGTTTATTCGCCCAAGTGTTCCAACGGGATGTGGAGTGGTTTTTAGATAAGAACAAGGTGTTCTCCTTGTCCTCCCAAAGTCAAAGTTTTGCAACCGATTCAAACGTCTTGAACTTTGAGCCCAACTTTTTGTTCTCCAAGCGGATCCTCGAGTCCGCAGTCCCCCAGTTGCTGCAGCAAAGTGGGGTCTCCACCCGGCAGTTGGCCCATATCTTGATTCGGGCCCACCAAGAGGTGCTGCAAAACGAATACCCCGAGTTGGAGCGAGTGGCGGAGAAGGTGGGGGGGCGTGAGTTTCCACTCAGTGTGGAGCAATTGATGCAACTCTACAAAAAGCACGACCTACAAATCAAGTGGTTTGACAAATCGGCGGTGAGTTCTCTTAATCAACACGAGCCGGTTCAAAGTCTGGTGCGTTCTTTTTATGAGGCACCGGGCACCGTTTACTTGAACCGCTCGCTCCAAAAGGACACGGCCAGACTCAAATACGATTTGGCCTTGAACTTGGGGCACAAAGTCTTGCACTCTGGTGATGGATTTAAGTCCATTCACGCCTCCGGGGGCGAGCCCGGTGAGAGCCCGGATGGTTCAGCCGAGGGTCGTGCCACTGAGATGGGCAATGAGGTTTTACTTGCCTGGAGAGACTTTGAGTGCAGTTATTTCGCCGGGGCTTTGCTTTGCCCCAAAATCCCTTTCCGTCGTTTCCTGACCAAAGAGAAGTACCGCATCTTGGCCGGTGAGAAAGTGGACTTGTCGGTGGCCATTGTGATGCGGCGCATGACCAAGGTCTCCAATTACCCCCATTGGCATTTCTTTGATGCGTCAACCACCGGTAAGTTTCGAGCAATTTACCGTGGCAATGGGATTCCTTTGCCCTGGGGCACCCTCACCAAGCCTCATGACCACTGTCCGCAATGGGCTGTCTTTCATGCTGCTGGGCAAAGTGGAAAACCCTCGGGCTCGCAAATCTCCGTGATCCGTCAACATGGCGAATGGAAGATTTATTGCTGCCACACCTTGATCTCTCCCGATCTGTCTAGAAACTCGCGAATTTTGTCGGTGGGCGTTGATTTGGGGCCTGCTTTGATCTCCAACATCAAAAATGGTGCACAGATCATCCAAGACATTGGCGAGTCTTGTCAGCGTGCAGGAGGCAGCACTTTGCTCGATAAAGAGCATTCTGACGCCATCCGCGCTGTAGCACAGATCCTCAATGTGGCATGGATCGAGGAGGCCCTGGATCATCCCACCCGAATCATCTGTCAAAGTGACTCACAGTGCCCTCGCTCTGTGCCTTGCCATCCCGAGAAGTTGAGTCAGTGGGTACACATCTCGGACATGCGAGAAGGGATTATCAGTGCTTACCAGAACAAACCACAGGGCATCCAGGCAAAACTAGAGTGAAGGTGTTGTTGTCTTTGCGTTGGAGAGAGAGTTTGAATATTGGGGGCTAGGGCTTGTTCAAGCTCATGAGCCTTATTCCTAAGGTTTCTACTTAGTCTTGACGGTCATCATTTTGACTGTGCGAAAGTTGTTTGCTAAACTAAGTTGACTCCATCATATGCAATACAACGACAAAAAGGGACAAGAATGAAAATAGTGGATTCTCATTTTCACTGGTGGCCGAGGTCAATTTTTGAAAAGTTGATTTCCCGCAAGGATTTTCCCCGTTGTGTTTCCAACGGTAAAAACGGTTACACCTACTGGCGCAAAGAGGGTGCCAACGCACGCTTTAATTTGGGTTCCGAATGGTTTGATTTGGACCAGCAATTTGCCCACATGCAGACCTTGGGTTTTGAGGTGGATGTCGTCTGCACAACCGGACCCTTTTCCGTTCATTTTTGCGATCTGCCCATTGAGGAAGCCAAGGACGCTTGCATGCTCTGGAATGAAGAGATGTCGAACGCGCAAAAAGAATATGCCGGGCATTTGTGGGCCACTGCGGTTTTGCCGTTTCAAGACACCCAAGCGGCCTTGGATACTCTAGAGTATGCAGTGGCTCATCAACAATTGATGGGGGTCAATATTCCCGGGAGCATAGGCTCGGTGGAGAACATCGATGCAGCTCGGCTCGAGCCCGTCTACGCGCGTATCGAACAATTGGGTTTACCCATCTTTGTGCATCCCACTGATGCCATGTTTACCGACATTTTGGATGGCTACAACGGTGCTTTGTATAAGAGTTTGGGAAGAGTCATTGACGTGAGTGTGTCGGCGTATCGATTGGTCTTGTCTGGGATCATGGAGCGCTACCCCAATTTGAAGGTAGTGACCTCCCACACCGGTGGAGCGTTGCCTTACCAGTCGGGTCGTATGGACAAAAACTCAAAAGATGCTCAGTTGCCCCTGCCACCCAGCACTTATCTAAAGCGCATGTTCACAGACACCGTCTCTCCACACAAGGAGGGAATTGAATTTGCCATACGTTATTACGGTGTTGACCACATCATGTATGGTAGCGATTACCCTTGTTGGGATCCTGCAGCAGCACTCAAGCTTCTCCATGAAACGGGCCTGAGTTCGACCGATTGTGAAAAAATTCTCAATAGCAATGCTAGAAAAATTTTAGGTTTGAAAACACCGGAAGTGGCACTGGCTTAGTGCAGTCTTGGTTTTTTTGCTGTCTCTTTCACTCAGGGGTGATGCCCGCCTTTTTCATCAATTGAGCTTGAGTGAACAAGTCACTTTTCATCAACGCCATCAGTTGCTCGGGTGTTCCAGGGTTGACCTCAATGCCTTGGTTCAAGTATTTTTCCTGAGACTTCGGGTTTTTGAGGAGTGCGTTCACTTCTAGGTTGAGTTTGTTCACCAACTCCTTAGATAACCCCGCAGGGCCGTACATGCCAAACCAAGGCAAGACCTCAAAGCCAGTGAACCCCAACTCATGCATGGTGGGCAATTGCGGCATCGAAGCCGATCGTTTTAAGCCCGATGATGCTAGGGCGATGACTTTGCCACTCTTTAAGTAATTGAAGGCGTTGCCCCCGTTGAACATCAGGTCGACTTGGCCAGAGATCAAAGCGGTGATCGCCTCGGGTCCAGCTTTGAAAGGAATGTGAGCAATGTCTATGTTGGCCATGGAAGCGAAGAGCTCTCCGCATAAGTG
>DAISKH010000202.1:0-4921 GCA_036821105.1 Limnohabitans sp.
CCAACGCCTGGGCCAAAGCGCGGGTTACTTGGACTTGAACATGCCCATGGAGACCAGACTCTACGTTCCCAAGTTGCAAGCGATCAAAAACATCGTGGCCCAACCCGCCCTTTTTGGCATCACCTTGAGCGACATCCCCAATCACCCCTATTTTCAAAGTGTGCCCCTTAGCCGTGACATCGATGTGAGCTTGGCCGCGAAATTGGCCGAGATTCCAGAAGAGGACTTCAAGGCCCTCAATCCTTCGGCATCTAGGCCCGTGCTCTTGGCAGCGGGGACGCCTCAGATCTTGCTGCCTTGGGACAACGCAGAGGTCTTTCAAAAGAACTTTGAGACCTACAGCAGTCAGCGCCTGGCCAGTTGGACCGCTTGGATTGCCCCCACCACCCTCAAAGTCTCCGATGCAGCCAAGCGCATCGGCATGTCTGAGGCTGAACTTAGAGCCCTGAACGCCATCCCCCCCAAGATGCTCATCAAAGCGGGCTCTGCTCTATTGGTTCCTCGGGGACTTAAAAAGGACGAAGACGTTGCACAAAAAGTCGCTGAACAAGGCCAACTCGAATTAGCGCCTGAGATCATCACCAAACGTGTGAGTATTAAGGTGGGTAAAAAAGACAATTGGGCCACCCTGAGTAAGCGCTACAAGGTGAGCATTGAGCAACTCGCCGCCCTCAATCACCTCTCCCCCCAAACCAAACTCAAGCCCGGTCAAACACTGCAAGCGGAGGTGAGTGTGAAAGCGCTCAAATCAGGCAAACCTAATCGACATGAGGCAAGCCCGCGTCACCCCAAAGCTTGAATTGTTTGAATGGCTTGAATGGCTTGATTGGCTTGACTTGCTTGACTAACCTGATACCGGTCAAGTCCTCTGTCTGCTTCTGACCCCTGCACACTCAAGGGGTGGACTTTCGGTCCACCATGGCATGTGCAATGGTCCCCAAGTCAACATACTCCAGCTCACTCCCCAGGGGCACGCCTCTGGCCAAACGGGTGACTTCGATGCCCCGCTTCTTCAAGGCCTGGGAGAGCACATGCGCAGTGGCCTCGCCTTCGGCAGTGAAGTTGGTGGCCAAAATCACTTCTTTGATCGTCCCATCAATTTCAACACGATCAAATAACCGCTTGACGCCCACTTCTTGCGGGCCCAGTCCATTCAATGGACTCAAGGCCCCCATCAACACAAAGTAAAGCCCCTTATAAGACTGTGTGCGCTCAATGGCCGACTGGTCTGCTGGAGTCTCCACCACACAAAGTCGAGTAGGGTCCCTAGAGGTGTCCAAACAAGTCTCACACAAAGCAGCGGAGGTGAACGCATAACAGCGCTCACAGTGCTGCACAGTGTTGGCTGCGTGGGTGAGGGCTTGAGAGAGCAGTTGTGCCCCTGCTCGGTCGTGCTGCATGAGGTGGTGAGCCATTCGAGAGGCGGATTTTTCACCCACTCCAGGCAAGCGCCTCAACGCCACGATGAGAGCATCTAGGGCGTGCAAAGTGCTCATGAGTGGGACAACGCTTGGAGGAAGGGGTCAATCAAAAAGGCAACTTCATGCCACCGGGCAAGCCAGCGGTTAATTTGCCCATTTTGGTCTCTGAGGTCTCCTCAGCTTTTTTGCCAGCATCATTAAAGGCCGTTGTGATCAAATCCTCCAGCATCTCCGCATCATCTTTCATCAAGGAGGGATCAATCACCACGCGCTTGACCAAGTGCTTACACGTCATGGTGATTTTGACCAATCCGTTGCCAGCCTCGCCGGTGACCTCCACGTTGGCCAATTCATCCTGGGCTTTTTTCAAATTCTCTTGCATGGCTTGAGCTTGTTTCATCAAGCCGGCCAGTTGTCCTTTGTTGAACATGGTTCTTGCCTTTCAATCAACGATAAAAATCAATCCGAGACTTTGTCTCGGGCCTGCACGAGCGGCTTGATGGAGCCCGGCACAATGGTGGCTTCAAACTCTTGCATCATTTGTTGCACAAAGGGGTCACTCAATATTTTGGCTTCCGCTTTGACTTGCTGCTCATAAGCCACTTGGGCCAAACGCATCGCAGCCGAATCACTCACAGCGCCCATCTCCAAGCGCAACTCCACATTCATCCCTAAACTGGCAAGTGCTGCTCTTAAGCGCTCGCGAGAGTTGGGACTGCTGAGGGTCTCGCTCTCAATTCTGAGCAAAATGCTCTGCTCATCCTTGGCCACAAGTTGAGACTGAAGGGCCAACTCTCGTGACAAGGATTGCACCAAATCTGCATCCATCAATTGTTGCACGGTTTGCATCCACTCGTCGCCCAAGGGTGTTGGTTTGAGGTGCGTCTTGAAGCGTTCAAGAGTTTGCGTGTTCACTTTGTCCGCGTTTTGAGGCGCAACTCTCACAGCCACCGCCACCATCCCTTCTGGGGATGGTGTTGGCTCGGCACGGGTGTGGCCTGTGTTGGCGTGGGGTGAACGCGCCAAGCCCCCAGGTTGCCCCATGTCTTTCACGGGCAACTCACGCACGGGGTGGGTGTTGGGAGGCGGGCTTGAAACTGGCGTTGAGGGCGTCACGGGAAGCGATGTCCGTGACTCGGGGACGAACTGAACGTTCGGGGCGGGTAGCCCTTTGTCCAGATCCCTCTTGTCCTGGGTGTTGGCCTCAAACTCGGTCTCGCTCCTTTGTGAGCTTATCAGGGCCGGGTTGTTCAAACTTGGTGACTGTGATCTTGAAGCTAGGGTCTCAGTGGCGATGTGCGAGCCAGATCGTTCGATTTGGCTTTCGCTTTCGCCTCCACTTCCACTTACACTTCCGATTTTGCTTTGGCTAGAGACTAACCGGGGATTTGCAAATTCAAGAGTTTTTTTTTCAGCCAAATCCTGATCGGACTCTAAGCTCTGAGTGGGCTTGAAGGCCAAGAGTCGCAAAAGCACCATGGTGAGTCCAGCATACTCATCCGGTGCCAAACCAATTTCCGCGCGCCCTTTGATACAAATACTGTAGAGCAGTTGGGTCTCATCCTTGGCTAACGTGTGGGCCAAGGCACGGGTTCTGTGCTCGTCTTGATCTGACAATGCATCGGGGTCAGTCTCCTCCGTGGAGTTGGCCGTGGCTTCGCCAGAGAATTGCATGACGGCCATGCGCTGGAGCACAAACGCCATGTCCTCCAGGGCTTGTGAGGCACTGAGTCCTTGAGACTGGAGTTGTTGGGCCAGAGCAATCACAGCCGGTCCGTCCGAGTGAGCCAATGCAGCAATCAGCGCAAAGACGTGCTCACGGTCCACCGAGCCCAGCATTTGCCTCACCTCAGCTTCGCGAACTGCGCCTGCACCATAGGCGATGGACTGGTCAGTGAGAGACAACGCATCTCGCATGGAGCCCCTGGCAGCACGTGCAATCCAGTGCAATGCTTGGGGCTCACACTCAATGCTCTCGCTTTGGAGCACGGTGCTCAAATGCTCTCGAATGGTCTGAGCGGCCATGGGGCTCAAATTGAATTGCAAACACCGAGACAACACCGTCACTGGCACTTTTTGCGGATCGGTGGTTGCCAAAACAAATTTCAAATACTCTGGGGGCTCCTCCAGTGTTTTGAGCATGGCATTGAAAGCCGTGCCCGAGAGCATGTGCACCTCATCGATCATGAAGACTTTAAAGCGCCCTTGAACGGGTTTATAAACCGCTTGCTCCAAGAGTTGCTGTACCTCGTCCACACCACGGTTTGATGCGGCATCAAGCTCGGTGTAATCAACAAAGCGGCCCGCGTCAATGGCCTGACACATCTCGCACGTTCCACAGGGCTCAGACGTGATGCCCTTTTCACAATTGAGAGATTTGGCCAAAATACGTGAAACGGTGGTCTTCCCCACACCCCGAGTACCCGTGAAGAGATAGGCGTGGTGGAGTCGTTGCTGCTCGAGTGCATTGGAGAGTGCTTGCACCACATGCGACTGACCGACCAACTGGGTGAAGGTCTTGGGACGGTACTTGCGGGCTAAAACGAGATAGGACATGACCGCATTCTAAAGCCATTGAAGACTTGGTCTGTTACCCAGGGATGACCCATAACCCAAAGAGGCCTTACAATCCTCCCTGACGGGCCTTCCCGCATGGTGAAGCGGCCAACCGGGTCAGGTGGGGAACCAAGCAGCCCTAACTGTAGAGCCAGTGCCGGGGTCAAGGCTCGTCAATTTCTTACCTCAGAGGTCGAGCCATGAACTCAAAGATACTTCAATCGCTCGCTTGCGTGCTGCTCCTAGGCACTACGGTCTTTTGCGCACAGGCACAAGAAAGACGCATGGGGCGTGAGGAATTTGAGCGCCGCCCTCACCCCGATGCGCATTTTCATCCCTCCTTGGGATGGGTTGTTCCTAGCATCATTGGCGGGGCATTGGTGTACGAGGCCTTGCAAAACTCCTCCCCTGCGCCAGTGGTGGTCCAACCCCAATACTACCCAGTGCAACCGGGACAACCTCAGTTGCCGCCACCGGGATACCACTGGGAGCAAATTTTAGATGCCAATTGCAATTGCAACCGCATTGTGTTGGTACCTAATCGTTGAGACTAGATCTCGCAATGACGGGTCTCTAGGTTGCAATTTTTTTTAAGAAAGGCCGGGCATGGGCCCCGGACATTAGAGTTCGATCATGGTGCTGAAAACTCTCTCCTTGTCTTTGCTGGGTGAAAGCTTATTTGAACGTATGGCTCGTTGCGCTGGCCGCTCCCATGGCCTAGGCCTCACACTGCTTCTCAGCTGCTTGATCTTGGGTTGTGGCTCTCAAGACGCCTCTTCTGATGCGTCGTCCTCGATCAAAGATCCCTTCAAAGAAGCTTTGGAAGCCCAAAATTCTGCACAAAATTCATCCCTCAGTAACCCACAAAGCAACTTACAAAGTAATGATTCTGCTCCTACCAGCTCACCACAAGGCCAGGTCTACTCACAAAGCAGTGCCGGCAC
>DAISKH010000203.1:0-4915 GCA_036821105.1 Limnohabitans sp.
GTGTATGGTTCTGCATTGTCTGAATTCGCCATTAAAAGTCTAAAAGCCAAACGCATCGCCATCATCGTGCACGATGACGATTACGGTAAAGCCAATTTGGCAGCCGCAAAAGCCGTGATCTCCCGTTTGGGGGGCGAGGTGGTGGCTGAGGAAAAAATTCCACCCAATATCTCCGACATCACAGCCCCTGTACTCAACTTGCGCGCTTCAAAGCCTGATGCTATTTTGTCGGGCGCGTACCCAGCACCTGCAGTCTTACTTGCACAGAAATACGGGGAATTTGGCATGACCAATATTCCGCTTCTCCAATCCACCCAAGGCATGCCAACACCTTCTGTTTATGCAAAAAATGTGGGCAATCCTGATGCGCTTAAAAATCTTTATCACACCTGGTCTTTCACTGACATTGCCAAAGAGGATGTCAGGGAGAGAATGTTGGCGATGTATAAAAAAAGTAACCCCGATCGCGAGCCTGGTCCATTCATGGTGACGGGTGTACCTTCAGCTTTGGCCGTGGTGGACACTTTGCAGCGAATGGGGAAAGATCTCACGCGGGAGAAGTTTGTCGACGCGATGGAAAAGCTCAATCTCAACTCAGACTTGATGACGGGTCCGTTGCAATTCAGTGCCACTCGACGCGATGCGTTGAGAACAGTAGAGGTGGTGAAGTTTGACGGTAAATCTCAAAAGGTCATGCCCGATTATTATTCTTGGAACGGTAAAGACGGCAACTGAATGGACATTGAGTTGGTATGGGGCTCTTTAACCTAATCTTGCAAGGCATCATCAGTGGTGTGGTCACGGGCTGCGTTTACGCCTTGGTGGCCCTCTCGTTGGTCATCGTCTACAAAGCCACCGATGTGGTGAATTTTGCTGGCGGTGAATTGGTGATGATTGGAGCCTATATTGGGCTTTTGCTTTTGATGTGGCTTGATTGGCCCTATGTCGTGATCTTCTTGATCACACCCGTGTTTACTTATGCCTTGGGCGTGCTGTTTAGTCGGTTTGCTTTGGAGAAAATCAACCGCAAAAAGACCACATCCAGCACGGTCCTTGTCTCCTTTGTGATCGCCACCATAGCACTTTCTGACATGCTCAAAGGGATTGTTCGAGTGATCCCCTTTACCGAAGAGGTGAGAAGGTTGCCCCCTTTGTTTTCTGGGCCACCCTTATTCTTGGGTGATTTGGTGATTCAACCTCAAGATATTGTGATTGTGGTGGTGGCATCTCTAGTGATGCTCATGCTGTGGGTGCTCTTTGGCTACACCATGGTTGGCAAGGCGCTCAGGGCCACGAGCCAAAACGAACGTGCCGCAAGTCTCATTGGTATTCCTGTCAAAAGCGTTAAAAGTGCCATTTGGGGTTTGTCGGCAATGGTGGCGAGTATCGCTGGATTATTGTTGGCTCCCAAGCTTTTGATGACCCCCGACATGGGCAACATGGTGATGTTGGCCTTCGCAGCGGCCATCATTGGTGGGTTTAGCTCACTACCGGGGTGTGTGGTGGGGGGGATTTTGCTTGGAATTGTGCAAAACATGGTGGGTATTTTCATCTCCCCTCAGGCTATCGCAGTCACTCCATTTTTCGTCATCATGCTTGTGTTGCTCATTCGGCCCCAGGGGTTTTTTGACAAAACTCTGGCCTATAAGAAAGTTTAGACAATGGGTGTGAAATGAGTTTGGGTCGACAACAATTGCTCATCGGTGTCATCTTGGTGGCTCTTGGTATTGTGTTGCCCGCCTGCGTACCCGAATACTTCATTTATTTGCTTAACTTATTAATGATGTATTTGATTTTGGCCATTGGGCTTGATATTGTCATGGGGTGGTCAGGTCAATTTGCATTTGCCCATATTGCCTTTTATGGAATTGGAATTTATGGGACTGCACTTCTTCATATGCGACTTGGTGTACCCTTTATTTTAGGGATGCCATTAGCGGCACTCTTGGCGGCATTGATTGGTTATTTGATTGCAGTCCCAGCCACCAAACTCAGAACTGTCTATTTGGCGTTGTCCACTTTTGCTTTTGCTCAGTGCGCAGCATGGGTTTTTAGAACCTGGGAGTCCCTCACCAAAGGACCGGATGGTTTGCGAATGACACCAACCAACCTTTTTGGTTTTGAGGTCGTCAATGACCGTCAGGCCATGCCCGTCATTGCAGTGATTTTGGCGCTGGTGATTGCGGCGACTTTGAATTTACTTCACTCCAAACTCGGTCGTGACTTCTTTGCGGTGAGAGACAATGAAAACGTTGCTTTGGCATCGGGTGTTGACGTCAAAGCGACAAAAGTGTGGGCGCTCACCATTTCTGCCTTTTATGCTGGCGTCGCCGGCGGTGTCTATACCTTGTTTCAGTCCTATATCAATCCAGACAACATTGATGTCACTCTATTGGTATTGATCTTATCGATGGTGGTGGTGGGTGGGAGCGGCAGTCTCGGTGGGGTGAGCATCGGGGTGGTGGTACTGGGTGTGTTGCCAGAGCTCTTAAGAGCGGCCCCCAAGAGTCTGCTGATTTGGCAAGAGTTCGTCTATGGCCTCATTTTGTTGTTGGCCATCATCTACAGCCCCAAGGGTATCTGGGGACTTTTTACAAGAAGGCGAGAAAAAACATGAGTGCACTCCTCAGTTTAAAAGGGGTCACCATGCGTTTTGGGGGGTTGGTGGCTTTGAATGGGCTGGACTTGGATATTCAGGCGGGATCAATTCACGCCTTGATTGGGCCCAATGGGGCAGGCAAGTCAACGCTACTTAATTGTTTGTCTCGATTTTTCACGCCACAAGAAGGTACCCTTCACTTCAAAGGGGATTCATTGTTGAATCTCAAAGCCCATGAGGTGGTCAAAGCTGGGATCAGTCGAACTTTTCAAAATATTGAACAGTTTGCCCAGTTGAGTGTTTTTGAAAATGTGTTGGTGGGTTTGTGCTCCAAAGAGACGCGGTATAACCCCTTTTTACCGAGTCGTGTCCGTGCCGAAGCTCAGGCTCAATCGGCCGAGCAAGCCAAGGAGATCTTGCAAGAGCTTGACTTGTGGGCTTTCAAGGATCAGCCAGCGGGCTCACTTGATTTTGGCCGTCAAAAGATGCTTGATTTTGCGCGCGCTTTGGCCAGTCGACCCCAGTTGCTCTTGCTCGATGAGCCAGCTGCTGGACTCAGGAACCGAGAAATTGAGTTTTTGGATTTGTTTTTAAGACGCTTGGTGAAAGAGCAGGGAATGAGCATTTTGCTCATCGAGCATGTTATGCAGTTGGTCATGGCCATTGCTGATGAAATCACGGTTCTCAATTTTGGTGAAAAAATTGCGCATGGACTACCTCGCGAGGTACAAAGCAACCCAATTGTGATTGAGGCGTATTTGGGCAAAGAGGTTGAGCATGCTTGAGGTCTCCCAACTGAGTGCAAGCTATGGTGCCATCAAAGCCTTGGAGAATGTTTCAGTAGGTGTGGACCAAAGCGAGATCGTTTGTCTTTTGGGTTCCAATGGGGCCGGCAAAACAACGCTTCTCAACACCATCTCAGGGGTGGTACCCGCTCAGCAAGGTCGAATCCGTTTCAAGGGAGAAGATATCACTGGGAAGTCAATTGATCAGATTGTGGCCATGGGTTTGGTGCAAGTGCCAGAGGGTCGGGAAATTTTCGGCAATCTCAACACGTTGGACAACTTGCAACTTGGCGCTTGGACAAGGCGTCAAGACAAGCGTTGGAAGGCGCAATTGGAAACTGTTTTTGAGTTGTTCCCTAGACTGAAGGAACGCGCAACCCAGTTGGCGGGAACGCTCTCAGGGGGCGAGCAGCAAATGCTGATGATTGGTCGAGCCTTGATGGCCAGTCCCAGCATGATCATGTTCGACGAACCCAGTTTGGGGCTATCGCCTTTATTGGTGAGCTTGGTGTTTGAGACGATTGAAAAAATTCATCAGCAAGGTATCACGGTGCTCTTGGTGGAACAAAACGCCAGGATGGCACTCAGAAGGAGTCGTCGTGGCTACATCCTTGAGAACGGGGAAGTCAAATTGCAAGGTGAATCGCAGGCCTTGATGAATAACCCCCTGGTCAAGGAAGCCTATTTGGGGTCAGGAACTTAAGAGGAGAAACACAATGACTAAATTGGCCGACTACGAGAATCGCTACGAATGCATTCATTTCAAACGGGAAGATGGTGTCCTAGAGGTGAGATTTCACACCAAAGGTGGCTCATTGCAGTGGGGCTTGGGCCCTCACGCCGAAGCCACTGATGCTTTTCACGATATTGCCAGAGACCGCGAGAACAAGGTGGTGATCATCACGGGTACTGGTGCTGAATTTTCTGGGCCTCGAGTGATTCCTGGATCAGGGAACCCCCTCTTTGCAACCCGTCCCTCGGCTCAGTTCACTGAAAATTTAGTCTCTGAGAGTCGCCGCTTACTGATGAACTATATGGACATTGAAGTGCCCGTGATCAGCGCCATCAACGGGCCTGCGTGGCGGCACTCAGAGATGCCACTTTTGGCCGACATTGTTCTCGCATCCGAGACGGCTGCATTTCAAGATTCAGGGCACTTTATTGGGGGATTGGTCCCAGGAGACGGCGTGCATGTGGTGTATCCGATGCTCATGGGGATTAACCGTGCGCGCTATTTTTTACTCACCGGTCAAACCATTGAAGCCCAAGAGGCCAAGTCGTTGGGATTGGTCGCAGAAATTCACCCGGCATCTGAGGTGTTGGCTGCCGCATGGCGGCATGCCAGGGTGATTGCCGCTCGTCCAGAGGTGCTAGTGCGTCATACCCGGGCTATTTTGGTGGAATCAATCAAGCGTCAACTACAAGAGTTTTTGCCCCTGGGTCTCTACAACGAATGCCTGGGCTTGATGGATCGTCCCGAGCCCAAGTAAGGTATTCAAAGGATTGAACAAGGTTTAAGTTTTATTAAAGG
>DAISKH010000204.1:0-4831 GCA_036821105.1 Limnohabitans sp.
AAGATGAGGTCAGCACGAAAGGCTTCCCCCCAAAAGCCTACGAGGCTTGGCTCACTTGGTACGAACAAACTCCTGACACGCCTTGCATTGCGATTTGCTCAACCAGTCAGGGAGATGCCTATTGCAAAGGGTGTGGTCGTACTTTTGAAGAAGTGCAATACTGGACGGAGATGAGCCCAGCGGAGAAGAGAAGCACTTGGAGGCGCATCACTTTGGAGCAAAGTGCCTGGCGCTTTAACCGTTATGCGGAGCGGGCAAGCGAGAACACGCTCTCTCGTGCATCAGCACCTGAGCCTGCGACAAAGGAAGTCGCTAAGGTTGAGAACCGCGCAGGTTAAAGACTCCTCGGTATGCGGGGCTTGCTGCTTTCGGCTTACGGCTTAGTGTTAAAGCTGTGAGCCCTCAAGCGCTTTGAGCGCCAATTGCTGGGCGAGTCCAATGTAGCGATCTGGAGACAATGCCAGCAAACGGTCTTTGGCGTCTTGAGGGATGAGGAGCTCGTTGATCAAGAGGTGAAGGTCTTGCTGCGTGACGGTTTTACCTCGAGTATGCTCCTTGAGTTTTTCATAGGCACCACTTAAACCGTAGCGACGCATCACCGTTTGAATGGGCTCGGCCAAGACCTCCCAGGCAGCGGCCAAATCCTCAGCCAGACGTGCCTCATTGATCTCTAACTTTTGCAAACCTGTGACCAAGGATTGGTAAGCCAAAAGAGCATGCCCCAACGCAACCCCCACATTGCGAATAACGGTACTGTCACTCAAGTCTCGTTGAAAACGAGAGATGGGAAGTTTATCGCTCATGTGACGAAGCAGCGCATTGGACAGCCCCAGGTTTCCCTCGGCATTTTCAAAATCAATCGGATTGACCTTATGGGGCATGGTGGATGATCCAATCTCACCCTCTTTTAGTCTTTGCTTAAAGTAGCCCAGAGAGATGTATCCCCACAAATCTCTGCAGCAATCGATCAAAATAACATTCAAGTGCGCAAGAGCATCGAACACCTCGGCCATGGTGTCATGAGGCTCAATTTGTGTGCTGTACGCTTGAAAATGCAACCCCAGGCCCACGGAGCCTTCAGGCTTAGGCCCGCTTGCCGCTGGAGACTCAATCACTCGCTGCGCCAATTGCTCCCAATTCACCTCGGGATAGGCCACCACCTGTGCGTTGTAGTTACCCACAGCACCGTTCATTTTTGCTCGCAAAGCGACCTCAGACAGCCTCTTCATGGCGCGCTCACAACGCACCAAGACATTGGCCACTTCTTTGCCCACTGTGGTTGGTGAGGCAGTTTGTCCATGGGTTCGAGAGAGCATGGGTATGTGGGCAAAGTCCCTCACCATGTGCCTTAAAAGCTGTGTCACCCCAGACATGGTGGGTAAGAGCACCTCATCCCTTGCGGCCTTGAGCATGAGGGCGTGGCTGCAATTGTTGATGTCTTCACTGGTCAAGGAGAAATGCACCCACTCTTGGGCGTTGATCAATGCGTTTTTATCTTCAGCACTCAAAGTGTTCTTTGACAACTGCTCTTTAATCCAATACTCCACCGCCTTCACGTCGTGGTTGGTGGTTTTTTCAATCTCTTTGATCGCTGAGGCATTCGCTAGCGAAAAGTCTTGATACAAGGACAACAAATAGGCTCTTGCGCTCGGTCCAAATTTAGGCAGTTCGGTCAAATTCGATTCACTCAAGGCCAACAGCCAAGTGATCTCGACTTGCACACGACGGCGCATATACCCAAACTCTGAGAGTTCAGCTCTGAGTGCCTCAAGTTTGTTGGCATAACGCCCATCCAAAGGAGACAACGCATTGATGGTAGAAGTATTCATCTCCCAATTCTAAGGCGAGCAGAGATGAAGGGATTTTTCAACCCATTGCTCTGGATAAAAAACAAGAATAAATGATGTTTTTCTTGCTTAATTCACCCATAGTCTTTAATGCGTCGCTCACACACAACACCATAAAATTAGAGGCCGATAGAATGCTTTGACAGCTTTTTGACTAAACACATGAAACTCATTGGATCCCTCACCAGCCCTTTCGTGCGCAAGGTGCGCATTGTGATGGCAGAAAAAAAATTAGATTACCAACTGGTGATTGAAGAAGTCTGGTCAGAAACAAGCACCATTTCTCAATCCAATCCCTTGGGACAAGTGCCCTGCTTGATCATGGAAGGCGGTGAGGCACTCTTTGACTCTCGCGTCATTGTGGAGTACCTTGACACCCTCTCTCCTGTTGGCAAACTGATACCGAGCACCGGTCGCGAGAGAGCTGAGGTGAAGACTTGGGAGGCCTTGGCCGATGGTCTGATCGATGCCAGCATTTTGGCAAGACAAGAAAAGCATTGGCCCATGCGTAAAGACACTGAACGCTCTGAGGCTTGGATCAACAGACAAATGGGCAAAGTCCACAACAGTCTGAAGGCCATGGAGAAAGGCCTGGGTGATAAGGTGTATTGCTCTGGTATCCATCTGAGTTTGGCCGATATCGCAGTGGGTTGCGCATTGGGCTATTTGGATTTGCGATTTGAGGAGCTGCAGTGGCGCGAGTCTTATCCCGAGTTGTGCCGTTTGTATGACAAGTTAAGCACGCGTGCCTCTTTCATAGAAACACGCTGAGTTGCACTGAACTTGTGAGCCTCGGGGGTTAACGCTTCCCATCTCCCGCGTTTAGGAGTTTGTAACGATTCAGTTCTTATGAGTTAATGTGGGGTTGGTCGTCGGCGTAGGACTTGCCAGCCGCTTCCTCATTTGACGCAGCACCCAGCCCAAGAGGGGAAACTTCTCATAAAGCTCCTGAGCAGCATCCCAGTAGTCTCGGTGCAAATCAATCTTCCACACACCCTCACTCGTCAACGACCAACGCAGGTGGCTTGAGCCCTCAATCACCTGCATCTTTGAGCCGTCAAATCCTTTGATTTTGAAATAAAAACTCCAAGTCAAAAACACTTGCTCGCCGTCAAGCATTCGATCATGCACAACAAAATGGGGCTCTTGGAGAGCGTCAAACATATGGGCAAAAATACCCCGAATGGCCTCCTGTCCTTGAACGGCATTGAAGGGGTCTCGAAAGACAGCGTCTTGCGAGTAAAACTTCTCCAACTCGGAGAGACCGCTGGGCTCAAGCGTTTGGAACATCTCGATCAAATCGCTCACGCGCTGGGCGCCCAGAGTGGGCTCAGGACTTCGCTCGTTCATGATTTTGCCCCCTTCGTCAAACGACTCACGAGTGGAAAATACCAAGCATAGGGCAGACAGCGCAACACCTTCAAGACGCGAGTGAACCGCTTAGGAAAATGAATCTCAAACTCTCCACGTGCATAGCCCCTGATCATCGCACTGGCGGCTTCCTCGGGGGAGATCAGGGCAGGCATTTCAAATGTGTTTTGCGCCGTCAAGGGCGTGCTGACAAAACCCGGTAAAACAGCGCTGACGCCAAGACCGAGCTCATGCAAATCCATGTATAAACACTCAGCCAAATGAGTGAGTGCGGCTTTGGTGGGGCCGTAGGCCAGACTTTTAGGCAATCCTCTGTAGCCCGCCACGCTCGAGATCAAACTCAAATGACCCGCACCTTGTGCCGTGAGGATTGGGAGAACTTCAGCCAAGACGCGCACAGCACCCAAATAATTCACCTCTTGGTGCAAGATCAATTGCTGGGCATCAAACGCTTTAGCGTCTTGTGGTAAATAGTGACCCGCACAGTACACCACCACATCCAGGCCTTGATGTGCCTTCACAGCCCAACAAGCCGCTTGAACACTGTCAGGGTCTTGAACATCAATGGGGGCGGCAAAGGAGGCCGGGTTCGATTGAACGAACGCCCTCAGAGCGTCTTCCTTTCGGGCAGAAACCGCCACCCTGGCCCCTCGCAAGCTCAAAGCCTTCGCAAGCGCCAAGCCAATACCACTGGAAGCACCCACAATCCAGACCGAACGGCCTTGCCAATTTTCAATTTTGGGGTTCAAAGAAGCCATGATGTTGATGACAAATTCATCGAACTGGGGTGGGCCGAGTAAAGGACAAGGTGACATCTCCCAAATGGATCCCCCATTTGCTCATAACCGACTTGTTGAGTAAGACTTGGCCGTCCATCAAATACATCCAGTCATCGAACTCTACATTCCAAGTCTGCTCTCCGACTTTAAGCGCCATGGTGTAAGTCCAGCGAAAAGCATTGCCTCTTGACTCTCCGATTGCCACTCCGACCACATCACCCGCACGCCCCTCAAAGTGCCCATTCCCTTGGTCCACCAGATGCCAAATGCGGCGCTGGCGAGTACCGTCCGAGTAGAGAAATGACTCATCCAAGGTGCCTTGATCGCCCTCCCAGGTGCAGTTCATCTCCACCGTGAAACGCTTTTGAACCTGACCAGAGCGGTCTGTAAAAACACCCCAAGCGCGCACAGGTCCATTGAAATAATCACGCAAAGAGAACACGGGAACTTCATTTTTATAGCTCTCTAGGCTCACCCCTGCACATCCTGTCAGAGTCGCAAGACCCAATGCACCCGCGCCCAAGAGGGGAGCTGTGTGCGCGGCTTGAGTCAAAAAATTTCTTCGGTTCAGCATCTGGATCTCCTCGTGATTGGTACTTGTCTGTGGGCTGGGGCCTGGACTAGGGTTGAGGTTGGGGTTGGGGGTTGCAAGTCGAGTAAATGGGTTCGCACCATAAAAACCTCAACTGAGCCTAAGCTCGAGCTTGACGCCAACGCCACAAAAACACAAAGGCCAGCGCCTTCATCAAACAAGGCAACAAAGCATAACCCAAGATGAGCGAGTGCACAGAGTCGGGCGTCAAACTCGAGCTTAGGCTCAGTTGAGGTTTTTAT